>VHDH01000236.1 GCA_016871445.1 Verrucomicrobiota bacterium | reverse complement strand
GGCTCACGCCACAAGCTGCCGCTCGTGGACATCATGAACGCCGACGGCACCATGAACGACCTCGCCGGCGCGGACCTGCGCGGGCTGGACCGCTTCAAGGCGCGCAAGCTGGCGTCGGAGAAGCTCGCCGAGCAAGGCGCGCTCGCGGAGGAAAAGCCTTACGAGAACAACGTGGGCTTCAGCCAACGCGCCGACGTGCCCATCGAGCCGCGCTTGAGCGAGCAGTGGTTCCTCAAGTATCCGAGCGTGGAGGTGAGCAAGGCGTGTGTGGAGCAGACCGCCTTGGTGGAAAAAACCGCCGCCATCGTCACGGCCACGGGGCGTGAGTTGGTGGGCAAAACCATCAAGGATCTGCGGCAAGCGGCGCTGGCCTACGCACGCAGTCACCGCCTCCTTGGTCATCCGTTCAAGAACCTGGACTCAGGGCTGGAGATTCGCGTGGGTCGGCAGGGCTTGTCGCACGCCTTCAGCAATCTGGGCGTGGCGAACATCAAGGCCGTGGTCGTGCTGCCCGAGTTGATTCAAAAGGCTGTCTGGCTCTCCAGCGCCCCGCATGAGCCCGCCAATCCCATGGTCAAGCAGGTTCACCGGCTCGTGGCGGCCTTGTCCTTGGATGGGGAACTGTTCAGCGTGCTGATTACGGCCAAGGAGTTCCGCGACGGCACGGTGCATTACGACCACAAGGCAAAAAAAATAGCGTCCGGTGGTAAATCTCTGGAAGCGCATCCCCGTGAGGGGAAGTTGGACACCCAGCCTGCACCGAACGCTGGGTTTAAAGTGCGTGACCTGTTGGCGGCTGTCAACGCTCCAGTCGGTCAGATGAAGTTCCATCCCGACCGCTGGGCGAAAGTCTATGACCACTGGCTGACGAACATTCAGGACTGGTGCATCAGCCGCCAGCTTTGGTGGGGGCATCAGATTCCGGTGTGGTATCGCGGTAACGAAGTTTACTGCGGCCTTGAAGCGCCCAAGGGTGGCGGCTGGACCCAAGACCCCGACGTGCTCGACACGTGGTTCAGCTCTTGGCTCTGGCCGTTTGCCACGATGGGCTGGCCGGAGAACAACGAGACGTTGAAGAAGTTTTATCCGACCACCGACCTCGTCACCGGGCCGGACATCATCTTCTTCTGGGTCGCCCGCATGATCATGGCGGGCTACGAATACATGGGGGACCTGCCGTTTCGTAATGTCTATTTCACCGGCATCATCCGCGACAAGCAGGGCCGCAAGATGTCGAAGACGCTCGGCAACTCCCCCGACCCGCTGGAACTCATCGCCAAATACGGCGCGGACGCCCTCCGCTTCGGCACCATGCGCAGCGCGCCGCTCGGCCAGGACGTGCTCTTCGATGAGAAGGACGTGGAACTGGGCCGGAACTTCTGCAACAAGCTTTGGAACGCCTGCCGCTTCCGGCAAATGCAGGGCGGCGAGGTGCAGGGTGAAATCAACGCCGCCCTCCTCACCAGCGACGACCGATGGATTCTCCTTCGCCTCGACCAGGCCATCCGCGAGGTCAGCGACGCGCTCGCGAGCTACAACTTCGCCACTGCCGTGCAATCGCTCTACCGCTTTTTCTGGAGTGAGTATTGCGACTGGTATGT
>VHDH01000235.1 GCA_016871445.1 Verrucomicrobiota bacterium | reverse complement strand
TATTTGGTATTCCATAGGCTCATGGGTCAGTTGATGAACTTCTTCACGCCGTTGCATAAGCGAACGGCGCGCAAATACCTTGACCGCATGGTAGACGACAAGGTTGCCTGCATGCTTAAGGCCAAAGAGTACGAGTTTGATTACTGGGACGGGGATCGCCGCTTTGGTTATGGCGGTTACAAATACGACGGCCGCTGGCAGCCCGTTGCCGAGCAGATCATTGATACCTACGGACTCAAGCCGGACGCGAAGATTCTCGACGTGGGCTGCGGCAAGGCGCACCTAATTTACGAAATTCAGCAAATGCTCCCTAAGGCGGAACTGGTCGGATTCGACATTTCGCGGCATGGTATGGCGACGGCTCCGGAGCCGATCCGGCCGAAACTGATGCGGCACCGCGCGCAGGACAAGTATCCGTGGAGCGACAAGCACTTTGACCTCGTACTCTCCCTTGGCTGCCTGCACAACCTGCGCATCCATGAACTACAGTCTGCGTTGGGTGAAATTCAACGCGTGGGCAAGCAAGGCTATGTCATGCTTGAGAGCTATCGCAATGAGCAAGAGCTCTTCAACCTTCAATGCTGGGCGCTCACCGCCGAGGCGTTCTTCGATTCCGAGGCATGGGTTTGGCTCTATCGCCATTTCGGTTACACGGGAGACTACGAGTTCATCTACTTCGAGTAAACCGACGTATAATTCTCCCGCATGAAATTCCGCGCCGCCATTCTCTCCGAGTTGAAGCAGCCGCTCGTCATCGAAGAAATCGAGTCCGGCCCGCTACGCTTCGGGCAGGTGTTTGTGAAAATCCATTGCACTGGCATCTGCGGCGCCCAACTCAATGAGATCGAGGGCGCGAAGGGGCCGGACAAGTACCTTCCCCACCTGCTCGGCCACGAAGCCACCGCCACCGTTCAGGAGGTGGGTGAGGGTGTTACGCACGTCAAGGCCGGAGACCGCGTGGTGTGCCATTGGCGCAAAGGTCTTGGCTTGCAAGGGCCGGGTGCGCTTTACACCTCTGCGCGCTTCCCGCGCATTAACTCCGGCTGGGTTACGACGTTCAGTGAGTACTCCGTGATATCGGAGAATCGGCTTACAAAATTGCCAGCGGGTTTCGACGCAGAGGCTGGCGCGCTTTTTGGCTGCGCTGCCACTACTGCGATGGGCGTGCTGAACAACAACGCTAGGCTGGGCATCGGTGAGAGCATCGTCGTCCTCGGCACCGGCGGCGTGGGGCTGAACCTCGTGCAATTTGCCTCAATGGTTGGAGCTTATCCCATCATCGGTGTCGATCTACATGACCACAAACTGGAGCTGGCCCGCAAACTCGGCGCGACGCACACCATTAATGGGCGCACAGCTAATGTCGTCGAGGAGGTCCACAAAATCGTCGGCCCGGCGGGTGCGGACGTGGCGATTGAAAATACCGGTCTCGCTGAACTCATCGAACAGGCCTACGAGCTAACGGCAGCGCAGGGGCGAGTGATTTTGGTCGGCGTTCCCGCCAAGAGCGCCCGGCATCCGAGTTTTTACACTTTACCGCTGCATTTCAAAAAACTGTTGGCCGGCTCCGAAGGCGGCGACTGCCGGCCCGAAGTGGATATCCCGAAGCTGGT
>VHDH01000234.1 GCA_016871445.1 Verrucomicrobiota bacterium | reverse complement strand
AAAAGGGTTTAGTGCGCAGGAGCACCTGCGCGAACTAGTCTCGGAACGGGTTCAAGAAGTTTTTCGTCGCTGGATGGGGGTAAGCAGCGATGATTAGAAGATGCTGGCGCGTGACAAGTCTTGCACATCCACGAGGCCGATAACGTGGCGTTGGGCGTCCACCACGATGATCTCGTCGATGCGGTGTTGTTCAAAGACGTGCACGATCTCGGCTGCCAATCGATCCTCACGGACGGCCACCGGGTTGCGGGTCATGTGCTGGCTGACTGGGTGATCGGCAATATGCCGATCCGCTTGATAACCTCGTACGAAATCGCCATGGGTGAAGATCCCGGCCAGCAAACCATCCGCCTCCACCACCACCACGGCACCCGCCCGGCAACGCGTCATGGCTTTTAACGCCTCCGCCACCTTGGTCGAGGGTGAAACCAGAGCTAGTTGTTGATCTTTTCGCATGATATCTGTCACGCGAATGAGCAGCCGCCGACCGAGTTGGCCGCCGGGGTGAAGGGCTGCAAAGTCTTCCGCCGCGAAGCCACGCGCCTGAAGCAATACCATCGCCAGCGCATCCCCCAGCGCCAGCATTACGGTGGTGCTGGAAGTGGGAGCAAGGTTCAGTGGACAGGCCTCCTGCTCAACTTGCACGTTCAAGACAATCTCACTGTGTGCCGCCAGCGTGGAGTTAACCCGACCAGTCAGCGTGATGATGGTGACACCGCGCCGCCGCAGGTGAGGCAGCAGGTCCAGCAGTTCATTGGTCTCGCCACTGTAGCTTAATGCCAAGACTACGTCGCCGGCACAGACGACGCCCAGATCCCCGTGCGAGGCATTCTGGCAGTTGAGTGCGACGCAAGGGGCGCCTGTGCTGTTGAACGTCGCGGCTATTTTCACCGCGATGTTTTCGGATTTTCCGACGCCGATGACGATGACCTTGCGCTCAGCGAGCAAGGCCCGTCGCAGGCAGTCCACGGCTTGCGCAAAGGAGGCGTCTAAGCGGGCAGCCATCCGGTGCAGCTCGTTAATTTCAGTTTGCAACACCGCTTTGGCTCCGGCGATGTAAGCGGCTTCTGTTTCTGTGTCCATTAGACGTGTCGGGCTGTGACGAGCAGGCTGTCTGCCCTTCAACAATGGCTAAAGTAAGGAAGGCGCAAATTCTGGCCAAGTGGATTTTCCTATCCTCACAGTCCGACCAGCTTAGATCGACAGACGAAAAACGGGCTTCTCGCGCACTTTGCCTTCCTTTCACCCCTTCACCCGGCGCAAGAGCTATTTCTTGAGGGCAAAAACGTCGGCGTAAATGCGGCGAGAGGCGAGCCAATCGCGGCGCAAGTGCGCCGGGACGGCTCGCGACGGCCCGCGACACTTAAGAAAAAAGCGCGGAATTACAACAAAAGCAGTGCTTTTGGCGCTGGCACTCGCATTGCACTACGTAAGCTATGAACTTCGACCGTTTCACCACCAACGCGCAACAAGCGTTGCAGGATGCACAGCACCTGGCCCACGGTTATGACCATCAGGAACTCGACGGCGAGCACCTCCTGCTCGCGCTTATCGCGCAGGGCGAAAGCCTCGTGCCGCTCGTGCTCCAGAAGCTTGGTGTCGCGCTGCCCGCGCTGAAGGCGGATTTGGAGAAGGAACTCACGCGCCGGCACAAGGTGCAGGGCACGAGTTCGAGCG
>VHDH01000233.1 GCA_016871445.1 Verrucomicrobiota bacterium | reverse complement strand
GCGATTTCTTGGTAAATCAGTTTTAGGCGCGGCTTGGTGCAAGTCTTGGCTTCCTCGCGCAACGCTTTGAAGTCCATCGGCTCGCCATATTTCACCATCACGCGGCGCGGGCGGGGGAATTTTCGGTTCCGGCTCCACGCCTCGAATGTGCCGAAGACGCGCACTGGCACGACGGCCGCGTCGGACTTGATGACCGTGAGGCCCACGCCGCTGCGGGCGGGCTTGAGCTGGCCATCCGCGCTGCGAGTGCCTTCGGGGAAGAGGATGACCGCGCCGCCGTCATGCAGGCGGTCGAGGATGCCCTTCAAGCCCGCTGCGCCCGCCCCGTCGCGGTCAACAGGCACGCAGTTTAATGCGCGCAGGTAGGCGCCAAAGCCCGGGAAACGGAAAAGTGACTCGCGCGCAAGGTAATTAATGGCGCGCGGTAAACCGCTGCCGATGAGCGGCGGATCCAAGAAGCTGGCATGGTTTGCCGCGAGGATCACCGGCCCGGATGGAGGAACGCGCTCCGGGTTGAGGACCCGCCAGCGATGCCAGAGCGCATAGTAAGCGCGCGCGGCGAGCCAGGTGAGGCGATAGACGGGCTTCATGAGGCGCTAAGTCCCAAGCTTCAGGCAGCTCTCGCCTGTCAGCCTAAGTGCGCGCGTTCCGAGTGCATTTCGGAGCTTGTTCATTGGGGCCTTTTTAGACGGCAGAGCTTGGGTTTAGGCTTTACCTCAGGCGGCGGCCTTCAGCGGCTTCAGCCCGTTCGCCTTCCGCCGTTTGTTTATCTCTTGGAGCATGAGGTCGCACGTCTCCTGCACGGTGTGATGCGAGTTGTCCACGATCAGCGCACCGAGCGAGGGCATCAGTGGCGAGTGTGCACGTGAACTGTCGCGCTTGTCGCGGGCGTGGACGTCCTCCTTCACACCCTCGCGCTCACGGCGCAGCTTGCGGACCTCAGGGCTAGCATCCAAAAAAAACTTGTAGTCTGTCTCCGGAAAGATGTTCGAGCCAATGTCACGGCCCTCCATGACGAGGCTGCCAAATTGGATGCACTCGCGCTGTTTAGCTTTCATCCAGTCGCGGACGACGCGGATCTGCGCGACGTGCGCAACGGCGGCGCTGGCCTCGGAGGTGCGGATTTCCTGTGCGGGGTAATAGCCGTCCACCAGTAATCGCACGTGGCCCTCAGCCACAACTAAGGAGGTTTTCCACTTGCGGCAGAGCGCGACGACTTTCTTATCGTCGTTCACATCTACTTTCATGCGGAGGCAGTGCCATGCGAGTGTGCGATACATTGCGCCGGTGTCCACGGTGAGCAGGCCGAGCATGGCGGCGAGGCGACGGGAGGTGACGCCCTTGCCGCTGGCGCTGGGACCGTCAATGGCGATGACGAAGGGTTTAGGGTGAGACATGGGCTAATCAGCAAACAGCTCCTCCATCGCGAGCTTGCGGCCGGTGACGGCGTTGCGGATTTCGGCGCCGAGGCCGTGCGGAGGCGGGGTGGCGAGTTTCTGGAAAAAGTTCGGGAACGTCTTCTTCACGCAGGCGGGATTCTTGATTTTGATGCCGGGCACCTTCAAGCCGAGAACGGCGAAGCACATCGCCATGCGGTGGTCGTCGTAGGTCTCGATTTCCGCGCCGTGGAGCGCGGAGGGGAAGACCGTGAGCGTGTCGCCCTCCTCGATGACCTTCGCGCCGCACTTGGTCAACTCCGTTCGCAACGCGACCACACGCTCGCACTCCTGCACGCGCAGGCGGCCGAGGTC
>VHDH01000232.1 GCA_016871445.1 Verrucomicrobiota bacterium | reverse complement strand
GCAGCGTATCCCATTGCAGACGAGTGGGCGAAGCTCGCCGTGCCCTACTTGCTCAAGCTCAGCCCGCGCGACAACGGCCGTCCACTCACGGTTTCAGGGGTGCCGGAAGACTGAAGCGGTGCGGACAATTGACTTGCGGCCTAGGTTGGTCCGCCCCAAGACTAAGCCATTATTGGGCCCGTAGCTCAACGGTTAGAGCAGGCGACTCATAATCGCTTGGTTACCGGTTCGAATCCGGTCGGGCCCACCAAGGCATTTTCCTGCTAGCGTCATCGCCCATACCCATCACAGGTCTCCAAGAAAAGGTTGGTGAAACCGACAGTCGGATAGAGCAACGCTATTTTTTCGAGGCATATTGCTTCCCTTTGGTTCGGCGCACGAACACGCCGGACTGCCATTCGTTTTCCACCTCGGTAGCGATGAGCCGCAAGCCGGCGGCGCGGTAGGCTCGTTTCACTCTCGCAAATTGCGTCTGCAAAATGCCGGCCAGCACCAGCACGCCGTCGGGGCGGAGCCGGGCGAGGATGCGGGCGCGCTCGGCGATGAGGAGGTCGTAAATCAGATTCGCGCAGACGACGTGATACTGCGTCCCGCTCGTGGGCGGGAGTTTCGTGAGGTCGCGGCGCACGGGTATCACGAGATGGGCGACGCCGTTCTGCGCCGCGTTCGCCTTCGCCACGCGGACAGATTCGGGATCGAAGTCAAAGCAATGCACTGGCGAATAGCCCAGCTTGGCAGCGGCGATGGCGAGGATTCCGGAGCCGGTTCCGATGTCGAGGAACGACAGGGGGGGAGCAGGACTAGGATTAGGGCTACGAGAAGGAGCCGAGACCCGCGCTTCTGCTCGCACTCCTAATTCTAATCCTGCCGCTTGCCTCGCCGCCGCCAACTGCTTAAGGCAAAACCCCGTCGTCGCATGATGTCCCGTGCCAAAGCTCAGTCCGGGATCCAGCACGACGATGGCTTGGCCTTTGCGCGGCTTCAGCTTCACCCAACTCGGCTTGATGAGCAGCGCGTCAACAATGGCGAGCGGCTTGAAGTGGCGTTTCCACGACTCGGCCCAATCCTCGCGGCGCACCTTCGCGGTCGTGATTTCACCAGCGCCAACGGCGAGCCCGCACTCGGTCAGCAGTGTCAAGCCGGCCCGCAATTCAGCGGATGCGGCGGCGTTCCATTGCGCGGACTTTTCGAGATAGGTCGAGACCGTCGTCTCGCCAGTCTCGGCGTTAGAGTAAGTCGACGGTGTCTGCCCGAGCACGCGCAAGAGCAGTTCGGCGACAGCCTCCTCTGCTTCGAGCGT
Organism: Verrucomicrobiota bacterium; assembly: GCA_016871445.1. Classification (GTDB taxonomy): domain Bacteria; phylum Verrucomicrobiota; class Verrucomicrobiia; order Limisphaerales; family SXTU01; genus SXTU01. The sequence continues at coordinate 453 of VHDH01000232.1, read as the reverse complement.
GGTGGCGATGGAGATGCGGAGCAGCGAGGCGGTTGGCATTTTTGGATTTACCGCCAAGGCATGTACAGGAGGCGGCAGATGATTCAGCTCTGTTTTCTCTCGAAGCAAAAACTCACCGCCGGTCACGCCACGGGGTGAAGTTCAGCAGTTCGACCTCGCTGCGGTGCGGGTGCTGCTCAACGACGGTGATGCTCGCATACTCGATGTCGAAGTGCGCGAGCTTGGGCAGCGGCAGTTCGAGCAGCAGGGAGAGCAACATGCGAATGACCCCACCATGGCACACGACCGCAACGGTTTGGCCAGGGCAGTCTCGGAGGATTTGCCTAAGGCAAGGTTCAACCCGACCGCGATACTGCGGGCCGGTTTCCGCGCCGGGAACTTCGCCGGCCTCCAGTTTCTCCAGCCAGTCGAACGCGCTGACGCCGAACCGCTCGTGGACCTGCTGCCAGCTCA
>VHDH01000231.1 GCA_016871445.1 Verrucomicrobiota bacterium | reverse complement strand
CAGAGAGCCATTTTCAGCATTGAGCAGCCGGATTTGCCCGTCGGAACCGGCAGCGGCGATGGTCTTCGCGTCGGGCGCGACGGCCACGGCGAAGACGCCAGCCTGCGGGACAGGGATTTTGAAGAGCGTCTTCGTGCCGCTGGCCCGGTATTTGGCGATGACTTCCTTGTCCTGCGAAGAGCGGCTCGCGGGGATTTTCTTCATCACATCGGCCATTTCTTTTGTGATGGCGTTAGTGCCAAAGCCGAATGTGGACGCGAAGACTTCGCCCTTCCCGTCAAGCGCACTGCCGGCGGCGAGCAATTTGCCATCCGCGCTCCACGCCACGGACGTGACGCGACCGAGCATGGAGTCGAAGAAGAAAATTCCGTTGCTGTCATCGCCAATTTGGCGCGGGGCAGTGCGAAAGTATTGGTATAGCTTAGGCAGACCGTCGGAGCCGCCCATCAGGATTTCCTCGCGGAACGGATGGCGGGAAACAGTGGCAATGCCGCCCTTGAGCGCGTTGGGCGTGATGCTCGTGATGTTGTCGATGAAGCGCTGGGTGGCGAGTTCCGTGAGTTTGGCCGTCATGTCGCGCGAAACGGAGATGACATGGTCACCCTTGAGCGACCAAGTGGTGTCGAGCACCCAGTCATTGTGCGTGCCCATGAAAAGCACCTGCTTGCCGGAACTGGCTTCGATGACACGCACGGAATTGTCGCCACAACCGAACGCGATGAGTTGCCCATCCGGCGACCAGCTCGCACCATAAATGGTGTCGTAAGTGACCGAGTGCGAGAGGGCGAGCTTGCGCTGCTCGACATTCCAAATCTGGATTTCGCCCATCCGCCCTGGCAGGCCGCCCGCGACGGCAAGGCGCTTGCCATCGGGCGAGAATTTTACGGACTCAATACGTTCGCTCAACCCGACGAGCCGCGCGGCGAGACCGGAACCATCGGCTTTGTGGAGGAGCACTTCGTGGAAGCCCGCGAGCGCAAGGAACTGGCCGTCGGCCGAATAATCAATCGAGGTGATGACCGGTGGGAGGGAATACACCGGCGGATGATTCATGTCGTACCGCTCGCGAGCATTTGCGGGCGTGTCGTCCACCGCGCCCTGCGCAATCCAGTTGCGAATGGTCTCAATCTCAGATTCATGCAGCGGCTTGCGGCCCTCGGGCATCTCGGCCTTGCCGTCCTTGGGCGTGATGAACCGGATGAGGGGCGACTTTTCCGGCGACTTCGGAACAATCGCGGCTTCCTTGCTGTCGCCCGCACCGAGCATCAACTTGAAGTCTGTCATCACATAGCCGCCCTTGGACTTCGCAGGCTGATGGCAACCTTGGCAGTTCGCCTGGAAGATGGGACGTACGTCCTTGTAGTAACTAACCTTCTTTGGCGAGGCGGCTTTTTTGTCGGCGGGGGCGGCGAAAAGACCGACGGTTGTGAGCGTGAGGACGCTAAGACCGATCAGAAATGGCTTGCGGTTCATGACAAGAAAATGCGCGGGTTCCCCCTTTGCGGCAACTAACAAACGCAGGGGGACGCGTCGTTAAAAGACGGTCCTAGAGAGGCTAAATTCACGGGCTGAACTGCGGCGTCAAAAGCAAAGGCCGCGCAAACGCGCGGCCTTGCCAAAGCAAAATGCACATGACTTAGGCGAAAAGCTTCGTGACGGCTTTTGCCTTAACCAACTCCCGGGGCTGATTGAGGTGATTCATCACGATGGTCTCCGGATCAATGCCGAAACTATGGTAAATGGTGGCGAGCAGTTCTGCCGGGTGAACAG
>VHDH01000230.1 GCA_016871445.1 Verrucomicrobiota bacterium | reverse complement strand
TCGTCTTCGTCAGCAAGGACGAAAACCTCACCAAGGCTCACGTCCGCTACCTAGAAAGTCGGCTCTTGGCTGAAGCCGCGCAGATCGGAAGGTTCACCTTGGAGCAAAATCAAGCTGGAGGCTCAAAGCTTCCGGAGTCGGATCGCGAAGATATAGAAGTTTTCTTTGCGCGCATCAGGCAACTTCTCCCGGTTCTCGGTTCGGACATTTTGGCCCCAATTGTCCAATCCACTGCTAGGCCTCAACCCGGCGGCATACTATTCTGCCGCATCAGGGGAGCTGAGGCACGTGGCCAGCGCACCGCAGGTGGTTTTGTGGTGTTCGAGGGATCGACGGCCGTGCTTGAGGAGCGATCCTCTGCTGAGAGATACCCGGGAGTCACAGCTCAACGAAAGCAGCTGATCACGGAAAAGAGGCTAGTCGAAAAGGGGGGACTGCTTGTCTTTACCAAGGCTTGCGAGTTCACGAGCCCATCATCAGCAGCGGTCGTGATCCACGGCGGGAGTGCCAACGGGTTGACCGCTTGGAAAAGCAAAGACGGAACAACTCTGAAACAACTCGATGAGAGTACTTAGCTCACCCGCCTCTGTTTGATTAATGCTCCCCGCCCTCGCCCTCCGCACACTCCGCTCCGCTGACAAGCGCTGCATCGCCAAGTTCGTTTGGAACTTCGGCGTGAAAGGGATGCTTTCCGTCGAGCGGTTTAAGCGCCGGCTCAAGCGCGGTGAGACGTTCCCGCCCTTCCTGTATCTCTCCATCATCAACTCCTGCAATCTCCGCTGCCAAGGTTGCTGGGTGGATGTCGAGGAGAAGGACTCGATTGACCTCGCCACGCTCAACCGCACCATCGAGGACGCGCAGGCGCATGGAAACAGCTTCTTCGGCATCCTCGGCGGCGAGCCGTTCATGCACCCGCAGCTCCTCGACTTGCTCGCGGCGCACCCGGACTGCTACTTCCAGATATTCACCAACGGTCAGTTCATCACTGAGAAGGTCGCGAAGCGTCTACGCGAGATTGGCAACTGCACGCCGCTCATTTCCATCGAGGGCCGCGAGGTGGTCAGCGACGAACGGCGCGGGAAAAAGGACGTTTTCAACAAGACCTTGCGCGGCCTCGACCACTGCCTGAGCGAGGGAATCCTCACTGGCGTCGCCACGAGCGTCTGCCAGACGAACATTGACGAGCTGCTCACCGAAGAATGGCTTCAGCATCTCATCCAGCGTGGCGTTCACTACGCTTGGTATCACACCTACCGGCCCGTCGGCCCGAAGATGAACATGGCGCTCGCGTTGCGGCCCGACCAACTCGTGCGCGTGCGGAAGTTTGTCACCGAGATGCGCGCGCGGCTGCCCATCGCGATCATTGACGCCTACTACGATGGCGAGGGTCAGGCACTTTGCCCCATGTCCACGGGCGTTTCGCATCACATCGGGCCGCGGGGCGACATCGAGCCGTGCCCGATTATCCAGTTCGCCACGGACACGATTCGCGACGAGCGCGGCGTCTTCGAGACCATCCGCGACAGCGCGTTTCTCAAGGACTTCCGCGAGCTCACGGCCGAGCACACGCGCGGCTGCGTGGTGCTGGAGCGGCCCGACCTCGTGAAGCAGCTCGTCGTGAAGCACGGTGCGCGCGACACGACCGTTCGCGGCACCGCGCTGGCCGAACTCGAAGCAATGACGCCGCGCTTCAGCCAATGGCTCCCTGGCGAGGAAGTGCCCGAGAAACACTGGATGTATCGGATCGCGAAGAAGTATTGGTTCAGCGACTTCGGCGCGTATCGGAAGGCGGACAACGACCGGA
>VHDH01000229.1 GCA_016871445.1 Verrucomicrobiota bacterium | reverse complement strand
GAGGTGCTCGATGAAGGCCGCATCGTAGGGATCATCCTTGGCATCGCGATAGACGTGCGCCTTGCCACTCTGGATGGCGGTGCTGACGAGCGTGAGCGTGTCAAAGATCGCGATGTCTCCGCCGGCGGCCTTCTTCAAAGCCTCGGGCGTGGCATTCACCTTCGTGAACGAACCCGGCGCGCTCTCGATGGTGCGAATAACGGCCACAACATGAGGATGCTGCTTTGCGGCGGTGATGATGGCAGCGGCGTGGTCGCCAAGCGCTTGTTTCAACGCGGCGTCTGTCGTGACGGCGATAACAGCATCGAGATCGGTGCGTGAGATGACCTTGGATAGGTCAGGCGCAGCGGCGTGCAGCGTGGTGAACGAGGCGAGCAGGAGGACGTGTTGTGTCAGCGTTGTTTTCATTGTAATTCAGGGGCGATAGCTCGCTTTTTCAAGAGGTTCACGCTACTGAGAATTAAGGCACCACAAGACAACTCAGGCAAGGTAGTGATCAACGAGGCAACACCATAAAAACTAATCGGGTAGTCATTAGACGAGCGACTTATTTGAGCTCGCGAGCTTTCCGCTTGGAAGTTTTGCCAAGCGGGGGTGCATCAACCTGGGGAAATGACTGGGTTAGCTTGGCTTTGATAGCGGCATACTCGGGATTATCTGCGAGGTTGGTCCATTCGTTCGGGTCGTTCGCGTGGTCGTAGAGTTCCTCGTCGCCATTCTCATAACGGATATAGCGCCAGCGCTCGTTGCGCAACGCGTGGTTGCCGCGTCCGTGCGTGGTCAGCGCGGGACGCTTCCAATCGAGCGACGGGTTGCGCAGCAGCGGCACGAGGCTTTGTCCGTCGAGTCCGCCGGGCGCAGGCAGGCCGCAGAGTTCGTTGAGCGTGGGGAAAAGATCAATGGTGCCGACGGGCCGTGCGGTGCGCGTCCCGGGTGCAGTGACGCCGGGCGCGGCAATGATCATCGGGATGCGGGTGGAGCGTTCCCAGAGGGTGAACTTGTGCAGGTGCTGCTTTTCGCCGAGGTGCCAGCCGTGGTCGGACCAGAAAACGATGATCGTGTTCTTCGCCGCCGGGCTGGCCTCCAGCGCGTCGAGCAACCGCCCGATGAGCGCGTCGGCGAAGGTAATGCTGGCCAGGTAGGCCTGCACGAGTTCGCGATGGCGGCCTTCTTTCATCACGAGTTCGTAATCGCCACGACGGTCGGCGGCCATTCGCTTGCCGGCTTCGGGCAGGTCATTGAGGTCGTCGTCCTTCACCGGCGGGAGCGTGATTTTGTCCTGCGGATACAGGTCGAAGTATTTCCGCGGCGCGTAGAACGGCAGATGCGGCCGGTAGATGCCGGCGGCGAGGAAGAACGGTTCCTTCGGCGGTTGCGCGAGGAACTTCGCGGCCCACTCGACCATTTTGCCATCGCCCATCTCGGCATCGGGCTTGTCGAACGCGCCCCAGTCGAACTCGTTCGCGTTCTGCGGCGGTTTGGAAAAGGTGCGCACGGCTTCGAGGCGGTTGAGCGGGAAGCCGGCGGGCCAGGTGAAGTTTTTCACGTCGAGACCGCGTGCGAGCTGATCCTGATACTGACTGTCGAAGATCTGATCGAAGTAGTCGTGCCAGTCGCTGCGACGATTGAAGCCGGGCATGTGGTGGTTCACCTTGCCGCCGCCCGCGACATGGTAGCCGCCCGCCTTGAAGTGCTGCGGGATGGATGCGACCCCGCGCAACGCCTCGTGCCACACGACGCTGTTGTCATAGACGCCGGTGGTCGAGGGCAGCCGTCCCGTGAGCGTGGCGACGCGCGAGGGATTGCACACCGGCGCGGCGACGTGGGCATTGGCGAAGAGCAGGCCGCGC
>VHDH01000228.1 GCA_016871445.1 Verrucomicrobiota bacterium | reverse complement strand
CGTCGGCTGCGTGGCAAAGGTGCTGGTCGCCGCGTTGCCACCGGCTGTCCAAGCCCTCCTCCCGCGTGGAGCGGCTACGCGATTTTGGGAAGATCCAGCCGCCGCCACTCGCCCACGGGCAAATCGCCCAGCTCAATTTCCCCGAAGCGGCTCCGGTGCAGCCGCAAAACCGTCCAGCCCTGGCTCGCGAACATGCGCTTCACCTGATGGTATTTGCCCTCGGTGAGTTCCAGCTGCGCCGTGCGCGGGCCGGTGATGGCCAGCTTCGCGGGCAGGCAGGGCTTGGGCTCATCATCCAGCCGCAGTTCGCCAGCCGCGAAGACACCCACCAGCCCCGGCTCCAAGTCGCGGTCCACGGTGACTTCGTAAAGCTTGGTCACGTGCCGCTTGGGCGAGGTCCAGCGATGCACCAGCTCACCCCGGTCGGTGATGACGAGCGCGCCGGTTGCGTCCTTGTCCAACCGACCAACGGTGGTGACGGGTGGGTTGCGCTGGAGCCAGCGCGCGGGCAAGAGGTCGAAGACGCGGGGCCCCTCGCGTTCGTCATGCGAGCAGACGTGGCCGGCGGGCTTGTGCAGGAGAATGAGAATTCCCTCTGGCGAATCCACCGGCTGGCCATCCACCTGCACGTCAGCCGCGCGCGCCTTCTGGTCCACCGCCTCCGCCCGCTGGCCGTTGACTGACACTCGGCCGCCGCGCACCCAGAGGCGCGCTTCGCTGCGACTGCAATAGCCACAGGCGGAGAGCAGTTGATCAAGTCGACGAGGTAGCGGATTCGGCACGGGGGCTTTGTAGCGGTAAAGGTCTTCCGCTCAAAGCGTCATTCACGACTGCCAGGACAGCTCAGAACTTCGCCTCGCCAGCGCGCGTCGGCTGGGGCATGAATCTCTTTACATGAAAGCCACGTTGCTCCGCCTCGCGTTGCTCACGCTCCTGACAGTTCTCGCTAACCCAGCCACTGCCGCCCTCGCCGGCAAACGCCCGAACATCATTTTCTTCTTCACGGATGACCAAGGCTACGGCGATGTCTCTGCGCACGGCAACCCGCTGCTCAAGACGCCGAGCCTCGACCGCCTGCACCGCGAGGGCGTGCGTTTCACGGACTTCCACGTCAGTCCCACGTGCGCGCCCACGCGCAGCGCGCTCTTCACGGGCCGGCACGAGTTCAAGAACGGCATTACGCACACCATCCTCGAACGCGAGCGCCTCACGCTCAAGGCCACCACGCTCGCGCAAGTGCTTCGCGGCACGGGCTACACCACGGGCATCTTTGGCAAGTGGCACCTCGGCGACGAAGCGGAATACTTGCCCAGCCGACGCGGCTTCGACGAGATGTTCATCCACGGCGCGGGCGGCATCGGGCAAAGCTACCCGGGCAGTTGCGGCGACGCCCCGGGCAACAAGTATTTTGATCCCGCCATTTTTCACAACGGCCAGTTCGTGAAGACCAAGGGTTACTGCACCGATGTCTTCTACTCGCAGGCGACGCAGTGGATGGATTCGCAACGCAAGGCCGGCAAACCCTTCTTCTGCTACATCCCTTCCAATGCCCCGCACGGCCCCTACATCGCCCGGCCCCAGGACAAGGCGCTCTACGACGGCAAAGCTCCCAACGACCAGATCGCCAGCTTCCTCGGCATGGTCCACAACATTGACCAGAACATCGGCACGGTGCTGGCCAAGCTCGACGAATGGGGCATCGCCAAAGACACGCTCGTCATCTTCATGAACGACAACGGCGGCACCGCCGGCGTGCCCGTGTGGAACGCCGGGATGCGCGGCAGCAAAGGCACCACCTGGATCGGTGGCACGCGCGCGAGTTCCTTCTGGCGCTGGCCCGGCACGCTCACGCCCGCCGATTGCGGC
>VHDH01000227.1 GCA_016871445.1 Verrucomicrobiota bacterium | reverse complement strand
GTGTTGCCGGGTGAGACCACGGCGTCCGCTTTGCCGTCCCGAATTAGCTCGATCGCGCGTACGACAGAGCAATCCTTCTTTTTTCGCACCGCGTCCACGGGCTTGTCCTCCATGTCGAGAACCTGCGAGGCATGCAACACGCGGACGCGCGGGTCGCCATGCAGTCGGATTCTGTGCAGGTGAGCGGTAATTTCTTCCTGCTGGCCGACGAGATGCACTTCGGTGAGCCGGCGGTTCTCTGCCAGCGCCAACTTGGCGCCATCAATGATGACGCCGCAACCGTGGTCGCCCCCCATCACATCCACTGCAATTCGCATAGCCGGAGAGTAAGCCGACAGGCGGTGGAATTGCTAGTTTAGGAAAGCAGCATTGCGCGCCAGAGAATCGTCGCGCCCCTCCAGCACGAACTGTTATGCCCCTGCCGTGACGGTCAGAATCTGTTTACCTTTGTAGTAGCCGCAAGCTGGGCAAACCCGGTGCGGCAGGAACGGCGCAGCACATTGCGGGCAGGTGGAAAGCTGGGGCAGCTTGAGCACGCTGTTGTAGGCGCGACGCATGCGTTGGCGGCTGTGGGAAGGTTTGCGCTTCGGGACGCCCATATTCTTATTCTTTCAGTTTCAGTTCGTTCAAGACGGCCCATGGCGACGCGCCTGCGTTCGTCTGGGGGTTGGTGCCCGACGCGCCGCCGGCCGCGAGCTGCGACAGACCGCGACAGTCAGGCTTGCACAGCGGATGCTGCGGAAGCGTGAGTAGAATGTCCTCTCGCAAAAAAGGTGTCAAGTCCACGGATTCGTCCACCACGGGCACCGCGTCTTCGCCCACCAGCGGCAGGTGCGCGGCGAACTCCGACAGTTCCAGGCTGAACGAAAACCGCTTTAAGCACCGCACGCAGTCACACTCCATTGGCAGCCGAAGCGTCCCTTGTAGCAGGATGGCGTCGTCGATGAGCGTCGCCGTCAACTCGTGCTCCAGCGGGTGGGTCAGGTGCAATGTCTCGTCAGGGCGCTCCAATGCTAGGTCGGCCGCCGGCAGTTCGCCGGATAAGTCCTGCGGTTCGGACTCAAGCTGACGGAGGTTCACCACGAGCGGCATCGCTGCATCATCGGCCTCACGCAGGTGAAGTCAACCCTCTGACCCGAGGATGCGGCTTACTTCGCGCCGGCTTTCTTCAGTACCTCGGCAATGGTTACTTCCGCACCGCCGCGCCGCTTGCTTTCGTCGGCGGCTTCCATGAAAGCGAATAGCTCGATGGTCTCCTCGGGCTTGACGGGCACGGTGCCGGTTTGAAATGCCTTGATCGCCTGAGCCACCAGCGGCGCGTAGCCTGAGGATTCGCCGATAGGAGCCTCGCCCTTATCGCCCTTAGCGACGCCGAGGTATTTGGCATTCTCGCGAAAGATGCCGGTACGTCCTCCCTTCCACTTGCCGATAACCTCGATCTTACCGTCCGCCGTTTGACCGCGCTTCACGCTTTCGCAGCCCGTGCCCATCACCGTGAAGAGCGACTCGCAGCCGTGGACGCCATACCAGAAGAGATCCGGGTGCGACGGCTCGATGCTCGCGGGGCTGGAGGTCTCAGCGTAAGTCACCTTGCCGACGGAGCCCTCGCGCACGGCCAAGGTGTTCTTGCCGTAGCGAAGTGATGACGAGCTCCACACGGGCACCTTGGCCGCCTTGGCGAGCCGAAAGATTTCCAGCACGTCCTTGAGGGAGCCAGCCATGGGCTTGTCTATGAACAGCGGCTTGCCGGCCTTGATGACGGGGGCGGCTTGCGCGAGGTGCGGCCGGCCGTCCACGCTTTCGATGAACACGGCGTCCACGTGCTTCACCATCTCCTCGATGGTGTCGTAGAGCTTTACGTTGTATTT
>VHDH01000226.1 GCA_016871445.1 Verrucomicrobiota bacterium | reverse complement strand
GGGGCGGTGCCGTCAGCGGCGCGAAGGTTGGTATGATGGAGTTCGTAGATTTTTCCCGCGCTCAATCCAGGAAGCTTCAGCCGCACGGTGCGACCGTCGGGAGTCACGGTGGCGTTGGTGACCTTCACAGGCGTGATTTCCTGCTGCGGAGAGCCGTATTTAGCGTGGTAGAGGTAGTGATAATGCGAGAGCGACCAGTTCGCCGCCGTGGCGGCGGCGGAGCGATCTACGGCTCTGGTGAAGCGCACGTCAAAGCCGTCGGCAGTGAGCTTCATGGTCTCGATCTCGAATGGGACTTCGCCGGTCCAAATAAGGCGTTGGAGGCCGAAGGATTTTCCGCCGGTGCTGCCCCAGCCACGGTCAGTCTGACCCAAAAAGAGGCTGCTGTCAGGAGCGAAGGCGGCGCGGTTGTTGCCGCCTTGAAAACCGCTGCGGAAGGGCAGGCACGCACCTTGCCATTCGCCGGCTACTTTCTCCAGCGCCACACGCACGACGACGCACTTGCTCTCGTCGGCCACGAACATTTGCCCGGCGAACGGACCGAATTGGCCACCGGTCGTGTCAATCACTGGCTCGGCGAGTGATTGGCCCATGGTGCCGTAGGGGAACTGGATGGCGGGGAGCTTGCGGATCTTGGCCAACTCCTCGGCGACCGGCAGCGCGGTGAAGGTCGGATCCCACTTGAGCGCCTGCGGGTGGCCGTGGAAGGCGTCTTTGCTCACGTGGTGCAAGGGCGAGGTGCCCATCCACTCGCCTTGGTTGTCGGTGATGAAGAGGTCCCCTTCAGGGGTCATGCAGAGGCCGTTGGGGGAACGCAATCCCTTGCTCCACGGGATGAACTCGCCCTTCGGCGTGACCTTGAAGCTCCAGCCGAAATACTTGCCCGGTCCGCTCACGCCAATGCCAGAGATGGCCCCCCACAAGTTGCCATCCTTGTCGCGCACGGGGCCGAAGATGTAGGCGTGCTGGCTGGCGGAGACGCCGCAGTTCTGATCAAGCGTCTCAAAGCGGTCGGCCCGGCCATCGCCATCCGTGTCTGCGATGCGCGTTAGCTCGGAACGCTGCACGACGAAGACTTCGCCGGGCTTGCCGGCGAGCAGGCCGAGCGGTTCGTGCAGGCCCGAGGCGAAGAGTTCCCAGCGATCTCCGTAGCCGCCGCCGTAAGGAGTTGAACCAGCTGCAATCGCTGGAGAAGCAACCGACTGTTTGAGCATCGCCGCGCGGTTCAGGCCGGGCTTGGCACACTCAGCTTGCACGGCGGCGGAGTAGTAACGCCAAATCTCGCCGCGCCGCGTGCAGACTAAGAGCGCCTTGTCCGGTGCGAAGGCCATGCCACCGACTTCGAGCGCAATGCCGCTGGGCACCGCGACTGTCTCGATGCGCCAATAGCGAGCTTCTCCAGTCGGTGGAAAATCAGTGGCAAGCTGGGCATTCAATTGCTCGCGTAATTCGCGCCCAAGCGGGTCCAACTCGAAGTAAAACGGAACTGTCTCGGTGAAAGTGAGCGCGAGGAAGTTGTCGCCCGTGCGCAATTTGACGTGGAAGGACACAGGGTCGGCGATGTTGCCAATCTGACCAGCGAGCCATCCGGGCGGACCGAGATTGGATGGCATCGGGCCGTTGTTGAACTTGGTCTGCACGGGACGTTTGCAGCCCAATCGGAGCGTGACTTCGCGCTCGGCGTCGGCATGGAGGACGAAAAGCAGCGACTTCACCGCCGAGTCGAGCGTGGCCCATTGCGCGTTGGGCAGAGAAATGGACTTAGCGCCGGTCACGTCAGCGGAACCGTCGGGCTTGAGCGTGGGCGCGGCGGCAAGGGCGTGAATGCTCGCCAGTCGCGCGGCGGGAAGCTCTTTGAGCGTCGCGGCCGCAG
>VHDH01000225.1 GCA_016871445.1 Verrucomicrobiota bacterium | reverse complement strand
AAGTTAAACTCACCGCTACCGCGAATGTGGATGGCCAGTCCGTGACGAAGCCGCTCAACAACTTCGGCATCCTCAAGCTTGCGGACGCACCAAAGGTTTTCCTCTCGCTGCAAACCTCCGCCACACCCGCGATTATTCCCGAAATCACCATCGCGCCCGGCACAGAAGTCCCCGCGTGGCTGCGCGTCGTGCGCAACGGCGACACGAACCTCGTCGACATGGACATCGAAAACCTCCCGCACGGCATAATTGTCTCGGACATTGGTTTAAACGGCGTGCAGATCGCGGCGGGCGAGACGGAGCGGAAAATCTTCTTCAGTTGCGCTCGCTGGGTTCCGGAGACCGACCGACTATGCCACGTCATCAATCGCAGCGCGCGTCAGAACGCGGGCGAGGGCAAGCCGACGAGTTCGCCCGTTCTCATTAGGGTTCGGACAGCGACTCGAGCAGCGGTAAAGTAGGCGCGATGAACGCCGTTGTGCGATGCGATGGCTATCAGTACTTCGGCACGCTATGGTCGACTTCGTCGGACCATGCGCCAATGCCACCCTTCACGGACTTCACATACTTGAAGCCCTGTTCGCGGAGGAAGTTCAGCGCCTTGAGCGAACGCACGCCGCCTTTGCAGTGCAGGTAGTATTGCTGGTTCGGGTCCAGCTCGGTGAAGCGCTGGCCAAGCTGGCTCAACGGCAGCAGTGGCACGCCGTTGACCTTCGCGATTTCGTATTCGTCCGCCTCGCGCACGTCCACGACCTTGATGTTGAGCGCGGGGTTGTCCAACGCGCGCTTCATGTCCTGCACGGTGACTTCGTCGGGATTCGCCGCCGGCTCCGTGGACGCGGGCTGGATGCCGCAAAACATCTCGTAGTCAATCAGCTCCTTGATGGTCGGAGCATCGCCGCAGAGCGGGCATTTCGGGTCGCGGCGCAACTTGAGTTCGCGGAACTTCAGGTCGAGCGCGTTGAAGAGCACGAGGCGGTTGATGAGCGAAGTGCCTTTGCCCAAGGCGAGTTTCAAAATCTCCGTCGCCTGGATGCAACCGATGATGCCGGGCAGCACGCCGAGGACGCCGCCTTCCGCGCAGCTCGGCACCATGCCGGGCGGGGGCGGCTCGGGGTAAAGGCAGCGGTAGCACGGCCCGCCGAGGTGCGGCGCGAAGACGCTGGCCTGCCCCTCGAAGCGGAAGATGGAACCATAGACGTTGGGCTTCTTGAGCAGCACGCAGGCGTCGTTGGTGAGATAGCGCGTGGGGAAGTTGTCCGTGCCGTCCACGACGATGTCGTAGGGGCGGATGAGGTCGAGGGCGTTCTCAGCCGAGATGCGCGTGTCGTGAATGACGACCTCGCAGTTGGGGTTGATGCCCGCGATGGTTTCCTTCGCGGACTGAGCCTTGGGCCGGCCGACGTCGGCGTCGGTGTGAAGGATTTGGCGCTGCAAGTTCGAGTAATCCACGGTATCGAAATCCACGATGCCAATCTTTCCGATGCCGGCGGCGGCCAGATACATCGCGATGGGCGAACCGAGGCCGCCCGCGCCGATGCACAAAACTGAGGTGGACTTAATCTTCTTCTGCCCCGCCATGCCGACCTCGGGTAGGATGAGGTGGCGCGAGTAGCGGCGGATTTCTTCGTTGCTTAATTGCATAACTCAATCCTGTCAAATAGGCTGCGCAGGGTAATTCCGCGCGATGAGAATGCAAGTCACCAACCGGGCGGCGCGTAACGGCATCAGCTCCTTCTCATTAGCACCCGGCTTCAGCCCGGGATTCCCAGGCGCCTTTGGTCAACCGCATTTCCAAGGTTTTGGGCTGGATGGGGCGAACATTCCTTGGTGGTCAGCAATCGAATTGACAGCACCTGCTAACGTCTTTGAACGGCTGTTTGAAGGCTAAAGAAAAAATAATGC
>VHDH01000224.1 GCA_016871445.1 Verrucomicrobiota bacterium | reverse complement strand
GCGTTCCAAAGTTCCTCAGCGGTGCGGAGGAGCTGGATAAGCGCCGCGTAGCGCGGGCCGGGAGAGGACGTTTTGCGCTTCATCAGCACATGGTTTAGCAGGCGATAGTTTATAGGTCATCATTGATAATTACGCGGGTGACTATCAGATATACGCATTGTCGACTGCGGGCTTCCTTCCTTTCGGATTTTGTAGTGTTTCTCTAGTCATCCAGCTTTGCTATGCCTGACCCATGAACGACTTCGCCCCGTGGTTGCCTCTGGTTGGCGGCGGGCTGGCATTTCTCTGCCTGTTGGGCGCGTTGCGTGCGGGTCGGCGGCGGCGGTTAGTTGACAACTTGCCTACGTCCAAGACCATCGGCGTCTTCATTGGCCTTGTGGAGCTTAAGGGCACGGCTGAAGTGGATTCGCCGCTACGAAGCTTTTTGGCCGACTGCCGCTGTGTGAATTACTCGTGGAGCGTGCAGGAGGAGTGGGAACGCACCGTCACCGAGACTTATACTGATAGCAACGGCAAGACGCAGACGCGCACTCGCACAGAACGCGGCTGGACCACCGTGGCCAGCGGCGGCGAAATGATTCCCTTTTACCTACATGACGACTGTGGCTCAGTGCTCGTGCGACCTGCGGGTGCTGAGATCGAGATGCTCTCGGTCTTCGAACACACTTGCTCAAGCTGGGATCCGGTCTATTACGGCAAGGGTCCCGCAAGGAGCATCGCTAATTCCACCGGTCGCCGCCGCTTCCATGAGCACGCCATTCCCTTGCACACACCCATCTTTGTGATGGGGCAATCGCGCGAGCGGCAAGACGTAGTCGCGCCGGAAATTGCGGCGGATGAGCACGCCCCAATCTTCCTCATCTCCACGCGCAGCGAACAGCAAATCAGTTCGAGCCTCGCTTGGGCTTTCTGGGGCTGGCTTATCTTCGGACATGTGCTGGCCGTGGGTGGCTTTATTTGGCGCGACGGCGTGCAAGGCAAAAACGTCCAAGAGGAATGGCCGCTGTATCTTTTGCCCGCGTTCGGCTTCGGACTAATCGTCGCACTCGGCTGGGTGTGGATGGTCTACAACAGTCTGATTGACCTCCGCCACCGCGTGCAACAGGGCTGGGCGCAGGTGGACGTGCAACTCAAGCGGCGCTTTGACCTGATCCCCAACCTGGTCGCGACTATCACCAGCTTGCGCGACCACGAGGGGAAGTTGCAGGAAAGCATCGCCCTGCTGCGCGCGCAGCAGACCGCCACGCCTCCCGGCGTCGCGGGGCCAGAGTATGCGGCCTGCTCGAAAGTGTTGGTGGCCGTACGCGAGGCGTATCCCGAACTGACCACGGGGCAAGCCTTCCTTGGTCTGCAAAAATCCTTAGTGGACACAGAGCACCGTATCGCGCTCGCCCGGGGCTACTTCAACGAGATTGCCACACATTACAACACGCGACTGGAAGTCATTCCCGAAAGATTCGTCGCGGCACTGGGCGGGCTGAAGCTGCAGCCGCTCATGCTGGCGAACGACTTCGAGCGCGAGGCCGTAAGGGTGAATTTCGCGCCTTAGCGATGCACTGCCAGCACTTGTACGCTTCCCAGAAATCAGCCGCCATTCCGCCTCTGCACGGTGGCGGCAGGAGGATTTTTTAGGTGAAGCGACAAGAGTGACCCCACTATGCCCCGACCTCCGCCCGGGCATCTGCCGCCAGTGCGGTGCTCAGGTACCGCTCGCCGGTCGAGCAGGCGATGGTCACCAGCATTTTGCCCTTGTTTGCTGGGCGCTTGGCGACCTCGATGGCCGCCCAGACGTTTGCACCTGTCGAGATTCCCACGAGTAAACCCTCTTCCTTCGCCAATCGCCGGGCCATGGCAAAAGCGTCGTCGTTGGACACTTGCACGCATTCGGTAATTTGCGCACCGCCTTGAGCGTTCTTCAGGTGCAGGTTCGCCGGAACAAAGCCCG
>VHDH01000223.1 GCA_016871445.1 Verrucomicrobiota bacterium | reverse complement strand
TCGCCCGGTGGGCCGAGATGAATTCCAGCAACGCCGCGCGGCCAGGATCAGAGGCTTCCGCCAGCTTGCTCGCGATGGTGCCGTGGGTGCGGTCGGCAACCATCTTGCCCACCACGCCTTTGTTGCCCGCGCCTTGCATCAGAGCAACGAAGAACAGGTTTTCCTCTGCGCGTGCGGCCATGTCGCGGTCCGCGTAGAGGACGAGGAAGGGGGGCGTTTCTTTGCGGATGAAATGCACGGGGGCGGCTTCGTCGGCGATAACGGAATTCTTCGCCAAGCCGCGTTCCTCACGGATGGTGTAGTGCGTCATGGTCTGTCCGCTGACGGGGATGAATCCCGCGATGCGATCCAGCTTCACCCCCGCGTCCGCGAGAAAATGCGCGTCCATGCCCAGCATCAGCGCGAGGTAGCCGCCCGCAGAATGGCCGCCGACAAAGAGCTTCGTTGGGTCGGCGCCATGTGGGGGGAGATTCTTTTGTGCCCACGCGACGGCAGCGGCGGCGTCCTGAATGTAGGCAGGATATTTTGCGTGCGGACTGAGACGGTAGTTCGGCGCGACGACTGCAAGGCCATTAGCCGCGAGGCTGCGGGCAATTTTCACTGTCTTCACCGAGTCGTCCTGCGTGTCGCCCTTGTCGCCGTTTTTCAACCCTCCGCCGTGAAACCAGACGAGCGTGGCAAAACCTTTGCCCGTCGGTGGCAGATAGACGTCGAGTTTGCAGCGCTTGCGCTCGTAATCGGTGAGCGTGTCGCCGGATTTGTAGGCGAGGTCGGAGAGCACGCGCAATCCACCGGCCTCCTGCGCGGGTGATGAGCCGCAGACGAATAGCAGAAGCCAAGCGGCGGTGAAACGGAGAGGACTCACTTTTGCTTCTCTTTCTTTTTTGGCGCGCCCTCGTTGGCTTTCGCCTTGCCACCGTTCGGACCCAAGGTCTTCCACCAGTCGGGGCCCTCGGCTTCAACAGCAGCATTGTGCTTGAGAAGCTGTTCGCGCAGCGCGGCGAAGCGCTGCGGTTCGGCTGACTTGAGATCAGTGGCTTCTGCCGAATCAGTCTTGAGGTTGTAGAGTTCGAACTCGGTCAGCTCGGCGTTCGCCAGAATTTTCCAATCGTCCACGCGCATCGCGATCTTCGCGTTCGGGGCCATGTGCAAGCGCCAGTAGAGCGGCTGCGGGCGGTCGAGCTTCGTCGCCTTGCCGGTGAGCGCGGGCAGCACGTCCACACCGTCGAGCACGCGGCCGGCGGGTGGTTTCACGCCCGCGATGCCAAGCATCGTCGGAAACATGTCGCTGCCGATAACGGGCACATCGCTCACGGTGCCGGCGGGGATTTTGCCCGGCCAACGCGCGAGGCCCGGCACGCGGATGCCGCCCTCGTGCATTGAGCGTTTGCGGTCGCGCAACCCGCCCGTCGAGCCACGCCCGGGCGTGGTGGTTCCGTTGCCTTCCGGGCCGTTGTCCGAGGTAAAGAAGACGAACGTGCTGTCCGCGAGTTTTTGTTCGTCGAGCGCTTTCATGAGCTGGCCAAAGGCGAAATCCATCTGCGTGACGTTCGCGTGATGCTCGCGCTGCACGTCGTCGGCGAGGTCGGGATAGAGCGCCTTGAACTTGGGGTCCGACTTGATCGGGTAGTGCGGCTCATGCGTCCACACGGCCAGGAAGAAGGGCTTGGCCGGGTCGCGCTTTTCCTTCAGCCACGTCACGGCTTCGCTAACCACGAGCGGCGCAGAGTAGCCTTCGAGGCGTCCAACCGGCTGGCCGTTGCGGACGAAGTTGCTCGGGTTCTCGTGCGACGGGCCGGCGTTATTCTGCGTGGCCATCCACCAGTCGTAACCGTGGTCGCCGGGCTGCGGTTGCGCGGGGTTGTTGAACAGGCCGTTCAAGTGCCACTTGCCGCTGTGGCAGGTCGCGTAGCCCGCGCCCTTGAGCAGCTTGGGCAACGTGACTTCGCTGGTTCGCAAGTGCACCGGCGCACCCTCGGCTATCCAGGTGTAAACGCCGTTTCGGTGCGGCGTGCGTCCGGTGAGCAACGCCGAACGCGACGGGCTGCACACTGCGCTCGCCGAGTAACAATGGGTCAGCCGCA
>VHDH01000222.1 GCA_016871445.1 Verrucomicrobiota bacterium | reverse complement strand
GGCTTGGTTGCGGAGCCAGTGCTGCGAGGCAGCGGTGCTGCTCGACGGAAGCGTCTCGGTGTGCAGAGCGAGCGCGGCTTTGGCCAAGTCCACTAGGCCAGAGGCAGAGCCGGTGTGGCCAACTTCGGGGGTGGCAGAAGAAATTGAAATGGCGTTGGCAAAGTCGGCCTCTTCGAGAGCGCGAGCAGTAGCGAGCTCAGCTGCGGAGCGCGGTCTTGAGGCCGCAGAAGCGTCCGCAGCATCGAAGCGTTCGGAATCATCCGTGACGAGCTTGTGAATCGTGATGTTCTGGGGCGTGAATGCCGCGCTACCAGCGCCAATTCCACGAATCACGGCGTAGATACGGTCGCCGTCGCGCTTTGCGTCATCGAGGCGCTTGAGTATGACCGCCACGGCACCTTCGCCAGGGATTTCGGATTTTCCGAGAGCACTTTCTGCAAGGCGGGTGCGGAGGTCGCCAGTGAGTTCCACGCCGCCAGCGAGCGCGAGGTCGAGTTCACCGCGTTGGAGCGCGCGCACGGCGATTTCGAGCGCGCTCAAGGCGCTCGTGTCTTCGCTGCACACGGTGTAGCTCTGGCCGCCGATGCGAAATTCCTTCGCAATGCGGCTGGCATTGGTGCCGGCGAGTGCGCCCATCGTGCGGTCGGCGTTCAGCGGCGGGTTCGCGGCTTCGACAACGCGCGCGGCCCATGCGGCCTGGTCTTGCTCGCTCAAGTCGGATGGAAGCCGGTTCGCCCAGTCGCTGGCGCGGTCGAGCATGGACCAGCGGAAGTGGAAGTCGGTCGTGCGGAGGTCGAGGCCGAGGCCGATGAAGACGCCGGTGCGCGTGGCATCGGGGTCGGTCACACGAGCGTCAGCAAGGGCGTCGCGGGCGACTTCGAGCATTAAGGCCTGCTGCGGAAGAAGGTCGGCAAGTTCACGCGGCGGGATGCGGTAACGGCTTACGGGGATGGCGAGGTCGTCAACGAAGTAGCCAAGTTGTGTTGCGAGGGCTTCGGGGTGCAGGCCGCGCCAGTCGCGGCGGGCGGCGGGTTGCGTGTCGGTGTCGGCACCGAGGACGCGGGCGGTGAAAGAGTGGAGGTTGCGCCACGGGCCGATGTGTGTTGCGAGGCCGACGATGGCGATGGGTGAAAGGGTCTGGGGTCTGGGGTCTGGCGTCAGGGGCCGAAGGTCTTGAGCGCCAGAGGCAGCGTCGTTTCCGTTCGCGCCGAGAGATGCCCGGTGCTCCAAATGGCCGCACCACTCCTCGATGAGCACATGCGCGTTGATGCCGCCGAAACCAAAACCGTTAATGGCGCAGCGGCGGGGGCGGCCGTCGGCGCGCTTGGGCCACGGCTGACTTTGTGTGAGCGCGCGGAAAGGGCTTTGCGCGAGCGGAATTTTATCGCTGGCGCGCTGGAAGTTGGCAACGGGCGGGAGCGTGTTGTGACGGAGCGAAAGAAGAACCTTAAGCAGGCCCGCCGCGCCCGCGCCGGTGAGTAAATGACCGACATTCGCTTTCACCGCGCCGAGCGTGCATTGACCGGGCTGCCACGTGCGGCCAGACCAAAGCTGGCTCAGGCTGGAGAATTCCACCGCGTCGCCGACTGGTGTGCCGGTAGCGTGGCACTCGATGAACTCGACGCTCTCCGGTTCCCAGCCTGCCGCGTCGTAAGCGAGACGGAGTGCGCGAAGCTGGCCTTCACTCGCGGGGGACAGGAGGTTGCCATCGAGGTCGTTCGAGAGTCCGATGCCGCGGATGAGCGCGTGGATTTCGTCGTCGTCGCGGAGGGCGTCGGACAGGCGCTTAAGCACAACGACACCTGCGCCTTCGCCGACGATGAGGCCGCTGGCGGCGGCATCGAAGGGCGTGCAGCGGCCGGTGGTCGCAAGCGCGCGGAGTTGGGCGAAACCCATCTGCGTGTAGAGCGAGTCGGGGCGCGAGACGCCGCCGGCAAGCACGGCGTCAACGCGACCTGCGTGAAGTTCGTCACAGGCGAGTTTAAGGGCGTAGAGCGAGGAGGCGCAGGCGGCGTCAAGCGTGCGCGTGCCGCCGCCGAGGCCGAGGGCTTGCGCGAGGATGCCCGCGGGCAGGCCGGCGACGTAGCGGTTGAGCGG
>VHDH01000221.1 GCA_016871445.1 Verrucomicrobiota bacterium | reverse complement strand
GCGAGACGGATGGAATGTTCTTCATTGCGATGGAATTGATTCGCGGTGCCAACGTCGAGCAATTCCTGCAACAGTGTCAGGAACAGAACCGGCAGTTGCCCAAGGAGCTGGCGGTGTTCATTGCTAGCCGCATCGCGCGTGGTCTCGCCTACGCCCATGCCAAGACCGACAAGGATGGCAAGACCTTGGGCATCGTGCATCGCGACGTGAACTTGAAAAATGTGATGATCGCGTTTGAGGGCGACGTAAAAGTGACCGACTTTGGCATCGCAAAAGCACGCGGGCTTTTGCAGGATCAAGAGGGTGAGGTGGTCGCCGGTAAGGTGGATTACATGAGTCCCGAGCAGTCGAATTTTCAGATTACCGATAAGCGATCGGACGTTTTTTCCCTGGGCATCGTGCTGGCGCAGATGCTCCTCGGGTATAACGTTTTCAAGGGCGCGAGTATGAGCGAGTCGCGCGACCGGGTGCAGGCCATGGCAATTCCCGACTTCAGGACGCTGGATTCCCGCATTGACGAGCCACTTAATAAGGTGCTGCAAAAGTGCTTGGAACGCGACCTTGCCCGCCGTTACCCGAACGCCGACGAGGTGTTACATGACTTGGAGCATTACATTTACCATGCTGGCTATGGACCAACCAACGAAACGATGGGTCGCTTCATCCGCCAACTTTATGGACAGGTGGATTACAAGCAGATCCAGGAAGCCAAGGGCAAGACGCAGCGCATCGAGCGCGTAGCACGTCCAGTCTAATTTGCTGGCATGAAGCGCACTGCCTCGACCGTCACGCTCGGTCTCATCCAGACCAGTTGCTCCGCGAACCCGGCGGACAACCTCACGAAAACCCTCGCGCAGGTAGAGCGTTGTGCTAAGGCTGGCGCGCAAATTATCAGCACGCAGGAGCTTTTTCGCTCGCAGTATTTTTGCCAGAACGAAGATCACGCTAACTTCAAACTCGCCGAGGCCATCCCCGGCCCAAGCACGGACGCCTTCTGTAAACTGGCCAGGAAACATAAGGTCGTCATCATCGCTTCGCTTTTCGAGAAGCGCGCCTCCGGCCTCTATCATAACACGGCGGCGATCATTGACGCCGATGGTTCGCTGCTGGGCATCTATCGTAAGATGCACATCCCGGACGACCCGCTTTATTACGAAAAATTCTACTTCACTCCTGGCGACCTTGGCTTTAAGGCCTGGCGCACTCGCCACGCGAAAATAGGCGTGTTGATTTGCTGGGACCAATGGTATCCCGAGGGTGCGCGGCTGACCGCGATGCAGGGTGCAGAAATCTTGTTTTACCCCACCGCAATTGGTTGGCACCCCAGCGAAAAAGCGGAATATGGCGTTAACCAACACGGCGCGTGGGAGACTATTCAGCGCAGCCATGCCGTCGCGAATGGGTGTTACGTCGCCGTCACGAATCGTATTGGCTTGGAGACGCCCATCGGCGGTGATGGCATCGAGTTCTGGGGGCAGAGCTTCGTCGCGGGCACAAGCGGTCAAATACTTGCCAAGGCTAGCATGAACCGGGAAGAGAATCTTCTTGTCCCTGTGGACCTTGCGAAGGTGGATGTGACCCGCACGCATTGGCCCTTCCTCCGAGATCGGCGGGTAGATGCCTACGGCCAGCTGACCAAACGGTTTGTGGACTAGCTCAGACGCTCCCGGAGCCGCTTCGCTCTGGCCACAAGCCAGAGCACCTAAATCCTCGCCTAGGCCAGCATATCAAGAGACTCGTAGTCTTTTGGGATTTGCCTCCGCCCCCGCCTTCCCGTACAAAGCACGCTCCCGCCACGGCGGGGATGTGATGAAACCAGCAGTCGAAATTTACGATACGACCCTGCGCGACGGCTCGCAGGGTGAAGGCGTCAACTTCTCGGTCGCGGACAAGCTCCGTATCGCCGAGCGCATTGACGCCTTTGGGATTCACTACATCGAGGGCGGCTGGCCGGGCAGCAACCCGAAGGACATGGAGTTCTTCAAGCAGGCCGCCCGCCGCAAATGGCGCAACGCGAAGATTTCCGCCTTTAGCATGACCCGTCGCAAGGGCGTGGCGGTGGAGAGTGACGAGCTGATGCGGAACATCCTCGATGCCCGCACGCCGGTCGTCACCATCGTGGGTAAGACTTGGCTGTTGCACGTGACGGAGGTATTGCGCGCCAAGCCGGACGAGAACCTCGGCATGATCGGCGACACGATCCGTTACCT
>VHDH01000220.1 GCA_016871445.1 Verrucomicrobiota bacterium | reverse complement strand
GTCTTGGATCCCGCCAACGCGCTGGTCACGCTGCGCGCCTCTCTTGAACAAGCTGGGCGGGGGAACTTCGATTTCGTCATCTTCCGCTGGGATGCCGCGCCCGAGATCGAGCCTGGTCACCGGCACGTGGGTTACACTCGCGCTTTTGACATTCCAGCCCGCGGCGGAACCCTGACGGTATTTAAGCGTGAAGAGCGGGGTGCCGCTGTCGTAAATCCTTAAGTGAACCGCGGTCGTTACCGTCAACACTGTCATGCCCACCACTGACCACAAACGTGCTTTTCAAATTACGGCGGGATTGTTGAGACGTGAGGTTAACTTTGATTTAGGAGTAAGAACGCAAGTGACTACATTCTCGACTTCCTCTCGTCGCCACCCGAACTTTGACTCCAATGTCTTACGCTGACTTTGTCCACCTGCACCTGCACACGGAGTATTCGCTCCTCGATGCCGCGTGCCGCTTGGACAAGCTTGCTGAGCGTGCGCATGAACTGAAGTTCCACTCATTGGCCATTACGGACCACGGGGTACTTTACGGCGCGGTGGATTTCTACAAGGCCGTCCGGAAGAAGGGGATCAAGCCTATCCTTGGCTGCGAAGTTTACGTCGCAAACGGTAGTCGACACGAGAAGAAGGTGAGCTCCGGCGGCGGTAAGGAAGGCTACCAGCATTTGCTCCTGCTCGCTAAGGACGAGGTGGGCTATAGGAATCTCGTCAAGCTCGTCACGGCCGCGCATTTGGAAGGCTTTTATTATAAACCCCGCGTTGACAAGGAACTCCTCACTGTCCACCACGAAGGGCTTATTGCGTTGTCCGGTTGCCTTGCTAGCGAAGTTTGCCAGCACATTATTCACGACCGGCTGGACAAGGCGCGTGCGGCCGTAGATTGGTTTAAGCATACTTTCGGCGCGGAAAACTTTTACCTCGAACTCCAAAACCATGGCCTCCCTGAGCAGGCCAAGGTGAACCGCCATCTCATCCCGTGGGCGGCGGAGTTTGGCCTCAAGCTGGTTGCGACGAACGACGTGCATTATGTCGAGAAGGGCCACTCTGCTGCGCATGATTGCCTGGTGTGCATCGGGCGGCAGTTGAACTTGACCGATACCAAGCCGCGATACGTGCCGGGGCAGTTTTACCTGCGCAGCGCGGATGAGATGAAGGCGCTTTTCGCCGAGGTACCCGAGGCGGTGACGAACACCTTGGAGGTCGCGGAGAAGTGCAACGTAGAATTCGACTTCAAGACGCTGCACTACCCGGTCTTCCATCCGCCGGAGACTTATACGCGCGAGGGCTATTTGCGAAAGCTGCTTGTCGAGGGTTTGGGCCGCCGCTACACGCTCGATGTGAAGGCGGTGGGGAAGGAGTTCGTGGTCGGGGGCATTCGTGAGCCGTGGCGGCTGCCGACCTTGAGCAGTAATCAGTCTTCAGTATCCAGTGTTCAATCAGGCAAGGGCGCGCCTGCTGCCGAAGCTTCCCCACTGAACACTAAAGACGGGTCACTGGATACTCCGCCCGAGAAACTCCACACCCATCCGGAAGTCGCCGCCGCCATCAAGGTCGTCATTGATCGCCTCCAGCTCGAACTCAACGTCATTGAGAAGACCGGTTTCATCAGCTACTTCCTAATCACGGCGGACTTCGTCGCGAAGGGTCGTGAAATGGGCGTTACGTGCGTGGCGCGCGGTTCCGCCGCCGGCTCGCTCGTCACCTACCTGCTCGACATCGCGAACGTGGACCCCATCCGTTACAGCCTACTTTTCGAACGCTTCCTTAACCCCGAGCGCGTAGACCCGCCGGACATTGACATTGATTTCGCGGACGACCGGCGCGCCGATGTCATCGAGTATGTGCGGCAAAAGTATGGCCGCGACTCCGTCGCCCAAATCATCACCTTCGGTACCATGGGCGCGAAGTCCGTCATCCGCGACGTGGGCCGCGTGATGGGTTTGAGTTATGGTGAGTGCGACCGGTTGGCGAAAATGGTCCCGGCAGATCTGAAGATGGATTTGGCGGAGGCCCTCAAGCAGTCGCCCGAACTCAAAACCGCCTACGAAACCGAGGAGGTTACGCGCGAACTGGTGGACAACGCGTTCGTGCTGGAGGACATCGCGCGCAACTCCAGCGTCCATGCCGCTGGTGTCGTCATCGGCGATCAACCCCTCGTCAACCTCCTCCCGCTCAAGCAGGACGACGACGGCACCATCGTCACGCAATACCCGATGGGCCCCGT
>VHDH01000219.1 GCA_016871445.1 Verrucomicrobiota bacterium | reverse complement strand
CGCGACGCCGTAGCGGTCCGCGATGGTCACCACATCGTGCGCGTGCACGTCGTCGAGCAAAAAGCTCACGAGGCCGCCGCGTTCGCCCTTTGGCCCGAAGAGTCGGACGCCCTTTAACTCGCTCAAGCGCTGATACGCGTAGGTCGCGAGCTCCAGGTCGTGGCGGAAGATGTTCTCGCGGCCGAGCGCGTCGAGGTAGTCCAGCGCCGCGTGCAAGCCGACCGGGCCGGAGATGTCCGGCGTGCCGGCCTCAAACTTGTGCGGCAGCGTGTTCCACGTGCTCTTGAAGTAATCCACCGTGGCGATCATCTCGCCACCTCCGTGCCACGGCGGCGTGTTTTCCAAAACTTCTTTCCGTCCGTAGAGCGCGCCAATGCCAGTGGGTCCGCAGATCTTGTGACCACTAAACGTGAAGAAATCGCAGCCGATGGCCTGAACATCCACGGGCATGTGGCCCGCACTCTGCGCGCCGTCCACGAGCGTCGTAATACCGAGCCGGCGCGCGCGGGCGCAGAGTTCGGCGACGGGGTTGATGGTGCCCAGCACGTTCGAGATGTGGACCAGCGCGAAGAGCTTCACCTCGGGCGTGAGCAGGGAGTCGAGCTTGCTGAGGTCCAGCAAACCCTCGTCGCCGGTAATGGGCACGTAGCGGAGCTTCGCGCCCGTGCGTTCGGCGAGGATTTGCCACGGCACGATGTTGCTGTGGTGCTCCATCTCGGTGAGCAGGATGACGTCGCCAGCCTTGATGAACTTTCCGCCCCACGCGTTGGCGATGAGGTTGATGCCCTCGGTGGTTCCGCGCGTGAAGATGATTTCCTCCGTGCTGCGGGCATTGAGGAACTTCCGCAACCGCTCGCGCGCGGCCTCGAAGGCGTTGGTCGAACGGTTGCTCAACTCGTGGATGCCGCGGTGGACGTTTGCGTTATCCCGCTCGTAGTAGTGGACGAGAGCATCTATCACTGCGCGCGGCTTCTGTGAAGTCGCGGCGTTGTCGAAATACACGAGCGGATGCCCGTGGGCCTGTTGGTCAAGGATGGGGAAGTCAGCGCGGAGGGCGGACCAGTCAGTTGGATTCGGTGCGTTCATTCTTAGACACGGATTACACGGATTTTCACGGATGAGGAACTTGGCAAGGGTCAATCCGTGCCAATCCGTGGAATCCGTGTCTCACATCAGCCCCAGTTTCAGCCGCGCCGCCTCGGTCATCATCCCCTGGTTCCACGGCGGGTCCCAGACCAGCTCGACGTTCACGTCGTCAATGCCTTCGAGGCAGAGGAGCTTGTTCTGCACGTCCTGCACCAGCACCGGTCCCATGCCGCAACCGGGCGCGGTGAGCGTCATCTTCACGTCCGCCTTAAAGCTGTTCACGCCCAACTCGGTGAGGTCACAGTTATAGATGAGGCCCAGGTCGGCGATGTTGACGGGAATTTCTGGGTCGTAACAGGTGCGAAGCTGCGTCCAGACCTGCGCGGACAGCAACTCCTTGGTGACCGGCCCGGCGGGTGCGACAGCGGTAGTCGGAGCGGGCGCGGCCTCGGGCGTCTTGCCCAACGCGTCAGCGTCCTTACCCTCGATGCGGGCGAGGCCGCCGATGAACTGCACGGTGTAAGTGCCGCCGAGCACCTGCGTGATGGTGACCTCGGTACCCTTGGGGATAAAACCCTTCTCGCCAGATGGAATGCGCGTGGCATCCACATCGCGGGTCATAGTTACATTTTCGTAGGAGTGCATGGTGAATTTGATTTAATCAGGGATTGAACGCTGAGTAGTTCGGCTCGGTGCTCGACCGATTTAAGTCTTTTTAAGTGTTTAATTTGGTCTTTCTAAGTTGATCGGAATTATTACGCCTTCGGTTCATCGCCTTCAGTCGAAA
Organism: Verrucomicrobiota bacterium; assembly: GCA_016871445.1. Classification (GTDB taxonomy): domain Bacteria; phylum Verrucomicrobiota; class Verrucomicrobiia; order Limisphaerales; family SXTU01; genus SXTU01. The sequence continues at coordinate 366 of VHDH01000219.1, read as the reverse complement.
CCGTCTCTGCGCCGCCTTCCACCGCCGCCTTGGCTGCGTGCCACGAAAGGCTGGCGCACTTCACGCGCGCCGGGAACTTGTGCACGCCCGCGAACGCCGCGAGCTTGCCCAGGCTGCCGTCCGCGTGGCCGGTGGTGACCATAGTATGCACCTTGCCAAAGAGCGCCTCCACTTCCGCACGCGTCTTGCCCTTGATGATGCCAGTGAGCAGCGAGGCCGAGGCTTTCGAGATGGCGCAACCGGAGCCTTGGAAGGTCGCCTCCTTCACCACGTCGCCCTCCATGAGCAGATAAACGGTGTAATTGTCGCCGCAGAGCGGGTTGCGCCCGTGCGCGATACGGTTGGCGCCAGGCAGCTCGCGGAAGT
>VHDH01000218.1 GCA_016871445.1 Verrucomicrobiota bacterium | reverse complement strand
GAAGCTTTTTGCTTCTGGATGTTGCCAAGAATACTGTCAACCGCTTGCGCTGGCTTGGTGTCAGGAAAATCATTTTTGAGCTGTGTGAGCAGCGGCAGACCCTTGGCCTCGTCGTCGAGTACCTGGATGTAAAGCATTGCCTTCATCATTAGCACTTGGGCCACATCGTCCGTCTTCTCGCCCTTGTGAGCGGCGAGGATCTTGTCGAACTCTGGGAAATGCTCGGCTAGGTCATTCTCCGTCTTCTTGCCGGCCTTAAGCTTTGCCTGAATTTTGGTCACCACTTCCTTCAACTCCTCCTTCACATCGCCCGCGGTGGCGGGACCAACAAACAGGGACAGAGTTAAGGCAAGGGCGAGAGAACGAATTAGAGTTTTCATGGAGAAGTTAAATGTGGCTGGATAACACCATTGACTACCGCATGCCGCAAGGCCAATCCGCGCAGGATCAAATCCGCTTCTCATCCGCGTCAATGTAATCCACGAAGCACTGGAGGTCATCGCGGTGACCAAGGCCAGACTGCTCCTTGCGCATCTGCAAGCGGGCCTTCAGCGCGGGGTCATCGCCGCGCCCGTAGTCTAAGACAGCTCGATTGAAAGCCGCTTTTTCTTCAACCGATTTTTTAACGTTCTTCGCGACCCAATCGCAAACCTCGCCATCTGTTATGGAGCCCTTGACTACGGTTATGAACTGCTCCGAGGTTACGCCCGCAGCTCCGCACCATTTCGCATCAAAGCCTTTATGGGCAAAATTCTCTTGGTAGTCAGCATGCAGCTTGCCGGCGAGGTGCAGGCGGATCTTGTCCACAAAGCGCGGCAGATAATTCCAACCGGACATGACTTCACGGGCACTGCGAGGGTAAATGATTGTGTTGCTCATGAGCTGATTGTCGGCTGGGCCGTGAGCAAGTCAATCGTGCGGCGCGGCTGAGGAGAAATTACCGATGGCTTCCAACAACCGGGTTGAGGGCTTGCCTCACTGCGGGAAGAGCTGTCGGAAATTTTCCTGCACTTGCGCGGTGAGTTCCGCGAGCGGCACGCCGCGCAACTCCGCCATGAACTGATACACGGCGGGCAGGTTGGCGGGATGGTTGAGCGGCTTGCCAGTAAGTGTATCGGTAAGCAGATGCCGGTTGGCCATGTCAGGTAGCAACTGATCCGGCGCGTCAGTCTCAATCAGTAAACGGTCAAGCGGTACAGCCTTGAACGTCTCACGCTGACGCGCCTTGCGCTCGTGTATAAAATAACCAGGAAAGCTGAATCGAGCACCGAGCTTCGCCAGCGGCGCGACCATTTCTGCGGGCCCGCCATAGCTGTGCAGCAGAAAACCGCGCGCAGGCCGGGGCTGCTCGCGCAACAAATCGTGGAGCCGGCCCCAGGCCTGCAAACAATGCAAACTGGCCGCGAGGTTGCGCTCTGCCGCGAGCCGGAGCTGCGCGACAAAGACTTCCTCTTGCCCTTCGTAAGCCAGCCCGGGCTTCCACCGATCCAGCCCAATCTCGCCGACGACCGCGCCCGGCGTGCAATCAAGCCAATCCACAAGCGTGTCCCGCCAACGAGGTGTGCGCTCAGCCACATACCACGGGTGATAACCGAAGCTCGGCACGACAAGGCCCGGAAACTCCCTTGCCAGCGTCGCAATCTGCGGCCAGTCCTCTTCGCATGAGCCGTTCACGACCATCTGTGTGACACCCGCCGCTCGCGCAGTGGCAACGATTTCCGCCTGCCGCCTGGCGAAGCGCTCGTCTTGCAGATGATTGTGCGCGTCACAGAAGCTCATCGGCTCGATGGAGCAGGATTGAGATCAGGATTACCAGCACGAGTGCAAACGCACGCTCCTGCTTGTAATACTAATCTTGGTCCTGCTCCTCCATCTGCTCCCCGGCGAATCCGCGTATCCGCTCCCAAACTCGCGAGAGCACATTTCGACGGTTCGCTGTGAGGTGCTGGTTGACGCCGACCCGGTCCAGAAAGTCCGGCGAAACCGCAAGGATTTCCGCTGACGTCGCGCCGCTGTAAAAGTCGCAGAGTAAACCCGCCACCGCCCGCACGATGTGCGAGTCCGAGTCGCAGCGAAAATGACAACGCCCCTCGCGACTTTCCACTACGAGCCAGAGGTTCGCGAGGCAGCCCGGCACGCGGTGCGCATCAGTCTTCAACTCCGCCGCCAATAGGGGACGCTGCCGCGCTTGCTCGACGAGCCATTGCAACCGCTCCTGCGGATGCTGGAAGCTACCGAGTT
>VHDH01000217.1 GCA_016871445.1 Verrucomicrobiota bacterium | reverse complement strand
CGCTTTGGTCGGGCTTGCCGGGGACGAACGCTTTCGCGGCGAGCGCATCGGCGCGGATGTCGAGGCGGAGCTTGGCTTCGCGCTTCTTTTCGTCGGGCCCGTGGCAGAAGAAACAGTTGTCGGAGAGAATCGGGCGGATGTCGCGATTGTAATCCACCTTCTGGGCGGGCGCGGCGTAAGCGGTAGACGCTGCGAGCAAGCTGGTGGTGAGCGCAAGCAACAAGTGTGGTGTCGGCATAAAATCAGTTTGTTTGACCCGGAGAGGCGCGTTTAATTCACGGTGGACTGTTGTCCAAAAAGACATAAAAGCCCCGCGCTTGGCAAAGGATCATGGCAGGTGAGGCAGAAGCGCGGCTGGCCCGTTTGTGCGCAGCAGGTCTTTCAGCTCCGTGTAGTCGAAGTGGACAACGAATTCGCCATCCGCTCCGGTGGCAATTTCGTAGGGATTGAAGTAGATCTGGAGGCCGGTGGGCGAAACGGTGAAATTCTCAATGTTATTGTCATTCTCCAGCGCGGTTTCAGCGATCGACTCGCGCACGCTGATGGCCCGCAATTTCGCCGCGCACCGGTTCCGCATCTGCTGGGGCCAGTCACCTGCCGGCAGGAATAAGTCCGCCAGTTTCATCATGTGTGCGCCATCGGGCGTCCGCACGAAATTCACCCCTTGCCATCGCGAGCGATTCCCGATGCCACCGACTTCATCGTAGCTCCAAACGCAGAAGCTCGCTAGGTTGGTCGAGAGCAGCCGCAGTTGCCAGTGCGCGGTAAACGCGTGCGTGTTAATCACGGAGGGTCCTCGGAGTTCCCAATTCTCGTGCCAGAACTCCAGCGGGTCGGCGGTGAACTCGACGGCGGAGGTTTCGGACTGGTGGATAATCTCGCGGTTAATCGCGGCGTGAAACCTGGAGCTGGCCGGCAGCTTTGGGAAGCGTGCGATGAATTCCTTGGTGCCGCCCCAGCCCCCCAAACGCAACCCGGTCAGCCGCCGATAGCTTAAATGCTCGAACTGCCGGGTCAGATTCGCCGTATCGCTGGTCCAGCCATTGGTGCGCGGGAGCGTTGCGTTAAGGCTTAATGGGTCGCTGGTCGAGGTCACGGTTGGAGCGGGCGGCTTCGGCCCTTCCTCAGGCTCGCGGAAATAGACCGGCTCGCGCCATGGATGAGCGCGGTTCGTGGTGGTGAACCACTCCGTTTGCTCGCGGCCCTCGCGGTAAAGCCAGCCCTGCCAACCGCCTTCCTGATGGAAGAGGCAGACTTGGACAAGCCGCCCGTCCACATCGCGCCCGGTGAACGTGCCGCCCTCCGCAGGGCGGACGGCGGACAGGCCAGCATCGCGAACCGTGAGTGCGGTGAAGCAGAATAGTGCCAACGCTCCGGCAATAGTTAGCCAGCGGCCCCAGCGCGGCTGCGGTGGAGCAGGGGAGGGGGCACTCATTTTGCCGCGTGGATGACGAGGTTTAGCTTGCCGATTTCCAGTCGGCTGCCGTTCTTCAAGGGGGTGCGGGTCCCGCTGGCGGTCTCGACATATTCGATCACGCCGTTTGCAAACACGATGCTGGCGAAGCGTGCGGGCAAACCACGCACGAAGACATGGTCCTCACCGCCGCCGATGGTCACGGCCTGCGCGCCGAGGTTGAAATTCGTTGTCTCGTTTGGGGCCCAGATGACTTCGAGGCTCGCTTCGCGGAAAAGCTTCTCGACCACGATCATGGCCAGCCCGAGCGCGAGGCCAAGCGTGCCGATACCCACAAGCCGGCCCATGGCATCGGGCAAGATGCTGCCCACGAGGAGAAAGCCGATTCCGCCCAGTCCGCCACCGACTGCGCCGGCGATCAAACCACGCAGCAGGCCCAAGTTCGGGACGGGACGCGAGAGCAGCGCACCGAGCAGCGCGCCCATTAATGCCCAGCACCCGGTGCGGACCACGATGGCGTGAAAGGCAGGCGAACCGATCTTCACCGAGTAAGCTCCTTGCGCTACCGCGCCGGACAGAAAGCCCGCCAGCGCACCAAACAGCAGAAGTTTCTGGACGCTCCGTGGCCGCACGTCGCGACGCTGGTGCCACTCGCCCGCCATGAACAGCGCGGCGGTGAGCACGCTTGCCGCGATGGCTGACCAGATTCCGGTCGCCACGATGAGCGCCAACGGCGAGGCGTTGGACCCACTACCTGGCGCGAACTCGGCCAGCACCGAACCTGCCGCGCCGCCCAGCGCGCCCGCGAGCAGGAAGAGCAGCGGCTTGTTTGCGCGGATGGCGGCGAGCGCGGGCGGCAGGCTGGTGGG
>VHDH01000216.1 GCA_016871445.1 Verrucomicrobiota bacterium | reverse complement strand
GCGACGCGCAATTGAAGGCCTTGGGGTTCTTCACCTGTTTGCCGAGCAAGTCCGGCCACGTCACGGCTTGTTGACCGGCGGCTGACGGCGGAAGCATCAAATCAGGCGGCAGTGGGCGGCCGGTGTAGTCCGCCGCCAACTGCACCAATTCGTCGTCGCTGTCCCCGTAGTAGAGGGTGGCTCCCAAAGAGACCTGCTTGACGTTGCTCATGCATACGGTCGCCTGCCCCTTTGCCTTCGCCTTGGAGAGCGCAGGCAGCAGCATCCCGGCGAGGATGGCGATGATCGCGATGACAACGAGAAGTTCAATGAGGGTGAAGGCAAACCTGCGAGTTGCACGGCTGGGAATGGAAGTATTCATAGGGTCGCAGTGCCAGACGGAAACTTGATCCTGCCGACACTATCCCGCCGCCCGAGATGGTCAACCGACATTTTGTAATTCTCCTGTAAATGCCGCGCTCCCGTGCCCTAACATGGGGTTATGTCGCTGCCCGCCGACTACCATATGCACACGCCGCTTTGCCGCCACGCCAATGGTGAGCCGGTGGAATATGCCGCCCGTGCGGTGACGACGGGGCTGACAGAGATCGGCTTCAGCGACCACTCGCCGATGCGGCGTGACGACTTTGATAACTGGCGCATGTTCGCCAGCCAGCTCGACGAATACGTAGAGAAGGTCCGCCGCGCCCAGCGCGAGTTCCCGCAGCTCACCATCAAGCTCGCGCTGGAAGTGGATTACCTGCCCGGCCACGAGGATTGGATTCGTGAGCTGGCCGCGCGGCATCCGTGGGATTACTTCATCGGCTCCGTCCACTACGTCTCGGATGCGTGGGACGTGGACAACCCGGAGAAACTCTCGAATTGGAAGTCGCGCGACCCTTTTGAAGTGTGGTCAGTGTATTTCGAGCGACTGACGATGGCGGCGGCGAGCGGCCTCTTCGAAATCATCGGCCACGCGGACTTGCCCAAGAAGTTCAAGTATTACCCCGACCGCGACTGCACGCCGATGTTCGAGCGTTTCCTTCGCGCGGCGAAAGCCAGCGGCACCGCCATCGAACTAAACACCGCCGGGCTGCGCAAGGACTGCCGCGAGATCTATCCCAGCCGCTATTTCCTCCAGCTCGCGCATCGCACCGGCGTCCCCATCACCTTCGGCTCCGACGCGCATACCCCCGGCGACGTGGGTGCGGACTGGAGCAAGGCACTCACACTCGCAACCTCCGTCGGCTATACGCATACATGCCGCTTTACGCAGCGGAAACGCGAAATAGTCAGGCTGCCGTAATGGCACCCCTTACTTGCGATCGGCTGGAAAACTAGCGCGCAGCCTGAGGTTGGTGACTACTTGCTGATGCCCCGCTCGCTGGCCATCACAAAAGTGACTAAGTGCTGAATCTCTGGCAAAGCAGGCACTTCCTTATCAATCTTTGCCAGCGCATTCGAGACAGTTAGCCCATCGCGGAAAAGGAGTTTGAATGCCCTTTTCAGCGCAGCCTGCGCGGCTTCGGAAACGCCGTTACGCTCGAGGCCGACCTTATTCAGGGCCTTGGTTTCTGCAGGATTTCCGTCGGCGAGCATGAAGGGAGGAACGTCCTGCACGACCTTGGCACAGCCACCAAGAATAGCCATGCGCCCGATGCGGCAAAATTGATGCACCGCTGCGAGGCCGCCGATGATGGCGTGATCCTCCACGATGACGTGTCCCGCGAGCGTGCCGACGTTCGACATTATGACCTGATTGCCCACGCGGCAGTCGTGTGCGATGTGCGTGTAGGCTAGAAAGTGGTTGTGTGAGCCAATGATCGTGGCGTCGCCATCATTGGTCGCGCTGTGGACGGTAGCGTTCTCGCGAAACACGTTGTGGTCGCCGATGACTGTGCGCGTGGTGCCGCCCTTCCACTTTAAGTCCTGCGTTTTGAGGCCAATGGCGGCAAAGGGGAAGAACTCATTACCCGTGCCGACCGACGTGTGACCACCAATGACCACATGCGAATGTAGCTGGCAATCTGGCCCCAGCGTGACGTGATCGCCTATGACGCAAAACGGCCCGATGTGACAATTAGAGCCGATCCGGGCGCCAGGATGAACAACCGCTGACGGATGAATGGTCCCCGTGCTCATTCCTTGTCCATCAGCATGAAGGTAACGTTAGCCTCGCTCACAACCTCGGCATTCACCGAGCAAACCCCGCGGGCCTTGCCGATCTTGCCACGCATTTTGGTCATCGTCACATCAATCACCAGCACGTCGCCGGGTCGGACGGGCTTGCGCCACTTGACTTCCTCGG
>VHDH01000215.1 GCA_016871445.1 Verrucomicrobiota bacterium | reverse complement strand
GAGGAACGCGTTTTTGAGGAAGTCGCGGCGATGTTGCATGGTCGTGGTGTGATTTATTTGCGGTAGAGAAACGAGTCGGAAGTGAGCAGCGAGACGACGACAGCGCGGAAGCTGCCGCCGCTTTTCAGGTAGGCCTGGTCGGCTTCGATGAGCGTGCGCGAGTCGGTGAGCATTTCATTTCGCCCCATGAAATAGCGGAAGGCGTGGCGGATGATGGACTGGCGGACGCGCGGGGATTTCGCGAGACGGTCGATGAGGTCGAAGGCGTCGCTGACTTCGCCGTCGAGGGCGGGCGCGCCGGTGCTGTCGAGCGCGCCGCGCGGGTTCACGGGCAGCGTTTTGTAAATGGGGAAGTCGATTTTCGGGCCGGGCGTTTTGCCGATAATGTTTTCGGCGTGCTCCAGCGGTTCTTGCGTGCGATGACGGCCAAAGTCATCGAACTGCTCGAAGGGCACGCCGAGCGGATTCATGTATTGATGGCACTTGATGCACTGCTGCGCGGAGGTTACAGCATCGAGGCGTTGGCGGAGGGTTTTGTGGTGGTCCTCCGGCACGACGGCGTCCACGGTGATGGGGATGTCGGGCACGCGCCCGGCGAGCAGTTTTTCACGAATCCAGCGGCCACGGCGGACGGGGTCGTTTTCGGTGTTCAGCGAGTGGGCGATGAGCCACGCGGGGTGCGTGAGGATGCCTTTGCGGTTGGCGATTTGGAACGGCTGCTCGACGGGGTAGTCCCAGAACTTCTTGTCGTCCAAGCCGGTAAAATTCCTGTTCTCCACCGCGCCGTAGCGGCCCGGCAGCGGTGTGGGCGGCAGGTTGTAAAAGGGCGAGTGGTTAATCGAGTAGCCGTGTGCGGTGGGGATGGTGGTAAAGGGCGTGACACCCTTGTCAAAGTAGTCGCTGAAAAACCACATGTGCCGCAGGAATTCGCGCTTTTGATGCGGGCCGTTTTTGGGGAACTGGAGAGGCTTGCTCGCCATCAGCAGCGGGAGGTTCTCCGCCATGACCTTGTCCGGCTCGGTCTTCCAGTTCGTGCCCTTCAGCGCGTCCCAGATTTTTTTCCACTCGGCGAGAATTTGCCGGCCCGCCTCGGGCGTGCGGTCGAAATAAACGATGTAGCGGTCGGTGGTGAGCAGCGCGGTGAAGACATCCTTGTCCTGCTGGAGAATGGATTCCACGAGGCGGTCGGCTTCGTTGACGAGGAAGCCGGGCGTGCCCGTCGTGCCGCGGTCGGGATTTTGGTAAATGCCGAGGCCACGCTCCGGGTCTTTGAAAACGCGCGTCGCCATCGGGTAGCCGAAAAATTCGCGGAAGAAGCGGTTGATGCGCGGGTGGCTGACGACCGTGCGGACGATCTTGCCGCCCATGTTGGGGTCAACCTCGGCGGCGAAGTAAGTCTTGTCGTCGAGCAAGCGCAGGACTTCGCGGCGATAATCTTCGCGCGTGGCGAGACGACCTTGCGCGGCGGCTTCGAGCAACTTCGCATCGGGCCCGCGGTCGCCGAGCGCGTAGGAAATGGCGTAAGTGCCCTCGCGCGGCGCGAGCATTTTCCGGCCATGCGCGTCCACCGGGCCCGCGCCGAACTCCAAGCGGTAGAGGAACTCCGACTCCAGCAACACGGCCAGCAACATTTGCCGCAGACCTTCCGCGTTGCCGCCCAGCGCGACGGCCTCGCGCGTCAGCTTCGCATACTTCGCCAACTCCGCCTCGACCGGCGCGCGTTGCAGCACGCCGGCAAACTGCGCGCGCACCGCGTCGGCGATTTCCGCGTCCGTCGGCGCGGACTTTTTCAGCACGATGGCATCGAACGCTGCCGGATAGTTTTTCGGCACCCAACGGTCCTGCTTGTTCGGCAAATCCTCGGCCTTCAACTCGCCGTTCTTCACCCGCGCGCCGAGCACCTGCTTCTGCGAAATCCACTCCGCGTTGCCCAGCATCACGAGCAGCGTGCCGCCATCGAGCGTGCCGTTGTCGTAGTAGCGCACGCCCGAGCCTTCCGGCAGCACGAAGGGATTCGCCACGCCGTAGAGGCCTGATGGACGCCCATGCCCCATCGGCCCAAAAATGTCGTTCGCCCGCTGCGAGAAAATCTGCGGACTGACGAGCCAGCGCCGCGCGGGTGTGAACGGCGCGTCTTTGATTTCCCCGCTGAACAGCCGGTCGTGGTCCACGTAATTCCCGTAGGCCGGCAGCCGCAGCTTGTCCTCCAGCGTCGAGGCATTGTGCGCGCGCAACTCACCCGCCAGCCACTCGACGAGCGCCTTCCGTTCCGTCGCCGTCGGCTGCGACTTGCGGTCCTTCGGTGGCAT
>VHDH01000214.1 GCA_016871445.1 Verrucomicrobiota bacterium | reverse complement strand
CATTCCCTTTGGCTGCCGAGATCATCTTATCACGCTGGCGATGCTGGTGTTTGCGCGGGGGATGGACTTTTTAAGCACCTGGTTTGCCACGCCAAATCTTGCGCTGGAGGCCAACCCCATCGCCCGACGGTTGGGCTGGCGATGGGGCATCGCCTTCAACCTGTTGCTCTGCCTCGCTGCCGCGCATTGGCCCTTCGCAGGCCTAATCATCGTGACCACCAGTGTCTTGGTCGCAGCGCGTAACTTTAAATCCGCTTGGCTAATGCGCGCATTAGGTGAGGCGAACTATGCGGCGCTTGTGGGCGAAGCCATGAGTCGCAGCAGTCGTCTAGCCTACGTTTTCGGGGTGCTGGGCGAAACGCTACTCTTTGCGCTATTTGGCGTCGTACTGATGCTAACGAGCGAATGGCCCTCGGCCTCGCTGGCCTTGGGGATGGGAACTGTGTCCTACGCGGCAGCGGTGCTGTTCTACTCCCTAGTGGGGTTGAAAAGGACATGGTGGCGATAACAGCAATGGGTTCGTCCAAGCTCGCTTCACGATTTACCGGGCAAACTTTGCACATCCGGTTTATTGTACCGCTTTGCAAGTTGAAGGCCTTTAGGCTAAATAATTACGCATGAAGAGCTTGCTAGTCTGGTTAGTTGTCCTCGGCACCTTAGGCGGCGGCGGTTATTACGCCTACCAAAAGTGGCCAGACAAGGTCGCGTTTTGGCGCATAACGGAAAAAAACGACGCGAAAAAATCCAGCCGCCCCACGACCGCCGTCGTCACGCCGCGTAACATCAACTTTGCCATCAGCGCTGCGGGTGAGATCACCCCCGCTGAGCAGGTGTCCGTCAGGCCCGAAGTCAGCGGGCGCATTGCCACCCTTCCAGTGGACATCGGCGATAAGGTAAAAAAAGGAGACTTACTCTTCACCCTGGACGACTCCGACCTGCAGATTGAGCGCAGCCAACGCCAGACGGAAATCGAAGCCACCAAGCTTCAAATTGAGGGTGCACGTCTAACTCTTGAAAAGCTTCAGCTCGATTTCGAGCGCACTAAACAAATTTTTGAGAACAAATCTCCGTTGGACCGTAGCCAGCGGCAAACAGACATCGAGGCGGCTAAGCTGCAAATCGAAAGCGCGCGTTTGGCGGTCGAGAAGCTCCAAATCAACTTTGAACGCACCAAGCAGCTCTATGAGAACAAGCTTCTAGCCCAAGAAGCATTTGAAAACGCCCGCGCTGAATTAGACCAGGCGCGCAATGCCCTCGCGCTCGCTCGCAACAATTACGACAAGCTGCTCACCCGGGAAGTTCTGGAAAATGCGAAGATCGAAGTGGATCTAGCCCGTAACAATCACGCGCTCGCTCGCAACAGTTTTGAGCGGTCCCAGAAGGCGCTGCAACTTGTTGAGGATCGAATCTCCAAGACCAAGATTACGGCGCCGTTTAATTGTACCATCCTGACTCGACCTGTCTCTGCCGGACAGGCCGTATCGGGATCAGGTGGCGTGAACAGCGGCACGGAGGTGCTGACCATTGCGGACTTGAGTGAGTTGATAATTAACGCACACATCAACCAAGCCGATGTCACCCGCATGACGGTAAATCAACGCGTGCAGATCGAGGTCGAGGCTGTAGCTGGGTTGAAGCTCTTCGGACGCGTGGATCGTATCGCACCGCAAGCGACTATTAGGAATAGCATCAAGGGATTCTCCACCCGCATCATCGTAAAGAACGATGAGAAGTCCGGCGTTCGGCCGGGCATGACAGCGAACCTGACTATCCCGCTGCAAGCCGCGGATAACGTTCTAGCCGTGCCGCTGGCGGCCGTTTTCAGCGAGCAAGGCGAACGCTTTGTTTATGTTAAAGAAGGTGAAAAATTTGCGCGCGCGACAATCCTGATCGGCGTAACAGATTACGATTATGCGGAAGTAACCAAGGGTTTGCAGGGCGGCGAAACCGTCTCTTTGGTTACTCCTGACGAGGAAGCGGGCAAAGTACAGCAAGCTTTTGGTTCGGCAGCAAAAAGTGGTAAATGGACTGGCAAAGGCGGCGATGGCAAGAGTGGCTATTCCAAAGGCGGCAGTGGCGGAACTGGTGGCGGCAGCAAAGGTGGGGCCGCCGGGTCGGGCGGCCCAAACAGCGGCGGCGGCGAGCGCCGAGGTTCGTCTAGCAATTGACGCACTTCACCGAAACGAGACTGATTTCTCATCCCTCACCGTGGCACTCATTGAACTACGCGCCGTCAGCAAGATCTACCACCTTGGTGGTGAAGAGATCCGAGCGCTCGACAACGTGGATTTGGACATAAACAGCGGCGAGTTTATCTCCATTAT
>VHDH01000213.1 GCA_016871445.1 Verrucomicrobiota bacterium | reverse complement strand
GTTGGTGAACAGCAGGTTCGGGCTGTCCGGCATGAGCGAGGACGAGGGGACGATGGTGTGTTGCTTCGACCGGAAGAAGTCGAGGAACGACTGGCGGATTTGCGTGCTGGTCATCATGCGCGGCGCGGAAAGCAATTAGTTTTCTGTAACCCAGCATACAGCGGGTCCAGTTTTTGGCTCCGGCCTGCAAGGACGGAGGCCTGTATGGCGCAAAGACTGATCATATTACACTTCACCAACAGGGGATAAAGATTAGGAGAAGCGGGCGCAGCAAGGCGAGGGGAGATTTGCGATCATCTGGCTAAATAAACGATGCGGCTGGTCCACTTGACTCGCTGGGTTTTGCTTTTTAGAGTTATCTCAACATGTCATCGGAATCGGCGGCAACGGGCGGCGCGGAAATCGCGAGCGCACAACGGCTGCAAGCACTCAAGGAATTCAACTCCAGCGGTCGTGGTCCATGGGCCGGCGTACCTGACGCCGACTGGAACGACTGGAAGTGGCAGCTTAAGCACCGCGTCTCCTCCGTTGAGCGGCTCGAAGAACTTCTCCCCACCCTCACGCCCGAGGAACACGCCGGGGCCATCCTCTCTCGCAGCAAGCTGGCGATGGCCATCACGCCGCACTTCTTTAACCTCATTGACCCGCATGACGAAAATTGCCCCATCCGCTGGCAGATGATCCCTCGGCTGGAGGAGACCCACACAGCATCATGGGAGATGAGCGATCCGTGTGGTGAAGATTCGCATTCGCCGGTGCCGGGTTTAGTGCATCGTTACCCTGACCGCGTGCTGTTTCTCGTTACCGACCGCTGCGCTGCCTATTGTCGTTATTGCACGCGATCGCGCCTTGTCAGCAACGCGAGCGGCTACGACTTCCATCCCGAGTTCGACCGGCAGATTGATTACATCGCGAAGCACACCGAAATCCGCGACGTACTGCTCTCCGGCGGCGACCCGCTGCTCTTCAGCGACGAGAAATTGGAATACCTCCTCAGCCGCCTGCGTGCATTCAAGCACATCGAATTCCTCCGCATCGGCACGCGCATTCCGCTCTTCCTTCCGCAACGCATCACGCCCGAGTTGTGCTTAATGCTGAAACAGTTTCACCCGCTCTTCATCAGCGTCCACACGAACCACCCCCGCGAGCTGACCACCGAGGTCCGCGACGCCCTCGGTCGCCTCGCCGACGCCGGCATCCCGCTTGGCAACCAGTCTGTCCTACTCCGGCACGTCAACGATGATCCCGTAGTGATGAAAGCGCTTGTGCAGAAGCTACTCATCTGCCGTGTTCGTCCCTACTACGTTTATCAGTGTGACCTGATTGCCGGCAGCGCGCACCTGCGCTCTAGCGTGCGCAAGGGCCTTGAAGTTATGAAATCCCTGCGCGGCCACACCACGGGCTATGCCGTGCCGCAGTATGTGATTGATGCCCCCGGCGGCGGCGGCAAGGTACCCGTAAATCCCGAGTACGTCCTGAGCCGCAACGCCGACCGTGTCGTCCTGCGCAACTTCGAGGGCAAGGTCTTCGAATATATCGAGGGCTCTGACGGCAAGCCCCGCTTCAAGCCATCAGAGAACTTTCACGTACCGGAGATGGTGTAATTTGAACTGCCGCAGTCAGCCAAGTGCGCTGCCGCTTCCGCGCTGGCCACCGCTGCCATATTTGCTATTCTTGCGGCAGTGAAAGCCGCGACTAAACGTAAGCCCGCCGCCCGTTCCGTCTCCCTCATTCCCCGCGCGACTCGATCCATCCCAGCACCAAAGCCCGTGCCTGCGAAGGATCGCCACCTCAATTTCGGCGCCAAGTGGGACTACGCCCCTGCGCCCGAGGACGCCAAATACATCCCCATCGCCCCGCGCCACGAGCTGTTCATCGGTGGCAAGTTTGTTGCACCACACTCGGGAAAATACTTTCCCTCCCTCAACCCCGCCACCGAAGAGCAACTCACCGAGATCGCCCTCGCGGACGAGACCGACGTGGACGCCGCCGTGCGCACCGCCCGTGCTGCCTACGACAACGTTTGGTCCAAGCTTCCCGGCAGCGAGCGCGGCAAATACCTCTACCGCATCGCCCGCATCATCCAAGAAAAGTCCCGCGAACTCGCCGTGCTCGAAACCATGGACGGCGGCAAGCCCATCAAGGAATCACGCGACTTCGATCTTCCGATGGTCGCTGCGCACTTCTTCTACTACGCCGGCTGGGCGGACAAATTGAAGTATGCCTTCCCCGGCAAGACCCCGCAGCCTCTCGGCGTCGCGGGCCAGATCATCCCGTGGAACTTCCCGCTCCTCATGGCCGCGTGGAAAATTGCCCCTGCGCTCGCCTGTGGCAACACCGTCGTCCTCAAGCCCGCCGAGACCACTAGCCTCACCG
>VHDH01000212.1 GCA_016871445.1 Verrucomicrobiota bacterium | reverse complement strand
TGGTGCCCCCGCCAGGAATTGAACCTGGATCTCACGTTTAGGAAACGCGAGCTCTATCCATTTGAGCTACAGGGGCGACGCCCGAAACTGTCGTATTTGTAGGGCAAAGGCGGCCACTTTGTCGCCTCAAAAACTCAGCGCAGGGCCCACCGCCGCGTGGTTCGTAACCCGGCGGCTTGCCGAATGTCCCGTGCGACCGCAGAGTCAATTGCTATATGAAACGCCGCGCCCTGCTTTCCCGCTCTGCTGCCGGACTGCTGCTGGCGAGTGGACTGGGCGTAGGCGGCTCCACCGCCGCACCCACTGACGTGAGCTTTACGAGAGACATCGCTCCCATTCTGACTAAGAAATGCGTCACCTGCCATAGACCGGAGAAGGCAAAGGGTAACTACCAACTCCATAATTTTGAGTCGTTGATGAAGCCCGGTGCGAGCCAGCAGGCATCCGTCAAGCCGGGCCAACCGGCCATGAGCGAGTTGTTTCGCCTGCTCGTTGCTGCCGACGCCGACGACCGGATGCCGCAGAAGGACGACCCGCTGCCGAAGGAGCAAATCGCGCTAATCGAAAGCTGGATTCAGCAGGGAGCCAAGTTCGACGGACCGAACGCGACAGCGCACCTGACTTCCCTCATTCCACGCGAGCCACATCCTAACCCGCCGACCAGCTACGCTCGCCCAGTGCCCGTCGCGGCACTGGCCTTCAGCCCTGACGGCGCGCAACTTGCGGCCAGTGGTTACCACGAAGTTACGCTTTGGGACGCATCTAACGGCAAGCTGCTCCGCCGCGTGAAAAATCTGCCACAACGCATTCAAGCCCTTGCGTGGCATCCGGCTGGGCAGTGGCTCGCCGTCGGTGGCGGCACGCCTGGCCAAAGTGGTGAGATTACGCTGGTAGACGCGACTAAGGGCGAGGTCGGCAAAGTGTTGGGCAGGACGATCGATACCGTGATGACGCTGGCCTTTGACGCGCAAGGGGAACGGCTCGCCGCCGGCGGCGCGGACAACGCCATCCGAGTTTTCTCAATGCCGGACGGGAAGGAACTCCGCCTCATCCAACAGCACGCCGATTGGGTGCTTGGGCTGGCCTTCAGCCCTGATGGCCAGCATCTCGCCAGCGCGAGCCGTGACCGCAGCGCGCGGGTGTTCGGGCTGGCCACAGGTGAGCTGGAAGCCAGCTACATGGGCCACGAAGCGCCCGTGTCGGGCGTCACCTTTTCCCCGGACGGCAAATCGGTCTATTCCTGCGGGCGCGACAAGGAAGTGCACTTCTGGGCCGCAAAGGACGGGAAGAAGTCCGGCGAGATCGGCGGCGCGGAAGGCGAGCTGTTCCGCGTCCTGCTGGCGGACGGGCAGGTGTTCAGTTGCGGCGCGGACGCGCAGGTGCGCCAGCACAAGCTCGACGACCGGTCGCTCGTCCGTGCGCTCGCCGGCCACGGTGACCGCGTTTATGCGCTGGCCGCGCACGCGCCGGGCAAGCGGCTGGCCAGCGGCGCGCACAACGGCGAGGTGCGCGTGTGGAACTGGGAAGATGGAAAACCCGTTGCCCACTTCATCGCCGCGCCGAGATGACGTCGCGGCCGAGTTGCTCCGTAAGCTTCAGACCCTGAGCACACCCCGAAACCCCCGCGCCGCGAAATATGACTGCGCGCCGTTGCACCCGATGAAGACGCGACCGAAACTCCGGCCGCCCCACAACGCGCCGCCCTGATCCCGAAAATCCGCCGGCGTTCTGATCCAGCTCGACGTCTTGGTGTCGAACTCGCCCAGCTCTTGCAGCGCGAGGTATTCCGCCTCCGTCAACAACGCGATGCCCATTTCTGTCGCCATGTCTATCGCCGTGTGTTTGGGCCGGGCCTCCTTCCGCGACAACCAGCCTCCGCGGTCGAAACACACACTGCGCCGGCCGGCCGGACTCTCCGGCGCGCAATCCATGAACACGAATTCGCCCGACTTTTTGTCCTGGCCCACCACATCCGGTTCGCCGCCGGTTCCTTCCATTTCATGAAGCGACCACAACTTCGCAGCACTGGCTTCCAAGCGGGCCTGCACCTCGGCCCAGTCCAGACCCAGATGGCGATTGGGATGCTTTTCAAAGCGGGACTTCAACGTGCCGAGGAGTTCGTCCCGCTGATTCGGGGACAGCTCCCTGCCTTTGTTTTTCAGCTTGTTCATGGTCCGGCTTGTTGACGGGGCAAGGTGTCAGGCGTGAGCGATGGTCGCCTAGCCTGAGTCTCGCAATTGGAGCTGCTTCGCCTTCCCGACGGCGGTCCGGTCGTTGTCCGCCTTCCGATACGCGCCGAAGTCGCTGAACCAATACTTCTTCGCGATCCGATACATCCAGTGTTTCTCGGGCACTTCCTCGCCAGGGAGCCATTGGCTGAAGCGCGGCGTCAT
>VHDH01000211.1 GCA_016871445.1 Verrucomicrobiota bacterium | reverse complement strand
GCTTCCGCAGCGCCAGCCACAGGCTGAACACCGCCACCAGCACCGCGCCCACGAAGCCGCCCGCCAGCGTGGCCGGCTCCGCGTGAAAGCGCAGGTCGCTCGTGCCCACGGCGTCGCGCCAGACGGTCGAGAGGCCTTGCAGCATCGCACGCGCATACCAGATCGCGCCGACCGCCCCGAGCGCCGCGCCCAGCACCGCGAGGCCCGCGCCCTCGCCGAGCAGGAGCCGTCGCACCTGCTTGGGCGTGAAGCCCAGCGCCAGCAGCGTGCCGACTTCCTTCGCGCGCTGCTCGACGCCGAACTGGAACAGCAGCGCCACCAGCACGCACGCCGCCACGATGAGGAAGAAGCTGAACCCGATGAACAGCCCGCCGAAATCCTGCCCCTCACGGCTCGCCTTGAGCGCCTGCTCGCGCACGGGCTGGAAGACGAGGCCGAAGTCGGCGGGCTTGAGCGCGGTGAGCAGCGACTTTTCGATTTCCGATTGGGGAACGGGAAACCTCACTGCCGTCGTGTCGCCGAAGCGATTGCCCCACATCCCTCGCCCAGCGCCCAGGCTCACGAAGGCTTTCGGCGTGCCGCGCCATTGCTTCCAATACGGGTCGTCCACGAGCTTGCGGTGCGTGAGCGGGAAGCCGGCGTCCCAGTCGCCGATGCGCTCGGCGCTCGCGATGCCGGGGAAGTCGGGCATCAACGTGCGGTCGGCCCACGGCATCTGCATGGGCACGATGGCGCGGACGCGGAAGCGGTTCGTGGCCTCGGTGAGCCGCGCGCCGGAATCGGGCAGAAAGTAGGACAGCTCCAACTCGCTGCCGGGCTTGAGCTGCAACTGGTCCGCGAGCCACTGGTTCACGACGATTTCGTCGTCGCGCAAGTCGGCGGGCACGAGCGGCGCGCCGGCGGCGGAGATCATCGGGTAGGCCGTGGCGTTGGTGCCCGCTCGCAGCAGCGTGGCGAGGTAAGTCAGGATGGGCTGTGCGTTGGTGTCCACCGCCAGCGCGGCGCGGACGGCGGGCGGGTCGAGGAAAATGCGGTCGGTGCGGAGTTCGAGGGCGGGGGAATTGGTGAGGGAGCGGAGGGAGAGTTGGAAGTCTTCTAAGTTCAAGGCTTGGAGCGCCCACATCTGAACATTGGCGTGGTCGTGTGCGGATTGAACCAAGACCGGAATCAGTGGCTCCGGCCCGACGATTCCTACTTTCTCCAGCAAGCGGCGAACTGGACGCGTGATGTCTCGAAACGCTTTGCCGGCCGGGGGCCGAAGAACCAAATCAGTGGCCGCGAGATTCGCTTTGGTCGGTGCGTTCACCTTCGCTTGCAGTAGAGCCAATCGCACAAACGCACTGAACGGCGCGACTTGGTTCGCCTGCAAACTGAAGCGCCCCAGTTCCCCGGCCCCGACGACCGCATGGACGCGCAGCCGCAACGCCACCGTCTGCCCGTCGCGCGTGGTGAGCGCCACGTCCTGCGAGAGCGCGGAGACTTTGCTGACGCGCAGGAGCACCTCGTCGCCGGGCTGGGCGGCGAGCTGCTGGGCGAGCGCTTCATTCAGCACGACGGAGTCTGGCGGGACGTTGGTGAAGGCCGGGGCTTGGGCCGCCTGCTTCCAGAAACTCTCGTCCACGCCGAGGACGTGGACGCGGTTCGCGCGGCGCGAGCCATCGGCGGAGTTCGCCGTGCCGGGCAGCGCGAGGACGGGCGCGGCCTTGAGGTTGGTGGCGAGTTCCGCGCGGAACAGCCGGTCGCCGGTGGCCATCGCGGCCTCGATTTTGCCAAGCCTTGCCAGCGCCATGTCGCGCAGGCTGCCGCGCACGGAGTCGCCCACCAGCAGCGCACCGATGAGGATGGCGCTGCCGATGGTCGAGCCCGATAGCACACCCAAGTGTGAGCGCAGGTGAAAGCGCAGGCTGCGGAGGATGAGCGTGCGGAGGGTCATGTCGGAATTAACCACAGAGACGCGATGAACACAGAGAACAGGCAGGGCAGAAGTTCTTTCTCTGTGTTCATCGTGCCTCTGTGGTTCATCTCAAACGGCGGTGAGCTGGCCGTCCCGCAGTTCCAGGACGCGGCCCATCTTGCGCGCGAGGTCAGGGGCGTGGGTGACGACGATGAGGGCGGTGCCTTGCTCGCGGTTGAGGTCGAGGAGAAGCGACGCGAGCGAGTCGGCGGTGGCGCGGTCGAGCGCGCCGGTGGGTTCGTCGGCGAGGAGAAGTTTGGGCTGGTTGATGAGCGCGCGGACGACGGCGCAGCGCTGGCGTTCACCGCCGGAGAGCTGGCCAGGGCGGTGATGCAGGCGTTCGCCGAGGCCGACGCGGGTGAGGAGTGGCTGGGCACGGTTCATTGCCTGCGCACGGCTGGCGGCGTCGCCTGTCGCAAGCGTGGGGACGAGGACGTTTTCCAACACGG
>VHDH01000210.1 GCA_016871445.1 Verrucomicrobiota bacterium | reverse complement strand
GTTAAGAGGTAAGCGGTACGGCTTTTCAGCGCAGCGAACGGAGGAGTTGCTCAACGCGTTCCAAGTCCACCCCGCGAGGCCGGTTTTCCAAGAGCCAAAGGAGGTCGAGGCGGCCGCCCTCAGCGTCGTCGTTTTGCAGGCGTAAGAGCGCTCGGCCGATGCGGTCACTAGCGGAATCGGGAGCAAGCGCAACGATGAGTTCCTGATATCTCAGCATGGCGGCGGCGTCCTGTGTGGCGCGCGCTCCGGTGATAAGGTTGCGCAACATGCGGAGAATGATGGAGCGCTTGGTGGCCGGCTGGAGGTCTTCATCGGTTAGTTTCATTCGGGACTGTTCCTGGTCGGAAATAAGCGTTCCGCCATCGAAGATGTCGAGGAGTTGGCGGTCGCCCTTCCTCGGGCGGTGCAGCACCATGAAGTGGCCGGGCACAGACGCGCCGCTCACGGTGTCGAGGCCAATGCGGCGAGCAAGTTCGAGAAACACCACGGAGAGCGTGATGGGGATACCCTCGCGGTCGTCGAGGACTTCGTTGATGTATGAGTTGGCGCGATTGTTGTAGTCGGCGCGGCTGCCGTGGAAACCGTTTTGCTCAAAGAGGAATTTCTTGATTGCTTGGAGCTTCGAGTCGTCGTCGGGCATGGCGGCGAGTTGGCTCGTAATGTCCTTGGCCATGTCATCGAGCTGACGGCGATAGGCGGCGAGGTCCAGTTCCTCGTTGTCGAGCTTGGCGAGCAAAAGCGCGGCGTGGAAAAGGTCAATCTTCGGTTCGGGCTGATCCAGTTCACGGAGCAGCATGGTCTCAACGCTGCGGCGGTGAACGTCGCGGGCGAGTTTGCGGAGTTGGCCGACCTGCTTCTCCAGAGCGTCCGCACGGGAGTTGAGCGCGGCGAGGCTGGCGGGCGCATTGGTCTGGAGGGCTCGCAGCAGACGCGCATCAGGAATGGCGGTGGCATCAAGTTGCTTGAGCAGTTCCGCGCTCAACGGCGCGACAGCGGCAGGGGGAATGATCTTCGCAACTTGAAAGTTTTTGAACGCTGCTTTCGTATCGCGAAACTTCGCAAGTCCGACTTTGCCGGTGCGGAGTTCCCTGTCGTCGGATTCGATGGCGAGCTGGTCGTTGACGTAGCAGAGGATGCGGTCCGCCTCAACGCGGACCTTGATGGTGTTCCAGTCGCCGGCGCGGTAGTGCGGCGAAGGGACGGATTTCAGGATGGCCCAGGAATAAACTGTCGGCCCGTCAAAGCGTGTGAGGCGAAGTTGGCCGGCCGTGGGATAGAAGCCGTAATGCAAGTCGCCGCCGTCCGATGCGAAGACCAGTCCCGCCGCGCCGCTCTCGTTCTCCAGCTTAACCGTGACGGCGATTTCGTAAGGCAGGGCGGGCACTTCGCGCTGGTTCAGGCACAGCGCGCGGCCACCGAAGCCCTTGCCGGTGCCTTCGACGGAGAGGCGGCCGGCCTTCTGCGACCACCGCGCGCCGAGCAACGGCTGCCACTCGCGCGGGTTGAGGTTGCCGATGGTGAGCCAGCGGGCGATAGGAACGGCATTAGGTTTCGCAAGGAGCGGCTTGAGCAAGTTGATGGGCATCGCGAAACCGAGGTTTTCGGTAAGAGCGGACTTGAGAGTAAGGATGCCGTGGACGCGGCCCTGTAGATCGAGGAGCGGACCGCCGCTATTGCCCGGCTCGATGGGAATGGCGAGCTGAATCATCGCATCGGCGTCGAGGTCGCCAGTCTTGACCTCGCGGCGCGCAGAGACCACGCCAGAGACGACGCTGAAGTCGAGGCCCCGCGGGTTGCCCATCGCGACGATGGGCGCGCCCTGCTCGAGCGTGTCGGAGTCGCCGAGCGGCAGCGCGGGCAGCGCCTTAGCATCAATGCGAATGAGCGCGAGATCAGAGCGACGATTCCATGCGTATACTTCGGTAACGTCAAACTTTCGGCCGTCGGCAAACTGGACCTTGATGGGCCGCGCCTCGCCAATGACGTGCAGTGACGTGGCAATCAGGCCGTCTGGCGCGACGACGAACCCGGAACCAGTGCCGTCCACCGAACCATCACGCCCTGTGAAGGTGATGGTAACCAGCGAAGGCTTCACGCGGGCGGCGATGTCCTTAACAGAGAGAGAGGGAGGGCCCGGCGGGGCAGCGGAAGCGGCGGATTCTTTGGCTGCCTCAGGTTTGGCGGCGGGCAACTTGGATGCGGGGCGAAGGAGCAGCGCACCGGGTTTGTCCTGGGCCTGAAGCAGGGAGCCGAAGATCCCCCCAAGCAGGCTGGCGGAGGCAAGGAGCGAGGCAACGCGCGAAGTCACGGAGTTTTGAAGACCGGGGTGGTTGAAAATTCAGCACGCGGCTTTTAGTCTGGTGGCATGTCGACCACGCTGGAGCCGCCCATAGCGCCGGGCATTGTACGCGAAATCGAGTCGGAGTCGAAGGAAAGCCTCGACCCCGGTTACCTGGTGATTTGTTGGGATGACCCGGTGAACCTGATGGACTACGTAACACACGTCTTCCAGCAAGTCTTCGC
>VHDH01000209.1 GCA_016871445.1 Verrucomicrobiota bacterium | reverse complement strand
GCGCTGACCAGCGCGGCATAACAGCCCTCGCCTTCGCGCAGCCGCTGGACGTCGTTGGTGACCTGGCCGTGGAGAAACTTGACGCGGTCCGAGCCCACAAGGCAGAGGCGGCTACGGCAGCTCAAGTCCAGTACGCCGACGCTGGCGTGCAGCGCGGCCAGCTCATACGCCGAGTCGCCGTAGTGCGCGACGACTTCCGCGTCGCAGACGGTCGTGAACGTAGCGCCGAGAGTGTGGTGCAGTTCGTGCAGGGGCAAAACAGTCACCTGCGGAAACTAGCCCGGTTCGCCAACAAGCGTAAGCGTAGAATTTCTAGAATGGTCGCGACTTATGAGCGGTTGCTGGGACACTTGGAGTTTAAAAAACGGCATTGAAGGACAGCTTGTGAGCGGGCTAAGAGGAGCCAACCGCACGCAGTCACTTTGCTGTTTGTCATCGCTCATATACTCGTTCCAACTCCGGCGCGCTGGTGGTCGAGCGAGGCACACGCACCGGCGTGAGGCGCAGGCTGAGAGCCTATCACGCTAGGCATCCCGATGCGTGGGCTGGGGCTTGCCAGGTCGGAAGTGTTCGAGGTGCTCCAGGCGTAGGAAGAGGCTTGGGTGGCGTTTGCCAACTTCCGTCATCGCCACATTTAGTGCGGCGTTGAGCGTGTCGGGGGAACCTTCCGCGCGGCAATTGATGATGAGCTTGCCGGCATCCAGCCAGTCGGTGAGTTCCTGCGAGAGTTCAGGGACGAAATCGTTTCGCACGAGGTTGATGACGGCGAGGTCGCCGAGGCCGGCATCATCCGGCTCCAAGGTCATTTTCAAATGCGCGACTTCCGCCTTCGCTTCCGCGAGCAGGCGGCGCAATGCGTCGGCGAGGTCGCGAATGACTTGGTTACCGTTGAAGCCCTTTTGGTTTGAAAGCGTGACCGTCGCGTTAAGCCAACCAAGGAGCGCCTCGCCTTCGGCATAAACTTCGTAGTCCACATCCATCGCCACGCGCGCGATCTGCTCGGTCGCGGTGATCTGGCTAAACCAGTCTTCAAGGCCCGCGCCGGTGCGGGCGGAAACGGCGAGCACCTTGGCGCGCGGGAAGGTCTCGGAAAGCTTTAAGCGCAAGCGATCGAGCTGCGCGGCACCGAGGAGTTCGCGCTTGTTGATGACGATGAGGTCGGCTTCCTCCAGCTGCTTGCGGTAGATGTAAAGCACCTTCTCGGAGAACTGCCCGCCAGATGCGAGCCCGAGCACACGTTGAGCCCGGACTGGGTCAACGAGTACGCTCAAAGGCGCGATTAAAAACTGATCACCATACATGCGACGTAGCGGGTAGGTGACGGTGGCGACGAGGTCGGTGCAACTGCCGACGGGTTCAGCGATGAAGACCTCGGGACAAGCGTCGGATTTGAGCTTGTTGGCCGCGTCCATCAGCGAGTTGAAGCGGCAACAGAAGCAGCCGCCGGAGATTTCTTCCGTGGCGAAGCCGCGCGAACGAAGCATGGCGGTATCCACGAGTTCCTTGCCTTGGTCATTGGTGATCAGGCCCACGCGCAGCCCTTGCGCAGTGAGACGTTCGGCAAGCTTGGCAACGGCGGTGGTCTTACCGGCGCCGAGAAAGCCGCCAAGCATGAGATAGCGGGCTTTGGTCATGAGGGAAGAGGGCTCGTCAATGAGAGTTTAATGTATGGTTGGTGCCGCGGTTGCAGGGTAAACGAAAAGGGGTTTGAGTAATGGATACTAAAAACGAAACACCTCATTTCTCCTCTGCGTGCTCCCGCTCTAAAATTTTGTCAATCGTCTTGTCCAGAAGTTTCACGTAGGCGTGCACATCGAGACAACGGGACTCAGGCGAGCCAGTGGCGGCATAAAGCCAGCCGTTACCGTGCGGTTCTTTGTTCACGGTCGTAATTTTGGATTTTAGGAGTGGGTTCGCACCCAGAAACTCGCCGTCCACGATGCAATAGACATCCGATATAGCCTTGAAGCCCTCGACCCACCCAACCACCTGCCCGCAGGCGACCTTCGCACCCGGCTCTACTTCCCAGCCAGCCTCGACCATGTCTCCAAGCATTCGAGTGGCAAACTTGGTAATGCCCACGCGCCATGATCCGTCCTTTTGCCGCGCCGCCCAAGCGTGCGACGGACTGTAAAGCGTTTCGAGTGGTAGTTGCGCAGAAAACCGGGAACGTTTGTAGGCCAAAAACGCTGGTTGAGTTTGGCTCATGCAATTCTGGGGAAGAGACAAGATGGTAAGTGTCTCACCGATTCCGAAATGATGCTTGTGCGCCTGAAAGGAAGCCGAGTGAAAGTGAAATTGAGCCCATCGCGTAGTCTCCCCTGCGCAAGGGGTTAAAGTTTTTTTGCGAGTTGTTCGAGCGCTTTGGCAAACTTTTCCGGAGCGAAGTCGGGACGGGATTGCGCGAGGGAGAAGAGTTCTTTCAAGTCCGGCTCTAGGTTGGCGAGCACGAGCTTGTCCATAGGAGCGGTGAGACGGTCAAGCGCAAGGACGAGGCGTTCAGCTCGGCGGGCGTGTTGCGAGCTAAGGGTTTTAGCGTCAGCGAAATCCGCGTGGCTTTTGGCGAGTCGAACGAGGGCTTGGCGGGTCAAGGATTGACTCCATTCCATTTCAGCAACGCGGCGGGCAAGCGTATCAGCCACAGGTTGAGCTTGGGCGGC
>VHDH01000208.1 GCA_016871445.1 Verrucomicrobiota bacterium | reverse complement strand
TGGTCTTCGACGCCTACACGGGGAACCGCCTGACCGGCTCGTTCATCCTCATCGAGCAAGGCACCAACGCGACCGTCGCCGCCGGGATGCTTTACCCGCCCACGGAGTTGGTGAAGCCGGAGTATAACGACTTCGCGATTTGACGAGGTTGGCTGGACGGCCGTTCGGGTCAATGAAACTCACAAGGCCCGACCACGTCTGAGGTTGGAACGCCGAAACCCATGCACGCGCACCGCTCTTTTTTGGTCTGCTTTCTGTTCGCAGCCTTCACCAGCCAACTCACCGGCTTTGCCCAGCCCAGCCCGCTGGAAATCCGCTCCGCGCGCAGCGGCCTTTGGTCCGCACCTGCGACGTGGACGGGCGGGCAGGTGCCCGGCGAGGGCGCGCGCGTGCTCATCCGCGCGGGCCATCGCGTGGAATATGACGTCCAGTCGGATGCCGTCATCCGCGGGGTCAACGTGGCCGGCACGCTGGCCTTTTCGCGCGAACGCAGCACGCGCCTCAACGTTGGGCTCCTGAAGGTCCAAGCCGGTGATCGCTACTCGGAGGACGGCTTTGCGTGCGACGCGCACCTCCCCGACGGCGCGGCGGGCGCGCCGCTGCCCGCGCTCGAAGTCGGCACGCCGACCGAGCCGATTCCCGCCGGGGTAACAGCGCTCATTCGTCTGCACCATGTTGACGGCATGGACAAGGAGTCTTGTCCCGCCATCGTGGCGTGTCGGGCACGGATGGATTTCCACGGCGCGCCGATGAACCGCACTTGGCTCAAACTCGAGACCACCACGGCGAAGGGCGGGACGGACGTCACGCTGCAGGAAGCTCCGACTGGCTGGCGCGTCGGCGACCGCGTCATCGTCACGGCCACGAGCCGTTCCGGTTACGGCAAGGGCATGCAGACGGAGGAACGAATCATCAAGGCGCTTGCGGGCGCGAAGCTCACGCTCGACCAACCGCTGGAGTTCGAGCACCGCGGCGCGGGCGAGTATCGCGGCGAGGTCGCCAATCTCAGCCGCAACGTCACCATAGAGTCCGCCGCGCCGGACGGCGTGCGCGGGCACACGATGTATCATCGCGGCTCGGCGGGCGGCATCAGCTACGCGGAGTTCCGCCACCTCGGCAAGGAAGGCATGCTCGGTCGTTACTCCATCCACTTCCACCTCGCGGGCTCCACCATGCGCGGCAGCGCGGTCATCGGGGCCTCGATTTGGGACAGCGCCAACCGCTGGATTACCATTCACGGCACGCAGTTCCTCGTGGTGCGCGACTGTGTGGGCTACCGCAGCGTGGGCCACGGGTTCTTCCTCGAAGACGGCACGGAGACGCACAACGTGCTGGACCGCAACCTCGGCGTGCAGGCGCGGCGCGGGAAGCGGTTGCCCGGCCAAGTGCTGCCCTTCGACGCCAACGACGGCGCAGCGTTCTGGTGGGCCAGCAGCCTGAACACCTTCACGCGCAATGTCTCGGTCGAGAACGCGCACTATGGCTACCGCTACGAAGCGACGCCCTCGCGCTCGGTGTCGCTGGAAATGGAAATTCTCCAAGCCGACGGCTCGCGTCGCGCCACGGACATCCGCACGCTGCCGTTCATCCGCTTCGACAGCAACGAGGCCCACAGTGAGGCCGGCGTGTATGCCTTCAACTTGGGCGAGGGTGTCAACCGCGTCGGGCCGGACAAACGGCATCCCTTCATCGTGCGCGACTTCAAGGCGTGGAACGTCCACTACGCCTTCCGCCCGCAGGTGCCGTCGCTGCTCGTCGAACGCCTGCACGTGCGCGACGCGGCCTATGGCGTGTATCACCCGCACTTCGACCGCCATGTGTATCGCGACGTTCTCATCGCGAACACGGGGGCCGAGCCGTTCAACCGCGGCCACGACGACGACAGCAAGCAATACGGCACGGTCACGGTGGATGGGCTGAACTTCGACGCGAACCCCGGCGGCTCCATGCCGCTCATCCAAATCACCGACGACAACGCCAGCGGCACGGCGGAGTCGCACTTCCGCAACGTGAGCATCACCAACTGGCGCGGCGGCGAGCGGTCGCGCTCGCTCGTGAATCGCGGCGGTGGCCCGCGCCCGACGCCGAAGTCGGCGACGGGCGTGCCGGTCTATCTGCACGACTGGTTCGGTGCGGGCCGCACGGCGAAAGTGGCGAGCACAGCGGCGAAGGACTTCGGCGCGGACGGCCTAGAATATCGCAGCGAGAAGGATTTGACCGGCAACGAATCGCGCGTGGCCGAGGTGAAGAACATCCCGTGGCCCGAACTGCTGGACCCGGTGGACGACCTGCCGCCCGCCACGGTCATCCTCACCGCCCGCAAGCAGGCCGACGGCCGGTGGCTCGTGCGCGGCGTGACGCAGGACAACGGCGAGGTGACGGAAGTCTCCGTGAACGGCCAGCGCGCGAGCATCAGGAGCCAGAACGCCGGCGTCGTGGATTGGGAAATCACCGTTCCCGCCGCCAAGGAACTTCTCGCCACCGCGCGCGATAAGGCCGGCAACGCGGAGCGCAACGGTCACAAGGTGGCGCTGCCATGAACCGGCCGGCTTTTGGACTGCGCCGGCAGAGCGCAGCGGCGACGGCGCTTTCGGAGCGGAAGGAAGCAGTCTTGCTCACCACGCCAAAGCGACGTCGCGCTCCGCTTGCCGCCGCAGTCCATGACACGGTGGACCGCCGGGAGTTTTTGGCGATGGCTGCCGCTTGCTCCGCCTTTCCGGTTGCCGCTGCTGGGGCAAAGCGCCCGCCCATCGTAGACA
>VHDH01000207.1 GCA_016871445.1 Verrucomicrobiota bacterium | reverse complement strand
ACCCTGCCTACGTTAACGAGATTCTCGATCGGTTGCGCGACGAGCAGCCGCGCGTTTATGGAATGTTGCTCTACGTTGAGCAACCCTTTCCTTATGAGTTGGAAAAGCACCGCATCGACACGCACAGCGTCAGCGCGCGCAAGCCGCTCTTTCTAGACGAGTCGGCACACGACTGGAGGCATGTCGCGCTCGGGCGAGAACTGGGTTGGACCGGAGTGGCGCTCAAGACTTGCAAGACACAGACTGGCGCGCTGCTCTCGCTCTGCTGGGCCAAGGCGCATGGGATGGCAATTATGGTGCAAGATCTCACTAACCCGATGCTCGCGCAGGTGCCGCACGTCCTGCTCGCCGCGCACGCCGGCACCATCATGGGCGTGGAGACGAACGCGATGCAGTTTTACCCGGAAGCCTCGCGCCTGGAGGCTACGGTGCACCCGGGCCTCTACCAGAGGCGCGGTGGCGAGGTGGACTTACGCACGCTGGGCGGGACTGGATTTGGCTATCGCTTTCAAGACCTACCGGTGCGTCCAGACATGATCGCTGCCTGACAGATTTCTCACAATACGCTGACTTCCATGGATCTGGCCCCACCTAGTTTTTTCGAACGCTCAGGCTTCCGCCGTGGTCTTTTGCCGGGTAATCTTTGCATGACATGAATACCGGCATCTCCGCCATCAACGAGGAAGTACAGCGCGCCTCCGCTTTTATCCCAACGCTCTTCGCCGAGTTGAACAAGGTTGTCATCGGCCAAAAATACCTGGTCGAGCGACTGACTATCGGCCTGCTCGCTAACGGGCACGTGTTGCTCGAAGGCGTTCCTGGACTCGCCAAGACGCTCTCCGTCAAATCCCTCGCGTCGTGTCTGAATGTGAAATTTTCCCGGCTGCAGTTTACGCCCGATATGCTGCCCGCCGATGTCATCGGCACGCAAATTTACAATCCGCAGTCTGGCGGCTTTACCACGCGCTTTGGCCCCATCTTCGCGCAGCTTGTCCTCGCTGATGAAATCAACCGCGCGCCCGCCAAGGTCCAGTCCGCATTGCTCGAAGCGATGCAGGAGAAGCAGGTCACCATCGGAGACCAAAGCTACAAGCTGGAGGAGCCGTTCCTGGTGCTCGCCACGCAAAACCCCATCGAGCAGGAAGGGACTTATCCGTTACCCGAGGCGCAGGTGGATCGCTTCATGCTGAAGCTTAAAATTGGTTACCCGACGCGCGAGGAGGAGCGGCAAATTCTCGACCTCATGGCCCGCACCAGCGGCTTGCCGTCTGCGCAGCCGGTAGTCGAAGCCAAGACCATCCTCGCCGCACGCCAAGTCATCAACGACATCTACGTGGACGACAAGGTAAAAGACTACATCGTGGACTTAGTATGTGCCACGCGTGATCCGGCTAAGTACAAGATCAACGTTAAGGACCTCATTCAACTTGGCGCTTCACCACGAGCAACCATATCGCTCACGTTAGCCGCGAAGGCCTACGCATTTCTCAAAGGCCGAGGTTATGTGACGCCACAGGACGTCAAGAGTATCGGCATGGACGTGCTGCGTCACCGAGTCGCCATTACTTATGAGGCCGAGGCCGAAGACAAGACAAGTGAGACAGTAATCCAAAAGATTTTCGATGAGCTGCCAGTGCCGTGAGTGACCAGCGCTCCATTTGGCACATTCTCTACATCCGGCAGATGGGACGTCTGAAACCGGTGTTAATTGATTAGCCATGTGGAATGGGATTGCGCTCAAGAAGCGAGAATGTTGTCAGTGCAATGCCCGCATCAAATGTCCACACCGAGTAAGCCTAGTGATAGGAACATGAAGCCATTATGTGCATGAGGTCGTGACTCCCCCCCGTTGTCTAATCGGGAATTAGCAAATTATTGACCAATTCCACATACAGAAATTTGAGTTTCTTACTCCGATGATTCCCCGCGAATTGCTCAGGAAGATTCGACAGATCGAGATCCGAACTAATCGGCTCGTGTCAGAGTCTGTTTCGGGTGCTTATCACAGCGTGTTCAAAGGGCAGGGGATGAACTTCGACGAGGTTCGCGAATATCAGCCCGGAGACGACGTACGCGCGATTGACTGGAATGTTACAGCGCGCATGAACCACCCGTTCATCAAAAAATTCGTTGAGGAGCGAGAACTGACTGTGATGTTGGTAGTAGATCTTAGCGGCTCTGGCCTTTTTGGCTCGGGCGAGCAATCCAAGCGCGAGTTGGCCGCCGAGATCGCGTCAGTGCTCGCCTTCTCTGCCATCCGCAACAACGACAAAGTCGGTCTCGTGCTGTTCAGTGACGCAGTTGAGAAGTTCATCCCGCCGCGCAAGGGGCGCCGCCATGTGTTGCGCGTCATTCGTGAAATCCTTTTTTTCGAGCCAAAGCAACACGGTACCAACCTGCCGGGAGCGTTGCACTTCGTCAGCCAAGTGCTGCCGCACAAGTCCGTAGTCGTGATGCTCTCAGATTTCCTCGAAGCTCGTTCCCCGGTGCGGTTTGGCAGCCAGAGCGGAAGCCGCGCGCCCCTGCCGGCCGTTGATCCGCTTGCGATCACCACCCAGATCGCGCTGCGGCAAATGCACCGCCGCCATGACTTGGTAGCTGTTCAAATCACAGACCGCTACGAACTCGAAATGCCGGCCTTGGGTCGGCTAATTCTCAAGGACGCCGAAACCGGCGAGGTGGTCGAAGTCCAGACCGGCAATGCTCGGCAGCGGGCCGCCTTCGCGGAGCAGCAAATGCTCTTTCAAGGCTCGTTACGCAAGGCTTTCCGCACGATCGGGATAGATACCATACAACTGCAGACCGACCAACCTTATGCGGCGGTGTTGGGAAAGTTCTTCGAAACGCGGGAGAAGCGGCGGAGGCGGAGATGAGTTGGGAAATATTTATTTACCCGCG
>VHDH01000206.1 GCA_016871445.1 Verrucomicrobiota bacterium | reverse complement strand
GAACCGTCCGGCGCCGCGATCTTCGAATCACCGGCCGACCATTTGCCGCCGCCTTGCGGTCCCACGGAATTGGCGAAGACGTAATAGACGGCGTTCTCGAAGGCGCGGACGGGGATGCCGTCCCGACCGCGACGCTTGGCGCGAGAAACTGCTGGCGCATCCATGCCGGCGTTGGGATGAAAAACAATCTGGGCGCCAGCCATGACGGGCAGCCGGACGAGTTCCGGGTAGCGACGCTCGTGGCAGATGATGGCCGTCGCCGGGACGCCATCGATCGCGAAGAGGGAAAGGCCGTTGCCGGGCGTGAACCACTGGCGATCCGCCTCCACCAGCTGACACTTGGCGTAGGTGTGGATGAGCCGCCCGCGTCGGTCGAAAACGACCAGCGCGTTGAAGAGCTTTCGTCCGGCGAAGATTGGACTGCCCACGAGCAGATTAACCCGGAGTTTGGCGGCGATGGCCGAGACAGCGCGAAGCGCCTGGCGGATGGCGGTCGGCTTCAGTGTACCGAAGTCGCACGCATAGCCGGTGGTGGCGCATTCCGGGAACAGCACGGCGTCCGCGTCTTCAATCGCTGCTTGGATGGCGGCACGCTCAATCTTCTCCACGTTGCCGTCAGTGGAGTCGGCGAAGATCATTTGAACTGCGGCGACGCGTAGGATTTTCCGATGGGCTGTGGAGGTGGTCAGTGCGGAGGCAGTTCCGGCAGCAGCGAGGATGGAGCGGCGAATCGGCATTTTCGCTTTCATTGCAGCAAACGCTGAAGGGCGGCAAAATCGGGGTCGTTCGACGCGGGATCGAAACCAAAGGATTTCTCGAATGCCATGAGCGTGGCGTTTCTCGCCTGCAGATCGCGGCGGAGCCCCGGCCGCGCAGAAACGACGTAGCTGCCCGCTACATTCACCCGGTCGCGCAGCGTAATCCGACCATCCGTGAGCGAGAACTTCACATCATACGTTCCGTCCGCATCGAGGCGAAAGACTTCGGCAGGCTTGGCGAGGTAAGCGGGCAGCGGGAAGGTGAACACACCGTCGCGCGGGGTGAATTTAAAAACCTTCTCGGCAAGGTCCGGTTCGTAGGCCAAGTCGTTGGCAAAGAGCAGCGCCCCATTCGGCCCTGCGACGGAAGCGAGGTCCCAAGAGAGCTGGCCATTCTGAAGTTCCCGGCGGTAATCGAACGCGTCGCCTTCGAGCAGCAGGTCCTGCATCAGCCGAATCTCCCGGTTGACACGCGTGATCGGTTCGATGAGGTCGCGAAACTTCACCAGCGATTGCAAACTCAGGTTGAACCAGTAGAGCGACGTAATACGCGAAGCCAGTCCATGATACGCTTGGGCGCGCAGTTCATCTGGCGTGGGCGAGGTGCGCCGGCGTCCGCCACTTTGACCCCATCCCGCGTGCGCGCCCTGCGACCAATAGGCGATGGGGCGAGGGCGATTGAGTTCGCGCAAGCTCCGGGTCATGTCGCCAATCGTTTCGAGCGGCGCCGCCCAACGGAGGCGATTGGCGCCCCAACGTTCGTATTGGCTCCAGACGTCGGGTGCTGGCGCGCAGACGCGATACGCGTCGTAATGGGGATAATCCGAGAGTCCCGCGTAGTAACGCCAGACGCGTTCCTCGCTGTGGGTGACACTCGTGGGCAGACGCGTCGGGCCGTAAGGAAGGAACTTGGTGAACACTTCTTGGGGTGGCACCGGCCGGCCCCCGCCATACTGTGGCTCGCCTTGAAATTCCACCGCATGAATCCGCGGCAGCATCGCGTCCGTGTCATAACGCTCCGACGGCTGCAGGCGGTTCATATACTTCAGCGGATACTTCGTGAACAACTCGGTGTTCGAGTAACCGGGGACGTCCTGATGCATGCCGCTGTTGATGTGCATTCGGCGCAGCGTTTTCAGGTAAGGCTCGGCGTGCAGCGTATTGCTGGTGCCGAGTTTTGAGGCAACCCACCCGCCGCTGAGGTCAAAGATTTCCCGTTTGATACGAAGGTGCGCCCAAAGCGACGTGGCCTTGGCATCCGGACCAACTGTCTCCACTTCTACCGCACAGTAAGTTAGCGGCAGGGGTCCAGTCTCGACGACGAATCCGCCTCTGCTGCCGGACGACACGACACGCGACGCAGGGAAGCCGTTGAGGTTTGTGCTCCAAGGTTGTGGATGCAGGGCGCGAAAGTCGGCGTTGCCTGTGGGCAGCCAGAGCCGACAGGCGCGGAGCGTGCGCGGCTGTCCCGATTCATTGGCCACATGGACGATGGCTCTCGTCGGCCGGACTGCGTCGCCATCGCCGAGGAAAGTCACCGCCGAGAGCCACGCGCGCGGAGTCTCCAATCGCAACGCAAGGGGCTTCGTGTTCGCATCTTCGAGCGTCAGTGAATGAGTCGTTCCCGCACCCCAATTGGAGCCCCGCGAGTTGAAGGTCCACACGGTGAGCGCGCCCGGCGGCAATGTAAGAGTTTCATTCGTGCGGGCCGCCGGAGTGTCGTGCCAAGTCCAGGCTTTGCTGGCGATTAAATCAGCCGGGGCTAGGCCGTCGAACAACGCGCGGAAGTCCTTGGACAGCGTTAAGGGAATCGTCCCGTCGTGCCGCAAAAACAATTCAACGCGCGCGCCGAGCTCCGGATCCGGTGCGCGCCAGTAACGCATATTGGGCGACTGTTGGTGTGGCGTGACCGAGATACCCAACAGGTCGAACCCAGCGCATGGGGATGCCTCCAACAGAGTGAAGAGCGCGGCGATGAGTAACCCGTGTTTCACGCTTCAAGGTTTTGTTGAGTGTTATTTGGAGCGAACCAGATGACGACGAGACCAAGCGCGTAGATCATCGCACAAATCGTGCCGACCTTGGCGTAGTCGCCGCCGAGCGCGGTAAAGAGCAAGCCGGCGAATAGCACGCCGACGGCGGTGGCGAAGCGACCCGAGTTGTAGGCGAGGCCGCTGCCGGTGGCCCGCACCCGCGTGGGGAACAGCTCCGGCAAATAGAGCGCCAGCCAGCCGAAGAAGAGCGTGGAGACGCAGCCCTG
>VHDH01000205.1 GCA_016871445.1 Verrucomicrobiota bacterium | reverse complement strand
GAGTGAATTTTGGCAAGGGTTTTTGTTGCGGCGCACGGCAAGGAGTGGCGCAAAAACTGTGATCGTTTTTGTCACGCGGCGGACGCGCAAGTGGACCGCGAGCGAGGCTGGACAGTTTTGCGGCTGCACCGGAGCCGCTGCGGGGAATTTGACTTGCGCGATTTACCCGTGGGCGAGTGGCGCCATTGGGAGGACCCCGTCAGCGCGGCTGACTCAGGCGTTATTCTTTGGCGCCCGTAGCCCTAAGCCCAGCACTTCCCGGCAATACTTGATGCTGCGCTCAATTTCGCCGCGTTGGTAGTCTTGCTCAGCTTTCGCGCGGTCGGCACCGGCGGGGGCTTTGAAGGGTTCAATCTTCTTGCCGCGCTTGGCCAGGGCGAGGAAGCGCGCGAGGTCGGCGGCTTTTGCTTTCGGGAAGATTTTCCAGAGGTCGGGCTTCCAGAGCGGGAACTCCTTCGAAAACCCGGAGATGGTCTCGATGTGGACGGTCACGCCGGGGCAGTGCCGCTCGAAGTGGTCGAAGAAGGCGGGCAGGTCCACGCAGCCTTCGCCCATCGCGGTCCACTGCACGGTCACGCCGTTGGCGGATTCCCAGAGCATGTCGTCGCGCAGGCTGGTGGTGAGGACGTAGGGGGCGAGGGTTTCGAGGCTGGCGAGCGGGTCTTCGAGGGTCCAGGCGGCGTTGCCGGAATCGAAGTTCACGCCCACGTAGTCCTTGCCGGCGGACTCGACGAGTTCCTTCAGCTCCCAGGCCTGCATGTCGCCGGCGTGGTTCTCGACGGCGACCTTCACGCCGGTGTCGAGGGCGCGGCTGCGCTGGGACTTGAGCACCTTCACGGTGTCGGCGATGCGGGCCTCGATGCCGCCGTCGGTGCTGCGATCTTCCTGTCCGCCGAGGATGACGCGAAAGGCTTTCGAGCCAATCGCCTTGCTCATGCGGAGGCCAAGGGCGAGATGTTCCTCGGCGGTGCCCCAGTCCTTTTTGAAGCGTTTCGCCGTCGGGCAGATGCTCCAGGAGCCAAGCTCAATGGTGATGCCTTTGTCGGCACCATATTTGCGGACTTCGGCGAGGGCGGTGTCATCGTGCTTGCCTTCGAGCGGGCCGAAGTCGGTGATGAAGAGGGAGTCGCAGCCGAGCTTTTCCGAGTAGTCAATGAGCTGACGGGCGTTCCACTTCATGGCGCGCACGGCGAAGTTGTCGAAGCCGAGCTTGTGTTTGCGCTTGCGCACCGGCTCCGCGGCAGGCAACGCGGCGAGCGTGGCAGCAGCGGCCGCGCCGAGGGTGAATTGGCGCCGGGACAGGGACGAAGTGTTCATGGCCGCGGAGTTTGGCAAAGGTTCCGCGGTGTGCCAAGCGTGCGGTGGGAGATTACTGGCGGTCCCAAAGGGAGCTCGAGTCGCCAAGGGCAATTGCAGGCCAATGCCACTGGGCTTCATGCTCTCGGCGTGTCCGTCAACGAACCCGCTGATCGTGCGCGCGAGGTGTCGGGCCACAGCGCGCGATGAATTTTCACCCAGGCACCCACCCACCAAAGATCGTTCGGTGCCGGCACGATGCACTGGGCCACCGGCGGATCAGCGGCGATCCGCGGGCGATGAAGATTGGGGAAACACACCCCCGTTGTCGTCCAGATACAACCGGGTAGCGACGGAGAGCTGCCGGTTGTTGCTGAGGCATTTGGAGCCGTGTGTTTGGGGTGGCGGAGAACGCGGTAAAAGAACACGTGAAGACAAGCTCAGCGT
The DNA here is from genome assembly GCA_016871445.1 of Verrucomicrobiota bacterium. Classification (GTDB taxonomy): domain Bacteria; phylum Verrucomicrobiota; class Verrucomicrobiia; order Limisphaerales; family SXTU01; genus SXTU01. The sequence goes on along the minus strand of VHDH01000205.1, from coordinate 1,278 downwards.
TCAAAGCCGAACCCGGTCGGCCACCACAGCCATCCGGCCAGCATCGTCCGGCCCTGAACTTACGCTCTGCCCGCTTTAGCCCCACCGGGCTATTTACAGACTGGACTTGAGTCCCCACGATGCTGTCATCGTCTATTGATGGCCCGAAGGAATACCATGAACGCCTTCCGTTTTTCCGCCGGCCTACTATTGGCCGCGTTGGTGGCCACCGCGGCCGCCGCCTCCAAGCCTTCCCGTTATGCCGACCTCGTGCTGGCGGACAAGCCCGTCGCTTACTGGCGGTTGAATGACTCTGGCGCGACCGTGCTAAACTCCGCGCCCGGCGCGAAAGCCCCGCTGCTCCACGGCGCGGTCGAGGGCAAGGTCGCCATCGGCCAGCGCGCGCAGCCAAGTGAGCAGTTCCCGGAGTTCGAGCCGGACAGCGCGGCAGCGGGCTTCAGCGGCCAGGGCCAATTCATCCGCGTGAAGGATCCCGGCGCGAGCAGCCCGCTGGACTTTGCGAAGGGCGACGCCATCACGCTGGAGGCGTGGGTGTTTGTGAACAGCCTCAAGGATGGGCAATACGCCTATGTCGTCGGCAAGGGTCGCACGGGGAACAAGGGCTTCGAGGTGAACAATCAGAACTACGCGCTGCGCCTGCACGGCGAAGGCGGCGCGGCTTGCGTGAGCTTTCTCTTCCGCGACGCTGAAAAGGGCGCGGCTCCCACAAAGGGTAAAGCTACGAAGGAAGACGCCGACAAAAACTGGCACCGCTGGACGGCCAACGACGGCTTCCTCCCTGGCTCCGGCTGGCATCATGTCGCGGTGACTTACACGTTTGGCAAGGGCGCTTCCGTGAAGGGTTACCTCGACGGCATCGAGGTCAAAGGCAAGTGGGACATGGGCGGCCAGTCCGACGCCGCGCCGGTCGTGGACGACGACGAGGTGTGGATTGGTTCCTCGATGGGCGCGCAAGCGGGCAGCACGTTCAACGGTCTCATCAACGAGGTCGCCATCCACCGCCGCGCGCTCGACGCGAAGACCATGGCGACGCGCTTCACCTTCGTCCCGCCGGTCGTTAAGCTCGACGTGAGCAAGCTGCCCAAAGACGCCGTGCAGGTGGAGATTTTCGAGGGCATCGGCACCACGGCGAACTGGAACTTCACCGTCGGCGCGCCGGTTGAGACTTACACCGAGCCGGCGTTTGGCTTCGTGGGCCTGCCGCAGAAATACACCGAGCGCGGCGTGCGCGCGGATCGCTCGAACCCGTTCCTGCTCCGCGCGTCGGCGTCGGTGAAG
>VHDH01000204.1 GCA_016871445.1 Verrucomicrobiota bacterium | reverse complement strand
CCGCCCGGGTGGCTTTCAGCGTGGGCAGTATCTCCATTGGCTCCACTGCCAAACGGCCCAGCAAGTTCACCACGGACACGAGGACGCGCAGCGCAACGCACGACGATTACACCGGCAGCGGTTTTGACCGTGGCCACATGGCACCGAACTATGCGATTGGCACGCGTTACGGGCACGAGGCGCAACGCGAGACGTTCTTGATGTCCAACATCTCCCCGCAAGCTCCCGACTTGAATCGCAGTTGGTGGCGGCTAGTTTTAGCTTCGCGCGGCTCAGTGAGTGGGGCCTTAAAAACGGCTTTACATACAGCCGTCAACCAAGTAATTTCGTTCTCTTATTCGACAAACGAACGTATGGAAGCACAGACCAAGAAAAAGCTCGTCGCGAGCCACCAGTTGCACGCCAAGGATACCGGTTCCGCCGACGTGCAAATCGCCCTGCTCACCGGGCGGATTAATCACCTGACCGAGCATCTGCAAAGCAACAAGAAGGACCACAGTTCACGCCGTGGCCTGCTCATCATGGTCGGCCAACGCCGCCGGCTGCTCGACTACCTCCAAACCACGGATAACGGACGTTACCTGGCGATTACCAAGAAGCTCAAGCTCCGCAAGTAAACGCGGGGCTTTCACTCATTTCGGAGCTATGCGGCCTTTGCGGCGACGCCTAATTCCGACCTATACCAATCCCGCCGCAGTAAAACCGGCTCGTCACCATGGGGAAATTTCATTCAGCATCCGCCTGCGCGGCTGCTCACTGAAGTTCCTCCGGGTGATCGGGCCGACCAACCAGAAGTAAACATGTCAGTCCAAGTCACGGCCAAAGTCAGTGGCCAAAACCTCATCATCGAATCCGGCAAACTCGCCAAGCAGGCAGACGGTGCCGTCACGGTCCGCCTCGGCGAGACCATCATCCTTACCGCCGCCGTCGCCGCAGTAAAAGCCAAGGACGGCCAGGATTTTTTCCCGCTCACGGTGGACTACCGCGAAAAGGCCGCGGCCTGCGGCAAGTTCCCCGGTAGCTATTTCAAGCGCGAAGGTCGCCCCACCGAGAAGGAAATTCTTACCATGCGCCTCACCGACCGGCCCATCCGGCCGCTGTTCCCGAAGGGCTGGTTCAATGAGGTCCAAGTCCAATCCGTTCTCCTGAGTGCGGATGGCGAGAACGACCCCGACATCCTCAGTATCGTCGGCGCAAGCGCGTCGCTGATGGTCAGCGACATTCCTTTCGCCGGGCCGCTGGGCGCGGTGCGCGTTGGCCGGGTCGGCGGGGAGTTCGTCGCGAATCCCACCCACTCACAAATGGCTGAAAGCGATCTCGATCTCGTCTATGTCGGCAACGAGAAGGACGTGGTGATGATCGAAGGCGCAGCGAAGGAAATTCCTGAGGCTGAGTTCAATGAAGCCCTTCGTTTCGCGCACGAGGCCGTTCAGCCTATCATCGCTGCCCAAAAGGAACTCGCTGCCAAGTGCGGTAAAAAGAAGCGTGACATCAAGCTTAACGTCGTCCCCGAGGAGGTGCTTAAGGACGCCAAGAAACTCGCCGGCAGCCGCATCGTTCCCGCGCTGCTGACGCCAGGCAAACTGGCGCGCGAAGCCGCTTGCAAGGCGATTCAGGAGGAAGTTGGCGCAAAGCTTGTTGAGAAATACGGCGAGGAAAAAGTTACTCCGTTCACTGTCTCGCAGGCTTTCTATTACATCCAAAAAGAGGCCGCCCGCGACATGATCATGACCAACGGCAAGCGCCTCGACGGGCGCGGAGTGGACGACCTCCGGGCGCTCTCCAGCGAGGTCGGGTTGCTTCCCCGTGCACATGGCTCTGCCGTGTTCGTCCGGGGCGAGACGCAGGCTCTCGCTTTGGCGACTCTCAGCACAACCGAGGACGCGCAGGAATACGACGCCTGGACCGGCGGTGAGACCAAGAAGCACTTCATTCTGCACTATAACTTCCCGAACTTTTCCGTTGGCGAGACGGGCCGCATCACGGGTCCTGGTCGCCGCGAGATCGGTCACGGGGCGCTGGCGGAGCGCTCGTTAGAGCCGATGGTGCCGTTCGCGGAGTTCCCTTACGCCATCCGCGTCACGAGCGAGATTATGGAGTCCAACGGCTCCACCTCGATGGCCTCCATCTGCGCTGGCACGCTGGCGTTGATGGACGCAGGCGTCCCGCTCATCCGGCCTGTCGCCGGCATCAGCATTGGCCTCTGCTCCGAGACCGATGATAATGACGTTATCTCTGACTACCGCCTGCTCACTGATATCATCGGCTGGGAGGACGGATTCGGCGACATGGACTGCAAGTTCGCCGGCACCACGGCAGGGATTACGGGCTTCCAGCTGGATCTCAAGCTGCGCGGTCTGCCGCACAAGATTCTCGCCGAGGCACTGGAGAAGGCCCGCCTCGCGCGCCTTAAGATTCTCGACTCCATGCTCGCCACGCTCGCCGAGCCGCGTAAGGAGCTGAACAAGTATGCCCCGCGCATCGTGACTGTGAAGATCAACCCTGAGAAGATCGGCGCGCTCATTGGACCCGGCGGTAAGAACATCAAACGCCTCGTGGAAGAGTCTGGCTGCGAAATTAACATCGAAGACGACGGCACAGTTCACATTTACTCTGTCAACGAAGACGGCATGCGTCTCGCCAAAGAGTCCATCGAGGGCATGTGCGCCGAGGCGGAGATTGGCAAGATCTACCGAGGCAAGGTGGTCACGATCAAGGAGTTCGGCGCGTTCGTGGAATTCCTGCCTGGTAAGGACGGCCTCGTCCACATTAGCGAGTTGTCCAGCAAGCGCGTGAACAAGACCGATGACGTCGTCAAGATGGGCGACGAAATCTACGTCAAGTGCCTCGGTGTAGATGAGAAAGGCCGTGTCCGTCTGAGCCGCAAAGCCGCGATGGAAGAGCGCGGCGAAGCCGTCGCCTCCAGCGAGGGCGAAGCCGCCGACGCCGCGCCCACCGAGAGCGGCGACGGTGAAGCCAAATCAGAAGGCCGAAGCGGCCGTGGACGAGGCGATCGCGGAGGTCGCAGCAGTGAGGGCCGGGGCGATCGTCCCAAGGGCGGCCG
>VHDH01000203.1 GCA_016871445.1 Verrucomicrobiota bacterium | reverse complement strand
TTTATAAACCACTCCCATGATCACTCTCCTCGTTGGCACGAACCGTCCCGGCAGCAGCACGCGCCTTGTGGCGCATCAGATCGAAAACTTATACGCTGAATTGGATTATCCCGTGCGGGTGCTGGACCTAGCGCAGTTGCCGTCGGAGGTTTTTCTGCCTGCGGCCTACGCGGAGAAGCCTGCAAGCTTCGCGCCCTTCAACGACCTGGTGACGCAGTCGTCCGGCCTGCACGTCGTGACGCCGGAATACAATGGCTCGATGCCCGGCGTGCTAAAGTATTTCATCGACTTGCTGAAGTTTCCGGAAAGCTTCGAGCGGCGTCCAGTGTGCTTCACTGGGCTGTCGGCGGGCATTTGGGGCGCGTTGCGGCCGGTCGAGCAACTGCAGCAGGTTTTCGGCTACCGCAACGCCTACATCTATCCCGAGCGCGTTTTCATCCCCGGCCTCGGCAGCCAACTTGGTGCAGACGGGCGGCTTAAAGACAAGGAGTTGATTGGTCGGTTGCGAAAACAAGCGGCAGGTTTTGTAGAGTTCACGCGGCGGTTTACCGTGAGGTGAACCGGCGAAAAGGGCAGGGGTGGTGCGCGGTGCAGGGTTCGAACCTGCGACCCCTACCGTGTCAAGGTAATGCTCTACCACTGAGCTAACCGCGCAAAGCGGGGCGTAAAGTGCCGAGCGGCATTTGCTTTGGCAAGAGTGGACTTGCCCGGGAAAACAAGATCAAAAGGGGGCTGCCCACAGCCATGCCATACGGGTTGCCATGGCACTTTTGCATTTCGGCGCACGGCTGTCTGAGCTAGGTTCCGCTTGCACATGGCAAACAATCCCGTCGCCCTCATCACAGGCGCCTCTCGCGGCATCGGACGCGGCATCGCGCTCGAGTTAGCAAAGGTGGGCTATGACTTGATAGTGAACTTTGCTGGTAACGCGGACGGCGCCCGGGCCACGGCGGTGGAATGTGTTGCGGTGGCGCAGGCGGCGGGCAAAAGCATCCGTGCAGAGATTTGCCAGGGTGACGTGGGCAAAGCCACTGACCGCGAGCGGCTCATTACCTTCACGCGCGAGCAGGTGGCTCGGCTGGATCTGCTCGTGAATAATGCGGGCATCACCTCGATCGGCCGCGCCGATTTGCTCGACGCGACGGAGGAAAACTTCGACAGGCTCATGGCGGTGAACTTGAAGGGGCCCTACTTTCTCAGCCAGCTTGCGGCGAAGTGGATGATCAAACTAACCAACTCTCAAACCTCAACGCTCCAAACTATACCGGGCGGTTATCGACCAAAGATCATCTTCATTTCCTCCATTAGCGGCTACGCTGTCTCGACGAACCGCGGTGACTACTGCATGGCCAAGGCCGCGCTCGGCATGATGACCAAGCTCTACGCCACGCGCCTCGCCGACCACGGCATCAACGTCTTTGAAGTCTGCCCCGGCCTCATCGCGAGCGACATGACCGCGCCCGTGAAGGAGAAATACGACCGCCTCATCGCCGACGGCCTCTCGCCCATCCGCCGCTGGGGCACGCCGGAGGACGTCGGCCGCGCCGTCACTGCCATCGCCCTCGACTACCTGCCGTTCAGCACGGGCGAGACGATCAACGTGGACGGCGGATTTCATGTGAGGCGGCTTTGAGATGATGCGTAATGCGTAAAACGTAAGAAGACACGCGCTCAGGTTACGCACTACGCATTACGCGTTACGTGTTACTTCCCTTCCCCCATGCCAACCAAAATCAACCCCACGCTGACCGCGCAAAAACTTCTCCCGAAGATCACCCGGCTCTTCGAACTGTCGGCGGAGAAAATCCTCGCCATCGAAAAATCGTGGAAGCCGGAGAACGGCACGCCGGTCTTCACGGTGAAGGGCAAATACACCTCACGCGGCTGGACGGAGTGGACCCAGGGTTTTCACTTCGGCTCGGCGATTCTCCAGTTCGATGCCACCGGCGATGAGCGGTTCCTGCGCATTGGGCGCGAAGGCACGCGGCGGCATATGGCGTCGCATGTCTCGCACACGGGCGTGCATGACCACGGGTTCAACAACGTCTCGACCTACGGTAATCTGCTGCGCCTGATGCGCGAGGGCCGCATCCCGCAAGATGATCGGGAGCAAGATTTTTACGAACTGGCGCTCAAGGTCAGCGGCGCGGTGCAGGCCGCGCGGTGGACCAAGCTCGCCGACGGCACGGGTTTCATCCACAGCTTCAACGGCGCGCACTCGCTCTTTGTGGATACCATCCGCTCGTGTCGTTCGCTGGCCGTGGCGCACCAACTCGGGCACACGCTGATGGGCGAGCAGGACGCGAAGATTTCCCTGCTGCAACGGCTCGTGGAACACGCGCTGAACACCGCGCGCTACAACATCTACTTCGGCGAAGGCCGCGATGCTTACGACGTGCGCGGGCGCACGGCGCACGAGGCGGTGTTCAACGTGGCGAGTGGCGTCTTCCGCTGTCCGAACTCACAGCAGGGCTACGCGCCGTTCAGCACCTGGACGCGCGGGCTGGCTTGGGCAGTGTGCGGGTTTGCGGAGGAATTGGAGTTTTTCGGCACGGTGCCTCGGGAACACGTTGATTCAGCGAGTGCGCGCGCGGTGCGACCTTGGCAGAGCTGGTTGTCCAAGCCGGTTCGCGCAGCACGCCCTTCCACGCAACTTGAAGTCGTGCTCGTCGAGGCCGCCACCGCCACCGCCGACTTCTACCTCGCCAACTCTTGCGCTGACGGCATTCCGATGTGGGACACCGGCGCGCCGAATTTGCACCGGCTGCCGGCAAACTATCTGAGCAAGCCCGCCGACCCACTCAATGCCCAAGAACCGGTGGACAGCTCCGCCGCCGCCATTGCCGCGCAGGGCTTGATTCGCCTCGGCAGTTACCTCGCTGCGAAGGGCGACCAGAAGAACGGCGCGCGCTACCGGCAGGCGGGATTGACCGTGGCGGACACGCTCTTCTCCGGGCCGTATCTCTCCACGAGCGCGAAGCATCAGGGCCTCATCCTGCACTCAGTCTATCACCGGCCGAACGGCTGGGACTACATCGCGCCCGGCCAGAAGGTGCCCAACGGCGAGAGCTCGATGTGGGGGGATTACCACGCGCGTGAGCTGGCGATCATGCTCCTGCGCGAGGCGCGCGGGGAAAAGTGTCTCACGTTCTTCGGGTGTCTGCCGGAGTGAG
>VHDH01000202.1 GCA_016871445.1 Verrucomicrobiota bacterium | reverse complement strand
AGATTCCAGCCGTCGGTGTAAGCCGCCGCCGGAATGGCCATGAAGGTGATGGAGCTGAGCATCGTCGCGAAGATGCTCAAGCCCGCCGCCCACCAGGGAATGCGCTGGCCGCCGCGGAAGAAATCGTTCGTACTCTTGTTCTTCTTCGAGCAGACGAATCCGATCCACACCATCCCCAGCAGGTAAAGCAGCACCATGCCGTAGTTCAGCCAGCCAAACGCGGCTTTCTGAAACGACGCCTGCATCGTCCAGACAGCGGGCGAACGCACGCCAGGCCGGACTTCGCCGCTGGGCATCACCCAGCCGCCGTTCCAACGCGCCAGCGTGGTGGTCACGTGCGCGGTGGGCATTTCACCGAGCGGCTTCCACGTGTCGGTGATCGTGTGATAGGCGAAGATCGTCTTCGGAAAGCCCGGATGTTGGTCGAGAGGCTGGAAGTTCACGAGCGAGCCATCGTCGCCGCCCATCACCAGAAACGTGGACTGGCCGAGCGAGGGCGCGGGCGTCGGCGCGGCCACAGCGGGGCGCGGCAGGTCGGCCACGCGTTTCCAGCCGCGACCAGGTTGATAGCGGTAGGCGTCATTCAAATAGCGTCGCACCGGCTTGCCCTGCGCATCGCCGCTCAACTCCGCGCCGCTGACCAGGAAGAACGATTTGTCCTGCACCGCCGCCACCGCGAGCATCCGCGCCGGACCGGGCAACGATTCGAGTTCGCGCCACTGCGGTTGGGCTGTGGCGAGGTCGAGCGACCAAAACGTTTTCAGCGCATTCGTCGCCGTGGGCGTCTCAATGCCGCCGGCGACGTAGATGGTGTTGCCGAGCAGCGCGCCGCTGAAGTTGGCGCATGGCTTCGGCAAGGATGGAAGCGGCGAAGTCTTGAGTTCGCCGTTCTCCCAGCGCAACAGGAACACGTCGGCGTAATGACGCTGCGCGTCGCTGCCGCCGATGCACACCACGCCGTCCTCGGTGCTGAGTGAAACGCCGTAGCCCAGCGGACGCGGCAGCTTGCCGGCGGTCTTCCACGCACCGTCAGGTTTTTCCAGCACAAAGACGGTGTCATGCCAGACCTTCGTGCCGCCCTCCCACGGGGGCTTGCCAGGGAAGTTCGCGCCGCCCGCCACGAGCAACGCGCCCTTGTGCGTGCCGACGAACGGGCTGGCCACGCCGAGTTTGTCGGGCAGCGCGGCGAGTTCTGTCCACTGAAGCGAGGCCGCTGAAACAGCGCCAGCGCCGGACGCAGCGAGCGGCAGCCATGCGAGCAGCAGGGCGGGAAGCGAGCGGATCATTTGTGGGCGGGGACGGTTGCGGACGAACGGCGTTGCACCCACTCAAAGATGCCGGATGCCTCGAGTTTCGATTCGAGCCTGGCTATTTGTTCCGCGGTCGGGGTCACGTTCGGTTGTGGTTCGAAGTGCGGCCGTTGGTCACTGGCTCTTCTTCTTTTTCCTCTTCGTGACGGCTGAGTCCTTGGCGGGCGATGCCTCCGCCTTCGTCTTGATGCGCGTGGCGAGGGTCTCGTCCATGCTGGCGCGCAACCGTTTCAGCGACGCGGCATGAGCCGGATCGGCAATCACGTTTTCCTCTTCGATCAGCATCGCCCCATCGCGGGTCGCGCTCTGCTTGGAAGTGTAATCGTAGAACTCCTCGGTGAGCGTCTTGCGCGAGGGCCACTCGACCCAGCGGGTGTAACGCTGCGTTTCCGTGCGCAGCGTGTAGCCCATGGAGGTGAAACTGTCCGCCTTCCACGGGCGGTTGAACTGGCTCAGCACCGCGTCGCGTCCGCGTGCCTCGGGATCCTGCAGCACCGGGACGAAGCTGCGTCCGTCGAGGTCGGCGGGCGGCTTCAGGCCGGCCAGGGCGGCGAGCGTGGGATAAATGTCCACCGTTTCGACGAGCGCCCGCGTGGGCACGCCGGGTTTCGCCATGCCCGGAACGCGGACCATCAGCGGCACGCGGGTGTCGCGCTCGAAGTTCGTCGCCTTGCACCAGCGGTCCTTTTCGCCGAGCGACCAGCCGTGATCGCCCCAGAGCACGACGATGGTGTTGTGCGCGAGGCCGAGCTGATCGAGCGCAGCGAGTAGCTTGCCGATTTGCGCGTCAGTGTAGCTCACGCAGGCGTGGTAGCCGTGACGCAGCGTGCGCGTGGTGGCGGCGTCGAGGTGCTCGTCCTTCGGCATGTCGCGGTAACCGCCGAGCTCGCGATGCGTGTGGTAGGCGATTTCCGGCGCACCCTTCACGCGCGTCTGCCCGGGCTGCGCGAACACGGCGGGGTCGTAAAGGTCCCAATACTTCTTCGGCGCGTTGAACGGCAGGTGCGGCTTGAAGAAACCGACGGCGAGGAAGAACGACGTCTCCTGCTGCTTGAGCTTCGCCAGCGTCTCGACGGCGAGCGCGGCCAGCTTGCCATCGGGGTAGCCATCATCCGGGACGTCGGCGGCTTCCCACGCCGCGCCCTTGCCCTGACCCCCGCCCTCACGCAGGGCGTAGTTGTTCCAACCGGGCTGCTTCAGAATCTCCGGCTCGGACCACGAGACGGGATCGAGTTCCTGCTCATCGCCGCTGAAGATTTTCCCGAACGCGAGCGCCCGGTAGCCGTTGTTCTTGAAAAGCTGCGGCAACGTGATCGCATTGGGCAACGTGTCGCGGAAGAGGTTCCGGTTGTGCCACACGCGCGTGTTGTCCGGCAGCCGGCCGGTAAGCAACGAGGTGCGCGACGGTCCGCACACGGCCTGCTGCGTGTAGGCATGTTCAAAACGGCGTGCCGTGGCGGCAAAGCGGTCGATGTTCGGCGATTTCGCCAACTTGTCACCATAGCAGCCGAGCGATGTGCGCAGGTCGTCCACCGCGATGAAGAGGACGTTGGGTCGCTGCTCTGCGGAGAAAGCCGGTGCGCTGAGAAGCGCGAGGATGGCAAGGAGGAGGCTTCTCATTCGGCGCCTTTCTTTTTCTTCTTCGCCGGTTGCACGGACGGATCGTGGTCAGGATTGGGCAGCATTCGCTCCGCACCGACGGCGACGCGCCAGGCGTCCAGTTCGCGGCAAAGCTCAGCGGTCTTCGCGGTCTCGGTGGTGGCGAGATTCTTCGTTTCGCTGAGGTCGTTGGCAAGGTTGTAGAGTTCGATGCCTTCGGGGTCGAAGGTCTCGATGAGTTTCCACGGGCCTTTGCGGATGACGCTGCTGGGGACGCTGGAGGGATGCTCGTTGTAGTGCGGGTAGTGCCAGAA
>VHDH01000201.1 GCA_016871445.1 Verrucomicrobiota bacterium | reverse complement strand
ATACGATCGGCCCGCGCGGCTGCTACGACGAGGCGAAGCGCTTCGCCGAGGCGATTACGATGGCCTATCATCGGCAACACGGGCTGGAGACGCGGATTGTCCGCATCTTCAATACTTATGGACCGCGAATGCGGCTCAAGGACGGGCGCGTGGTACCCGCTTTTTTGAGTCAGGCCTTGCGGAACCAGCCGCTGACGGTTTTCGGCGAAGGCAAGCAAACGCGCAGTTTCTGCTATTGCTCGGATCTCATCGAGGGCATCTACCGGCTGATGATGAGTGACTACCCTCTGCCGGTGAACATCGGCAACCCCCGCGAGATGACCATGCTCGAATTTGCCCGCGAAAGCATCAAGGTCACGGGTGCACGGAGCAAAATTGTCTTCAAGCCACTGCCGCAGGACGATCCCAAACAGCGCAAGCCGGACATCACTCTGGCGCGGAAACTGTTGAACTGGGAGCCGCGCATAGAACTAGCCGATGGGCTGGCGCGGACCATCGAGTATTTCCGGGGAAAAGTCTGAGCACTACGGGATTTACTGCAGGGCGCAGCATGGAAAAGGTTTTATAATTTGACCCATCTAATTAATTCCGTTAGGTATTCGCTCATTCAGATCGCCAACGAAAAGCGGGCCGTAAGTAAAGTTCGACTTCAGATTGGACCGTCGGTGATCGAACTAGTGCGATGCTAAAATCAAAGTCATTTCTTTGCATTGATTTCGGCGCGACGACCTTGAAGGTCGCGGAGTTTGAGCCGAATGAGACTGGCTCGCTGCGACTCAAAAATTACGCGCTGCGGGACATGGGGCAGGCGGCTTTCGGTGAAGGAGAGCGTGAGGCGGTGTTGCTTCAGACCCTTAAGGACGTCTTGGCGGAGGGTGTGCGGGGCGGGTTTAAGGCCAATGTCATCAACGTTTGCGCGCCGGGCTTTCAGGTCTTTTCCAAGTTTGTGAAGTTGCCTCCCACCGATCCTGGCAAGGTCAACCAAATCATTCAATACGAGGCGCAGCAGAACGTACCGTTTCCATTAGATGAAGTCGTATGGGACTACCAAATCATGGGCACGGCGCCAAGCGGCGAGTTGGAAGTGCTGCTGGTCGCCATAAAAAATGAGGTGGTTGAAAGCCTTTTCCACGTCGGGGAGCAGGCGGGCTTGGAAATGCGCATAGCCGACGTTTCGTCCGCCACTTTGTGCAACGCTTACCGTTTCAATTACGGTGACTCTGAGGAGTGCGTGATGCTGTTGGACATCGGCGCGCGCTCTAGCAATCTGCTCTTTTTCGAGGGTGGCCGGGTCTATGCCCGCTCGATCACCATCGGCGCTAACTCCATCACACAGGACTTCGCCACTGAGGCAAATATGACTTGGGAGGATGCGGAAAAGATGAAGATCGAGGAGGGCTTCGTTAGCCTAGGTGGTGCCTACGAGGAGCCCAGCAACCCGCAGCAGGCGCTCATCTCGAAGATTGCGCGGCAGGTGATGACCCGCTTGCACATACAGATGAATCAGACGATCCAGTTTTACCGGGGCCAGCAAGGCGGCGCAGCCCCTACCAAATTGTATTTGGCGGGCGGCGCTTCGTTGCTGCCTTACACGGCACAATTTTTCCAAGAAAAGCTCACCATTACGGTGGAATACTTCAACCCGTTCCGTAACATTCAAATTGACCCTGAGATCAGTCTCGAGGACATGGCGAAGGTAGCACATCAGTTCGGCGAGGTCGTCGGTTTAGGCATCCGCAACCTTGCGCAGTGCCCGGTGGAACTGAACCTGCTGCCGGCCAGCCACCAAAAGCAGCAACAGTTCAACGCTAAGCGACTTTACTTTGTGGGCGCGGTGGGAGGTTTGCTCGTGACCACAGTGGCATTTGGCTGGTTTTACGGCTGGCTGGCCGGGCGTAAGCAGATTGCACTGCAGGATCTGAAAGCTAAGATGGAACCAATCAAGGCGAAGAAAAAAGAGTTAGACGTGGCACTGGCTGAGATGACCGCGGCCACGAACAGGACGCAACTTTATCAGGAAGTGTTGGCCTCACGTGGCCAGTGGAGTGAACTCCTCAGTTCCATCCAGTCTGTGTTGACCGCTGCTCAGACTAACCACGGCGTTAAAGGCGAAGCCTCCGCCGCTCCGGCAGATGGCGGTGCCGCGCCCGGTGCCGCGCCGTCTGTGACGTCCGCCGGTGATGAAGTCATGGCGGCTGTATGGATTGAAAAGCTGGAGGCTGCTGCCGGGGCTGCCGTCAGACAACCATCCCCTTTTGGGGGGATACCCCCCGAAGATGGTGGCTTGCCTAGGTTGGCTTCCGGAATGGCAGCGGCTCCTCAGGGCTTTCCCGGCGCGCCGCTCGGGCCAGCTTCGGGCTTGGGAGCAGGCTTTCCCGGCGCGCCGCTCGGGCCAGCTTCGGGCATGGGAGCAGGTATTTCCGGTGCGCAGCCAGGACAGCCAGTCGTGCCGGCCGGGCCACGTGAGATTGCGTTTCTCAACCTTAACTGCCGCGCCCTGAACCTTCTGCGTTACGCGCCAGAGGGCAACAGCGTGTTTGTTAATAATCTCGCCTCGAATTTCGTGGCCGTCACTAACCTGTTCCTCCCGGAGGGTACGATTCTGACCAACAAGATTGAGCAGGTGGATCCAACCAACCACACTTTCACCTTCAGTCTTACCCTGCAACTTAAGAACCCGATCCGGTTTTAAGCCCAGACCCATATGCTCTGGATCAAAAGAAATTTGCTTATCGTCATCGGAGGGGCCATTTCGCTCTGTCTTTTGGGCGGGGCGGGCAACTACACCTACAACAGTTTTTACGACAACGACGATCAAGATGTCGCCGTGGAGCAGTTGAGAACCGAGTTGCAGAGCCTGACCACGGGCCTCCATCCCAACGAGGCAAACATTGAGGTCGTTCGCAGTAACACGGTATTGGCGAATTTGTTCATGGATTACGCCGAGAAAATGCTTAGTGCCGAGCCGCCCCGGTCTATGAACGCGGCTACGTTCAGCATCGAACTGATTAAAGCACTAGATCGCCTGAAGCGCGACGCGACCAACCACTCCGTTGAATTGCCGCCCCGATTTGACTTCACCTTTGGCGAGATCAAACAGCAGCCTCGCATCTTCCCCTATGCGGTTGAACCTTTGAATGGCCAGTTGGCGGATATCAGCAGTCTTTGCAGCGTGCTTTATCGGGCAAAGGTGCGGGCGATTGACAGCCTCCATCGAGTACCCGCTTATCTCGGTG
>VHDH01000200.1 GCA_016871445.1 Verrucomicrobiota bacterium | reverse complement strand
GCCCGAGCGCCCCTAGCGCGTTAAGCGCTGTAATGGAGGCGAAGACGCCGCTCCGGCCCCAATCGGCCAGCTCCAGCAGCACGGGCAACGCCTTATCCAAGTCCACCTTGCCTCCGAACTGCCCGAGAGCCTGCGCCGCCGGGATGCGCACGTAGGGTGAAGAATCGGCAAGTGCCGTGTGTAAATCAGCGCGTGCGGCGTCCACGGCGGACTGCCCACGCATCAATATGCCCAACGCAGCCCAGTAGCGAACGGCGCTGTCGGCGTCGGTGAGTGATTGGCGGAGCTGCGGGAGCGCGTCGAGTTTGAGGTTCGAGGCGAGGGCGGCGGTGCTTTGAATGCGGGCGAAGGAATACTTCGTATCGTCGTGGCCCATCGTGAAAGGCGCACTGCCGGCGGAGCGGGAATGAATTTCGCCCTCGGGCAGAAGGCCGACATCGCGGATTTTTGCGGCGAGGTCAGATTGGGCTTTGCGAAATTTCGCGACGACTTCGTGATGCTGCGGCGAGTTGGCGAGGTTCTTCACTTCGTCGGGGTCGGTCGTGAGGTCGTAGAGTTCCTCGGGCGCTTTGGGCGTGCGCCAGAAGATGGACTGCGCGTCGTTGGCCTTACCGGATTTGTAGAGGTCGAACCAGACGCGCGTGCTTGGGGTTTGAAATTGATAGTCCACATGCTGCGCTTGCGAGAGGTGCGGCATGAAGTTGCGCAGGTAAACGTAACGGCCGTCACTCACGCTGCGGACGCAGTCAATGCGCTCGTCCATGCGCCCACGAAACCCAAAAATATAAGGCTGCGCCGGCGCGACAAACTTACCCGCGAAGGCGTGGCCTTGCATCCACGCGGGCGGCTGAATACCCGCAAGGCTCAGGACAGTCGGCGCGAAGTCCACAAAACTGATGAGCCGGTCGCTCACGCCGCTTGGCTTGTATTCCGGCGGGGCCAGATGTTTCCACTTCGCCGGGAAGTGAACGACAACGGGAACTTGCAGGCCAGAGTTGCAGGGCCAGCGCTTGCTGCGTGGCATTCCGGAGCCGTGGTCGGCGTAGTAGAAGACAATGGTGTCGTCCGCGAGGCCGGCGGCGGCCAACTCGTTCAAGTGCCGACCCGCATCAGCGTCCACCTCGGTGACCTTGTCGTAGTATTGCGCCCAGTCCTGCCGCACCTCGGGCGTGTCGGGATGGTAGGCGGGCACGCGGATCTTGGCGGGGTCATGAACGGCGGTGTGGGGACGCGTGCGAATTTGGCTTTCGTGACTCTTGGTGGAGTTGAAAATAGCGAAAAATGGCTGACCAACAGCCCGATTCTTGTAGTGAGCCTTACCGCTAGACTCGTCCCAAACTTGGCCGGGTTTGGCGAGGTTGTAATCTTCCTTCGAGTTGTTGGAGCAGTAGTAGCCAGCCTCGCGGAGGAATTGCGGATACATCTTGAAGCCGGCGGGGAGCGGCACCATCGAGCGCATGTGCTCCGCGCCGGTGCTGGGCGGGTAGAGGCCGCTGATAAGTGTGGTGCGGGCAGGCGCGCAAACTGGCGCACACGACCACGCCATGCGATAGCGCAATCCACGCGCAGCTAAAGCATCCAAGTTTGGAGTGGTGGCATTTTTGTCCCCATAACATCCAAGCTGCGGACCATGATCCTCGCTGGTAATCCAAAGAATATTTGGACGATCAGCAGCAGCTGCGGTGGTGTCAGTGGCCAGCTGGAGGTAAAGGACAGCGAGGGCGGCAAAAATCATTCGGCGTATCATGCGACGAAGGATGCGGATGAAGCTCTAGAGGTTGCAAGCGCCGACCAGTTTGCCTTTGCGAACAGGGCCTTAAGCTGGACCCGCCTGGGCTTTGCCTCCAACCTCACCCAACTACTTGCCAAAATTAGTAGCGAGACGCAGCCAAAGCAGCGGGCACCAAAAAGGCTAAACGCCATGCCCAAGCAACCCACCAGAAAGGCATCCCCATTTGTCGTGTGGGCCACAACCGACAGCTTGCAAGGGCACAACGCCCAAACCGGTCAAAACTCCGGTTCCAACGGCGCGCGCGGCTTGTATTTCTTGGCTAGGGCCATGGCAGCGTCGAGCTTGCCCACCCCTTGCGTGCAAGTCGGGTGGCTCAAGCTCGCGGCGGCCACGCACACGCCCGTGAGCAAGCACTTTTGCAGTTCCCAGCCCTCGTGCAGGCCGTAGAGCACGCCCGCACAAAATGCGTCGCCCGCGCCCGCGCTGCCAGCGATGTATTTAGCTGGGAGATTCAGGGACATCTGCCACGAATCCTTGCCATCGCGCGTGCGGGCAAAACCGCCTTCAGGGAAATGAATGACCACGAGTTCCTTCACGCCGCATTGCAACAGCGCTCCGGCGGCATGCCGCAGCGAGACGGTATCCAACGTGCCGTCGGACTTGCGAATCTTAAAGCCGGTGGTCTTGCCCGCCTCTAACTCGTTCAAGATGCAGTAATCCACGTACTTAAGCGCAGGCGAGACGATCTTGGCAAAGCGGTCACTGTCCTCACTGACGGTGTCCACGCTTGTCTTGAGGCCTGCCTCTTGCGCAGCCGCCAGCAGCGCGGCCGCCCGAGTGCCAAATTTTTTATCCTCCTTGTCTACCGCATCGAGTAACAGCAAGTAACCAAGGTGAAAAATCTTCGCCCGGTTTTTGCTAAAGTCGAGGTCCCTGCCATCCCATAAAGCGTTCGCGCCCCGACAATGGAAGAACGTGCGCACGCCGCCAGCCGTCTCGGTCATTACATCGGTGTAAGACGTGGGCGCCTCAGCAGTAGCGCGAAGGAACTTGGTATCAATCTTTAGCCTCTGGCAATGATCCAGAATCTGCGTGCCAAAGACGTCCTTACCGACCAGCCCAGCTGCCGCAAGCGGGAAGGACGCACCTAGTTGCGCGAGGTCCACGAGGACATTGTAAGGCGCGCCGCCAGTGCCTTCGGACTGGTGGCTGATGTTGGCAAGCCGCTCGCGCTGCGGGTACACGTCAATCATCTTGACCTGGTCAACAATCCAATTGCCGCCGGCAAGCACGCCGCTGCGGTTGGAACCGGGTTTTGCTTTCATGATCTCAGGTTGGTGAGTCCCCTGCGCCTTTTTTAGTGGTTCAGCGGTTCGCGAAAGCGTAGCGCAAAGGCTAGGGGTTTGTCTGCAAGAATCTAGCCTGCGTCTCGACTCTCGCGTTGCCTCATATAAAGAGAAGATCAGCGGTGCGAGTCGGATTGAGCGCGAAAAACATCGTTCAATGAGGAATAAATGGTGCCGATCAGACTGGCCCGTTGAC
>VHDH01000199.1 GCA_016871445.1 Verrucomicrobiota bacterium | reverse complement strand
CGCTTTCTGGAGGAGCACCTCTCTGCAAAACTTTTCGAGGTTTACGAGATGCGTAATGAGCAACTTACCCCCGCGCTGGAAGAGCAGTTCCTTAAGAAGCTCGACGAGTTGTTACCGCAATTCGATGTAGTGGTAGTCGCGGATTACGGACACGGCCTGCTGACGGAGCGGGCGGTGCATCTGATTTGCGCGCGGGCCAAGTTCCTAGCCGTGAACGTGCAGGTAAACGCGGGCAACCGCGGCTTCAACCTCATCTCCAAGTATCCGCACGCCGATTTCGTCTCGCTTGGCGAACCTGAGGTGCGGCTGGACGCGCGCAAGCTCAATGACGATCTCGCGGTTATCATACGTGCGACAGCGGCGCGAATCGGTACCCAGTTCTTCCTCGTAACGCGCGGCGGCTCCGGCTGCTACTGCTGCGACCAGCAGCAAAATATTGTGGAAGTCCCGGCCTTTGCCATTCGCGTAGTGGATCGCGTGGGCGCGGGTGACGCGGTGTTCGCCTTGACCGCGCCATGCGCCGCGCTGGGCATCCCGGCGGAGTCGCTGGGCTTCATCGCCAACGTTGTGGGCGCCGAAGCCTGTATGATCATGGGCCACCGAAGCTTCGTTGATCCTACCAGCCTATTCCGGCACATCACGTCGTTGATGAAATAGTTTTCCTCGGGCGTAGTTACCTTACCCATGAGTCATCTCAATCCCAATGGCTACCGGCGGCTCCTCGTCACCGGCGGCGGCGGCTATGTCGGCAGCGCGCTGGTGCCGGCGCTCCTCGACGCCGGCTTCCACGTCCGCGTCCTCGACACTTTCTGGTATGGCAAAAGCGTCTTCGGCAATCACGCTAGCCGTCCCGAGCTTGAACTCGCGGAGCTAGATTTGCGCGACTCGAAGCGCGTCAGCGAAGCCATGAAAGGCGTGGACGCCGTCATCCACCTCGCCTGCATCTCGAACGACCCGAGCTTCGAGCTCAACCCGAACCTTGGCAAATCCATCAATTACGACTGCTTCGCCGGCCTCGTGGACGGCGCGGTGAACGCTGGCGTGAAGCGCTTCATCTACGCGAGCTCTTCCAGCATCTACGGCGTGAAAGAAGAGCCTGACGTACGCGAAGACGCCGCGCCCCTGCCGCTAACGGATTACTCCCGCTTCAAGCTGGATTGCGAGCGCGACCTGCTTGCCCGTACCGATGTTCGCGGCATGGACCGCGTGATCGTGCGACCCGCGACCGTCTGCGGCTACGCGCCGCGCCTGCGCCTCGATCTCTCCGTCAACATCCTCACCATCCACGCGCTGGTGAACCACAAGATCCGCATCTTCGGCGGCAAGCAACTCCGCCCGAACCTGAATATCAAGGACATGGTCCGCGCCTACTTCGCCTTTCTCGCCGCGCCCGCCGCGAAGGTGGACCGCGAGGCGTTCAACGTCGGCTTCCAAAACCTCGCCATCGAGAAGATCGCCTTCCTCGTGCGCGACACGATTGGCGACCAAACCATCGAACTCGAATACACGCCAAGCGACGACAACCGCAGCTACCATGTGAACTCCGACAAGGTGAAGCGCGTGCTGGGATTCGAGGTGCAATACGGCATCGAAGACGCCATCCAAAGCATCGTGGACGCCTACCGCGCCGGGAAAATCACCGACCCCTTTAAGAACACGCTCTACTCGAACATCAAGCGGATGCAGGAGCTGAAGATCAACTAGCCGCGCCTGAATTTTCCCGCCATGAACACCGCCCCGGTCACTCCCAAGCCGCCGCCGGTCAACACCACGCCGCTGGACGAGCGGTCGCGTGCCCTGCGCCGGGTCATCGTCCGCACGCTGGAGCGCGGCGGTCGCGGGCACGTCGGCTCGGCCTTCTCGCTCGTGGAGATGCTGCGTGTGCTTTACGACGATGTGCTGCGGTTTGATGCGCAGCAGCCGCGCTGGGCGGGACGCGACCGCTGCGTGTTGAGCAAGGGCCACGGCTGCCTCGCGCTTTACGCGCTGCTGGCGGACAAGGGCTTTTTCCCCGAGGCGGAACTATGGAAGTTCTGCAAGCCAGACGGGATACTCGGTGGCCACCCAGAATTCGGCAAAGTGCCGGGCGTCGAGGCTTCCACTGGCAGCCTCGGCCACGGGCTATCCTTCGGCGTCGGGTTTGCGTTAAACGCCAAGATCACCGGAGCGAAGCATCGCGTGTTCGTCATCGGCAGCGACGGTGAATCCAACGAAGGCAGCGTGTGGGAGGCCGCGCTTTCCGCCGCGAAACACCGGCTTGCGAACCTCACCTTGCTCATTGACTACAACAAGCAGCAGTCTTACAGCACGACCTACGAAGTCCTCGACTTGGAGCCGTTCGCGGACAAGTGGCGGGCCTTCGGCTTCGCCGTCGAGGAAGTGGACGGCCACGACATTGCGCAGCTCCGTGCGGCACTGCGGCGGGTTCCCTTCCAGTCCGAAAAACCCTCCGCACTAATCTGTCACACGATCAAGGGTAAGGGCATTCCATTCGTGGAGAATAACCTGAACTGGCACCATAAGAACAAGGTCAGCGAGGACGAGGTGAAGGCGTTGCTTGCCGCGCTGGACGGAGGGGAGGCGAGCCGCTGATGCGCAAGACCTGTCTCGATTCGGTTTACGAACTGGCCAAGCGCGACGAGCGCGTGGTCTTCATCGGCTCGGACCTCGGCATCGGCACGCTCAAGCAGTTCAAGGCCGAAATGCCCGACCGCTTCCTCATGGAGGGCGTGAGCGAGGCGCACTTGGTCACCATGGCCGCCGGCCTCGCGATGGAGGGGCGTGTGGTTTACATCAACACCATCGCCACCTTTCTCACCCGGCGCTGCTACGAGCAGGTCTGTCTCGACCTTTGCCTCCACCACACCAACGTCCGGCTCATCGGCAGCGGTGGCGGCCTCGTGTATGCGCCGCTCGGCCCGACGCATGAGGCCACGGAAGACGTCGCCATCTTCCGCTGCCTGCCGCGCATGACCATCGTTGCGCCGTGTGACGCAGAGGAAATGCGCCGGTTTATGCCGCAGACGCTCGACTGGCGCGGGCCGATTTACATCCGGCTGGGCAAAGGCGGCGACCCCGTCGTGTCACGGCCGGAGCTAGGCTTTGAAATGGGCAAGGGCATTGTGCATCGCGAGGGCACGGAAGTACTGCTCGTGACCACGGGCGTTGCGCTCCAGCCCACCCTCGCCGCCACGCAGCAGCTAGAGGCGACCGGCGTGCGCGCGGGCGTGCTGCACCTGCACACCGTCAAGCCGCTTGACCAGTTGACTCTGCTGGCGCAGATCGCGCGCGTACCAGCGGTGCTCACCGTCGAGGAACACAATGTCATCGGTGGCCT
>VHDH01000198.1 GCA_016871445.1 Verrucomicrobiota bacterium | reverse complement strand
TGGTTGCTGAGGCCGCTTTTGCGCTCGCTTACGCGCATAAGCAGCACGACCTGATCCCCGACTCAAATCAGCAATTCGGCTATGCCGACGACTCCAGCGTGACACGCGCCGTGCTGATGGAGAATGAGAAGGTGTTCTCCGCCTACGCGCAGCGCCATAAGCTGAACTGGAAAAAGATCACGGTGAGGCCATGAGGTCTTATCCGTCTTCAGCGAAAAGAATTTAGTAATCAGTCTGAGCCAAGGGTGGCCGTTGCGCCGATCAGCCTTGTCGTCAATAAAAAGCTGGTTTTGATCATTTGCTTTAATGCCCCTCACCTCCGCCACCCTCGCCCAACTCCGCTCCATCGTCGGCGCGGACCAAGTCCTCACCGCGAAGGAAGACCTCATTCCCTACTCCTTCGATGGCACCGCCGCGCTGAACCAAATGCCCGGCTGCGTCGTGTTCGTCACGACCACCGAGCACATCGCCGCCGTCCTGAAGCTCGCCAACGCCACCCGCACCCCGCTCGTCACGCGCGGCTCCGGCACCGGCCTCTCCGGCGGCAGCCTGCCCTCCGCCGATTGCATCGTGATGTGCACGGCGAAGATGAACCGCATCCTCGAAGTGGACCGCGCGAATCTCACCATGCTCGTCGAACCCGGCGTGACCACGCTGCAAGTTGCGGACGCGGCCGCAGCGGTCGGCCTTTTCTATCCGCCCGACCCCGGCTCAATGAAGATTTCCACCATCGGCGGGAACGTGGCGGAAAACTCCGGCGGCCTGCGCGGCCTCAAATACGGAATCACGCGCAACTACGTCATGGGCCTCGAAGTCGTTTTGCCCGACGGCGAAGTCCTCTTCACCGGCAACAAGTGCGTGAAAGACGTCGCCGGCTACTCGCTCAAAGACCTCTTCATCGGCAGTGAAGGCACGCTTGGCGTGATGACCAAGGTGCTGCTTAAACTCATCCCCAAGCCCGCCGCCAAGAGGACAATGGTCGCCACCTTCAGCGCGATGGACGCCGCCGCGCAGACCGTCAGTGACATCATCGCCGCGCAAATCATCCCCTGCACGTTGGAGTTCCTCGACCGCACCACCATTCACTGCGTCGAGGACTTCGCGAAGGTCGGCCTACCTCTCGACTGTGAGGCGCTCTTGCTGATGGAAACCGACGGCCATCCCGCCGCCGTGGACGAGGAAGCCGCGCAAATGGCCGCGCTGGCCAAGCAGAACGGCGCGATGGAAGTCCGCATCGCCAAGGACGACGCCGAGGCTACCAAGCTCGCCACTGCGCGCCGCAGCGCGTTCAGCGCGCTCGCCCGCCTCGCGCCCACCACCATCCTCGAGGACGCCACCGTCCCACGCAGCGAGCTGGCCAAGATGGTCCGCTTCGTGGATGTCGTCGCAAAGAAATACAAACTCCGCGTCGGCACCTTCGGCCATATGGGCGACGGCAATTTGCATCCCACCTTCCTCACCGACGAACGCAACAAGGATGAGATGCACCGCGTCCACGAAGCGTTTAACGAAATTTTTAAGGAAGCCATTCGCCTCGGCGGCACCATCACCGGCGAGCACGGCGTGGGCGTGGCCAAGAAAGACTTCATGCCAAAATTTCTCGGCGACGCCTCCCTCCGCGTCCACCGCGAACTGCGCAAAACCCTCGACCCGCATGGCATTCTGAATCCGGGGAAGATGTTCGACTAAGCACGAGCATTTGCTTGGGCTGGCCTCATCGATGGCGACAACTCTAGCGCGCTGAGGAAGCCGCGGGCCTTGGCCAAGGTCTCTTCGTATTCCGACGCCGGCACGGAGTCTGCCACAATGCCCGCGCCGACGTGGAAGTGCGTGCGGTCTGCCTGCCGCACCGCCGTGCGGATGGTGATGCTCAACTGACTCTCGCGGTTGAAGCCTAGGTAGCCGTGGCAGCCGCAGTAGGGTCCGCGCGTCACCGGCTCCAGCTCGTCAATGATCTCCATGGCGCGAAACTTTGGTGCGCCCGTGATACTCCCGCCGGGGAAGCACGCGGCAAATGCGGCGAAGTGCGTCACGTCCGCGCGCAGTCGGCCCTCCACGGTGCTGACCAAGTGCTGCACCTGCGGGTAGCGTTCCAGCCGCACTAGCTCTGGCACCTGCACAGAGCCGTATTCGCAGACGCGCCCGAGGTCGTTGCGCAAGAGGTCGGTGATCATTACCAGCTCGGCCATTTCCTTCGCGCTGGTCTGGAGCTCATAGGTGAGTTGCGCATCACGCGTCGAGTCGGCGGAGCGCGGGCGAGTGCCCTTGATGGGCCGCGTGGTGATGTGCGGCCCGCTGAGGCGGAGGAAAAGTTCTGGCGACGAGGAGGCCACCTGAAACTCGCCACAATTGAAGAACGCCGCGAACGGCGCGGGCGAAACGTCCAGCAAGCGCTCAAACAATTCCCAGCCGGAGAACTGCGTTGGCGCGCTAAGCCGCTGCGCTAGGTTGACTTGGTAGATGTCCCCCGCGCGGATGTAGCGCTGCACCTGCTCGACCCGCGCGATGAACTCCTCCCGTGCGAAGGTGGACTGAACACCGACTACTGAACACTGATTGCTAATTACTTCTTTGCGCTGCG
The DNA here is from genome assembly GCA_016871445.1 of Verrucomicrobiota bacterium. GTDB lineage: Bacteria > Verrucomicrobiota > Verrucomicrobiia > Limisphaerales > SXTU01 > SXTU01. Next base: position 812 of record VHDH01000198.1, on the reverse strand, counting down.
GTTCCTCTGGCCGTGCCAGCCGCTCCCGCCACCACTCCACCCGTGCCATCGCCCGCTCCTCGTTGCGCGAGCCGTCCACTCCAAGGCCGGTCGAGACAAGCCACGTCTTGCCAAGCCGATGGTCAAATACGACAAGGCTGTCGTAAAAGCCCACGTGGCAATCGGGCAGTTCAAGGTCGTTCACCGCGCGACGAGGGAGCTTCGGCTCGACGAAGTGCTTCAAGTCGTAGCCCCAGTAGCCGAAGCAGCCACCGAGGGGAAACGGCAGGTCCACCTCGTCGAGCAACTCGTAACGCGCCATCAACTCATCCAACACGCGCCAGGGATTTCCGAATTGGGTTTGGGATTTCGGGTATGGGGTTTCGGGTTGAGTCAGTTCACAGCGGGTATCGAAGGAGCGGAAAGTCAGAAACGGCCGCGCGGTGACGAACGAATAGCGGGCCTGCGACGAGCCTTCACCCGCGCTCCGCAGCAGCACCACGCCCGGCTCGCCCGCGAGCGCGGCCGCCAGCGCCTCGGGCGAGAGACTCGTCTCCACTTCGATGAGTAAGGGTGGTTTCATGCGCGACGCGCTATTGCCATCGCGCCTTTGCGCCTGCACGTCAATCCCGCGCTTTCCTTAGCCCAGGGGATTTTGTTAGCACTGGCCGTTAGCACCAAGCCAGCTTGAGAACAGGAAAAATGTTGGAAGACACTGGTTTACGGCCTGAATGGGGATTGGTAGCCCGTATGGGAATCGAACCCATCTTTCAGTTCCGTCTCTTGTTTTTGAATAAAACCCCCATTTTTTGACATAATTGAACATCGTTGAC
>VHDH01000197.1 GCA_016871445.1 Verrucomicrobiota bacterium | reverse complement strand
AGTCGTTAGCCTGTGCGCCACAAACATGAACCCGTATCTGCACTTCGTCTCCGAGCACGCGCGTCTCGCCCGTCAAGGCAAGGCCTGGCCGCTCGGTGGTTTTCCCCGCTGCCCCCGGCCCGAGGTGCCGGCGGATGCGCCGGTCGCGCTCATTTTTTCGCCGCACCCGGATGACGAGGTGATCATCGGCGGGCTGGCGCTGCGGCTGTTGCGCGAGGCGAAGTGGAACGTCGTCAATGTTGCCGTCACCCAGGGCAGCAACAAGGCGCGACAGGCGGGTCGGTGGGAAGAATTGGCCGCGTGTTGCGACTGCATTGGCTTTGGGCTGGTGCAGACGGCGCCGGGCGGCTTGGAGAAAGTGAATGCTGCGACGCGGGAGCAGGACAAAACGCATTGGGCCGCCTCGGTGAAAGTCATTGCGGATATCCTAGCCAAGCACCGGCCCAAGGTGATTTTCTTCCCGCATGATGCGGATTGGAACAGCTCGCACATTGGCACGCATCATCTCGTGCTCGACGCGCTCCGCACATTGCCGGCGGACTTTCAGACTTGGGCGGTGGAGACGGAGTTTTGGGGCGCGATGACCTCGCCGAATTTGATGGTGGAAGTGAGCGCGCCCGATCTCGCGGACCTCATCACCGCGCTGACGTTCCACGTCGGCGAGGTGCGGCGGAATCCCTATCACCTCACCCTGCCGGCGTGGATGGTGGACAACGTGCGCCGCGGCGGCGAGGTAGTTGGCGGACAAGGCGGCGCGGTGCCGGACTTTACCTTCGCCACGCTCTACCGGCTACGCCGCTGGAACGGGCGGGAACTGATGAAGGTGTTTGACGGTGGGAGGACGCTTGGATGCGGGCAGAATCCAGCAGGATTGTTTATCCCCAAGGACACTACTCAGGTTTCTTAAACAAGTAGTGCGAGACGAGCCATTCGTTGCCGTCGCGGAAGCCCCACAGCTCCGCGCAAGCCATGTAGAACACCCGCCAGTAAACCCACCACTTGGTCTCATTCCCCGCGCCGTAGGTGGCGGCCAAGATTTTGCGAATCTCCGGCTCATTTGCATCCATGTTCGCAAGCCAGGCGTTCGCGGTCTTCTCGTAGTGCTGGCCGTTGACGCGCCAATGGTTGACGAGGCGAAGGTCGTCCTGAAAATAAAGCAGTAGGTCATCGCTGGGCATGATGCCGCCGGTGAAGAAGTAGCGCGCCATCCAGTCCGTCTCGTCCCGCGCGATGAAGTGGTAGGCAAATTCCCGGTGCGTGAAGATGTGGACGAAGAGCTTTCCGCCGGGCCGCAACCAGCGCGCGATGTTCGCCAGCAACCGCTGGTAGTTCTTCATGTGCTCGAACATCTCGATGGAGACGCACCGGTCGAACGAGCCAGCTTCGATATCGAACCGGTTCATATCGCAAGTGATGATGCGGAGGTTCTTCAAGCCGCGCCGCGCCGCTTCGGCGTCGATGGACTCCTTCTGCGTCCGCGAATTCGAGACGCCGGTGATGCGGGACTTGGGAAACTTTTCTGCCATCCACATGGAGAGCGAACCCCAGCCGCAGCCGAGTTCGAGGATGTCTTGGCCGTCGGCGAGTTGGGCGCGCTCGGCGTAGAGCGCGAGCATCCGCTCCTCGGCCTCCGCAAGCGTGGTGACACCGGTGGGCCAGAGCGCGCCGCTATATTTTAGGCGCGGCCCGAGGCAGAGCTGGTAGAAGCGCGTGGGCACCTCGTAGTGCTGCTCGTTCGCCGCCGCCGTCTCGATGGCGATGGGCGAGCGGCGCAGCTCTTCGATGAGCGCCTGCAAATGCGCGCGCTGCGCCTCGGCGCTGCCCTTGTCTTCCTCGCGCAAGCGCTGCGCCAGCAGGCGGCGGATGCCGAAACGGAGCAACGGGTCGGGGAGGAGATTGCGTTCTAGGAAGAAGTCGATCATGGGAGTCTTTTAACCACGGATTATGCTCGGGACGAGGGCCCGCAGTGATTTATGCCCATCTGAATTTCAACTTTGACTACGCTTTTCTAAACCACGGCGCAAAGGCGCTCGTCGTTCGTTGGTATTCGCGGTAAGCGTCGCCCTTGGATTTGAGGGACAACTCCTCGGTCATGGGGATGCCGGTGACGTTGAGGAGGAAGTGCAGCATCAGCGCGGGCGCGATGAGGCCCAGCCAGCCCCACGGCGAGCCGAGCGCGAAGACGGCGTAGCCCACCCACACGAGCCACTCGAAGAAGTAGTTAGGGTGCCGCGAGTAATGCCACAGGCCGAATTGGCAAACTTTGCCCTGGTTCGCCGGGTCCGCGCGGAAGCGGGCAAGCTGGCGGTCGGCAAGGGCTTCGCCAATCAGCCCGATTAGCCACACAGCGCAACCGCCAAGCGCGAACCAATCTGAGTTCATCGTCGGCTTGGGGTCTGTTGGTCGGGCGCAAGCAAACAAGAAGGGCAGCGACAAGAGCACTTGCAGCGCGCCTTGAAGCTGGAAGAACCAGAACATTTTCCGGCCGGCGTCCGAACCCCAATCGGCTCGTAGCTTTGCATACCGCACATCTTCGTGGGGATGGTGTTTAGCGATGCGCACGGCGAGATGGATGCCTAAACGCACGCTCCAAAATGCAACCATGCCAACGAATAGCATGCCTTGCTCAGACGGATTTTTTTGACCTAGGAAATAAAGGGCCGCCAGGGGAGCAAAACCGAAAGACCAAATCGCATCAACGACGCCATAATTGTTGATCTTCCGCGCAACGAGCCACGTGACCGTCATCTCCACGACAACGAACGCCAGCGCGAGGCTGAGAACGGTTAGAACATCAATTAACACGGCAAGTGAAGCGCTTACCTTTGGATTTTCCTCCGCAGCAGCAGGTCTTCCATCGTGGCGTTGGCGGACAGACGGAAGAGTTCACGCAGGAGATATATCGCCATGGCGATATTGCCGAGCAGGAGGATGGCGAGGAGCCAGAAAACGCGGGCAATGTTCGAGGTTTCCTTGTAAGCGAGCCAGACGTAGAAGGTCAGGAAGGCGAAGTAGGTGTCGAACAACGTGGCGATAAACCACGGATGCGTGGCAACCTCACGCGGCATCTTCCAAAGTGCAACATCAAGACTGGCCCACGTGGTCACGGCCAGCATAGCAATGAGCACGAAGGCGGCGGCGAAGCGGAGCGGGATAAGCATGGGGTTGGGGTAATTAAGGGCTTGGGGCGATACTCGGTAGCTAGTCATTAGTCTAGCGCGTGTCACCATTCCGTAACTCAATTCACATCAGCGAGCGGTTGTTAGGGCGAGTGTAAACTGCTTGTACCACACTGATGTTGCGCTGGGCGAAAGCGGCTTCGCAGTAACTGAAGTAGTAGTTCCACTTGCGAATGAAGGCTTCATCAAAGCGCAACTTGAGCAATTCGGGATGGTGCTCGTTGAAGCGTTGCCGCCACTCGTTCAG
>VHDH01000196.1 GCA_016871445.1 Verrucomicrobiota bacterium | reverse complement strand
TCCAACAGCGGCGTGAGGATTTCCTCGCAGAGCTTGGAGGAACTTTCCGTGGGCAGCGCGATGTGGCCGAGGGTTACACCGATGCGAGCGCGGTCGAGTGAGTTGGTCTTCGCGCCGGCGAAGGCGTCGCGGCCGGCGGCCAGCAGCAGATGGACGACGGGGTCGAGTTGCGCAAGTAGGTCTCGGTCAATGGCGAGTCCCGTGGGGTCGAGAGCGAAGCCTTCAATGAAACAGGCGCGGTCGGTGTAAACGCGGTCGGGCGTGCCGGGCGTAGGGTGGAAGATGTCGGCGGAGTTCAACCGCCAGCGGCCCGGTGGCGCAGGCCGGCTGGTGTCGCGACCTGTGGCGATGATTTGCCAAAACTCGTCGAGCGTGCGAGCGCCGGGGAAGACGCCGCCCATTCCGACGATGGCGATGGGTTCGCCGAACTTCACGCGGGCAGGCTGTTTTGGCGGAAGGCTTCGCGGAGGTTGGCGTCCACGACGAATTCGTAGCCCTCGCCAAGTGCGAGCAGGCCGCCATTGCGGTCGAAAAATTGTAGGTCAGCCACGGCCACGGGAGCTTCCGCCGAGGTGATGCTTGCGACGACGCGGCTGCCGCCAGATCTCGGAAATGCGGCGAACTGGCGAAAGCTCCGCAGCGCGCAGGGCAGCGACGGCGCTGAGCGTTGCGCGGTGCTCCACAAAATCATGAGCTGGAACGCAGCGTCGAGCGCGAGCGGGTCAGCGAGCCACGCGGGACGCAGCGGCTGGGCAATCATCGTTTTGGGCGCGGGTGAAGAGCGCACAAGCGCAGCGGCGTTGGCCCGATTACAAACTTCAAGAGCCTCAATGCATTGAAAGTCCGGGCCGTGAAAGAGGCGGCCATCGCCATAGACTTTGTCGGAAAGAATACCGTTGCGTTTCACGGCGGGCGTGATGCTCGGCGCGGCGGGTAACGAGTTAGCAAGGAGGATTTCAGCGGTCGCATGCAGCGTAGTTTTGGCGCTGCCGTTGCGGCTGGTAAATTGCACGGGCACAAAAAGCAGGCCGTCGCGCGGGTGCGGCGCGGCGGCGGAGACGGTGACGTGCGCCGTGGCATCGCCCTCAAGGACGAGGCCTTTGAGCACCTTGAAGCCATCGAAGCCGTGGAACGCGAGGCCAGGGTTACCGTGCATCGCGCCATGCGCGAGCCACTCGATAATGAGCGCGGCAGGCAGGACGGCACGGCCGTTCATGACGTGCGAGACCAGGCACGGGAGCGCGCGGACGGAGACGTCACGGTCGAACTGGGGAGCATACGCGTCCCGCGTGTGGTTTTCGGCGTCCCGCCGAAAACTACGTTGCACTGACTGAGAGGTTTGAGTGACGAGGGAATTGGGCGCGACGCCCAATTCTGCACGCGAGACGCGTGCGCCCCCCGGCGCTTCGGCCACGGCGAGGACTTCCACGGCTTCGCCGGTGGGAGCGAGGGCGTCGCGGGTAAAAAAGCCAGCTCCGGCTTCCGGTTCGATGAGACCGACGCCTTCGCGCTCGAAGATTTTGCGGAGGCCGTCGTTGACCATGCCGCCGTTCCACGGGCCCCAGTTGAAGGCGACCACGCGGCATTGCGGGCGACGGCGGGCTTCGGCTTGGGCCATTTTGTTCAGCACTTCATTTGCGATGGCGTAATCCACCTGGCCAGTGCGGCCGAAACGTCCGGTATAGCTGGAGAAGAGCGCGATGAGGCGGAGTTCGTCCTGCGCGGTCGCGGCGAGGAGATTTCGAAGGCCGTAAACTTTCGTGCCGTATACCAAGTCGAATTGTTCCTCGGTCTTCTGCTCAATGAGCTTGTCGGCGAGCACGCCGGCGCCGTGGATCAGACCGCAAATCGGACCGTGCGTAGCGCGAACTTCGGCAAGCGTGGCCGTGACGGCAGCAGCATCGCGGACGTCGAGTGTGGTGTAGTGCGCGAGCGCGCCGGTCGCGCGGATCGCGGCGAGGTGTGCGCGGATTTCCCGTTGGGCGGAGATTTCGCGGAACTTCGCTTCCAACTTCTTCGGCGAGCGATCGCCGTCGGCGTGGGCGAGGAGGGCTTTCTTAATTTCCGCTTCGGTCGTGAGGCCGGTGAGCCAGTGCGGTTCGGCATCAGGCAAGGAGCTGCGGCCGAGCAGAAGGAAGCGCGGTTGGTGGCGACGGGCGAGTTCGAGGACGGATGTGGCAGTGACACCGCGCGCGCCGCCAGTAACGACGACGAGGTCGCCGCGCTGGAGGGCGGGCGCGGGATTTTCGCGGAGCGTCGCAGTTTCAATTTCGAGGCTGTAACGCTGGCCGCCAAAGAGGCCGACCTCAATCGGGCCGGCGCGGAAAATTTCCTCCGTGATTTGGTTCGCGAGTTCGGTGCCATTAGCCGCGCCGGGGTCGAGGTCGAGGGCTTTGCAGTGAACTTCGGGCCATTCGTGGCGCGCGGTCTTCACGAGGCCGGCGAGTCCGCCGCTAATGACATCAGCGGTGGAGTTCATGACGCCGAGGCCAAAGAGGCCATCGAGGCGCGAGAGGGAAATGAGGGCCGCAGCTCCGCTGCGTCCAGCGGCGCGGAGCGCGGGTGCGGCGACTTGGACGAGGCGGAAAGCGGATTTGAGGAAGGCGTCGCCGCCGGGTGCGGCGGGCGCGAGCAGGAGGAGCGCGGCGGGCAACGGGGCGTTGCGGTCGGTAAGCAACTCCGTCGGCGTGCCACGGCGAACAACGAGGCCACGTTGTTCGAGGTTCTTCGCGAGCGCGGCGGTGAGGTTGGTGCCGTCGTCGGTAAGCCAGACGAGGGAGCCGGGCGCGAGCGAGATTTGCGCGCGAATGTCGGCAGGCGGGAAGGGCGCGGGACGAAGGATTTGGCGAGGAAGTTGGCGAGCACGCGCCTCCGGCGTGTGATTTTCGGCGTCACGCCGGAAACTTGGTTCCACTGACTTTTCTCCGGTCGGCGAAGAAGAAGTTTGAGTGACGAGGGAGTCGGGCGCGACGACCGACTCAGCACGCGGGACGCGTGCGCTTCCCGCGCACAGGAAGTCCACGACTTCCTGCAAGGTGCGGAGGGTGCCGAGGTGTTCAGGTTTGATTTCTGGAGCATCGGGGAGATGGCTGCGGAGGGCGGCCATGATTTCAACGCGCTTGATGGAGTCGATTCCGAGGTCGGAATCGAGACCCATGTCGAGATTGAGCATCTCGGTGGGGTAACCGGTTTTCTCAGCGACGACGGTGAGCAGGGCGCGGGCGGCGGTGTCGGCAGATGAGCTGGTGCCGACTGCGCGCGTGGCGTTTAACACCTCATCTCGGCCCTCTGCCACGGTGGGGGCGAGATAGGAAGAAGCTGCGGGCATGGGCGTCCGCGCGCCCGCCGAAAGGAAGTCCACAACTTGCTGAAGGGTTTGGAGGGAGCCGAGGTGCTCGGGTTTGACCTCGGGGGCGTCGGGCAGGCGCGTGCGGAG
>VHDH01000195.1 GCA_016871445.1 Verrucomicrobiota bacterium | reverse complement strand
TCTTCTTCATGTAAGCCATCTCGTCGGCGACGTTTTGCGCGCTGCGGACGCGATACTTGTGCCCGCCGATGGTCTGCGGCCAGAGGCAGAAAGTGCACTGGGCCGGGCAGCCGCGGCCCGTATACATTGAGACGTAAGGATGCTGGAGGTAGCCGATGAAATACTTTTCGATTTCGAGGTCGCGCTTGTAAACGTCGGCGACCCACGGGAGCGAGTCCATGTCGGCAATCATCTCGCGCTCGGGGTTGTGCTTGATTTTGCCTTCGCCGTCCTTGTAGGAGAGGCCCTTGATGGTCGAAAGCTCGCGGCCTTCGGCAACTTCCTTGCAGGTAAAATCGAACTCCTTGCGCCCGACCCAATCAATCGCCCACGACGCCTTGAGCGTTTCGGTGGGCAGCACCATCGCGTGCGCGCCAACGAAGCCGATTTTGGTGCCGGGTTTTTGCTGCTTGATGGCCTCGGCGACCTTGCAGTCGTTCTTCAGCGAGGGCGTGCTGGTGTTGATGATGACGTGGTCGAAGTCCTTGGCGATGGCGAGGCACTTGGCCATGTCAATGTGGTGCGGCGGGCAGTCGAGGAGCTTGGAGCCGGGAACGAGCGCAGCGGGTTGCGCGAGCCAGGTGGGATACCAGTAGCTGGTGACTTCGCGCGTGGCTTGGTAGCGCGCGCCAGCACCGCCATCAAAGCCATCGAAGGAGGGAGGAGACAAAAACAATGCGCTCATGGATTTTCGCTATGAAATGGAAAAACTCACTCCGCCTTCGTTGTCACGGTGCCGTTGCCTTTGATCTTCGCGAGCAGGTCATCGCGCTGCGAAGTATCGCCAGAGCCGCAGGAACCGCCGTTAGTCGGGGCGGATGTGTGGTCGTGGTCGTCGTCCTTGCGGGAGAATGCCCCGCGCGCGCTGGCGGCAGGGGATTGGATGGCGGCCTTCGCTTCGGCGAGGTGGCCGCGGCCGATGGTCACGCCGTTGAAAGCGCGTTTCTCCAGCTCGGGGCTGGCGGGATACGTCGTCGGGCGCGGGCCGAAGTTGTATTTCATGTTCAGCCACGAGTCGTAGGGCTTGTTGCTCAATGCGCCGCTTGGATCGTAGCCGCAGTGGACCATGCAATGCTCGCAGCGCGAGTCGCGCGCGACGCCGTCCACGACGCCGTATTTCTCCCACTTCACCGTGCCAAGCATCTCACCGTAGGTCGGATAGTGGCCGTCGGTCATCAGGTAGCACGGCGCTTTCCAGCCCTTCACGTTGTAAGTCGGGATGGCCCATGCGGTGCAGGTCAACTCGCGCTTGCCGGCGAGGAATTCCTGATAGACCGGCGTGCCGAAGATGGTGAAGAGCCGGCCCCATTCCTCAATTTTCGCAAACTTCTTCCGCGTCATGTCGCGCGTGAGGAAGAAGTCTTTCGGGTCTTTACCGAGACGCTTGACCATGTCCTTCTTGGCGGCGTCGTAATCGTAGCCGGGGGAGATGGTGTGGCCGTCCACGTTCAGCGAGGAGAGGAACTTGAACATATCCTCCAGCTCCTGCACGTCGGTTTCCTTATAAACGGTCGTGTTAGTGGCGGTTTGGTAGCCGAGAATCTTGGCCATCTTGATGGCGGCGACGCATTCCTTGAAGACGCCTTCGCGCTCAACAATGAGGTCGTGGGTGAATTCCAGTCCGTCCACGTGGACGTTCCAGTAATGCCACTTGCTGGGATGGATGACGGTCTTCGCCTTCGCTGCGGCGTCGGCGTTGCGGATGGCTTCGGCTTCCTTCTCGGTGATTAAGTTCTCAGCGAGGAGCTGGGACAAATAGGACTCATGGGTCGGGTTGGCCTTGTCGAAAATGACCGCCAGATACTCGCGCATCTTCTTCCGCATGAAGACGCCGTTGGTGCAGATATAAATGATGCGGCCTTGCTCGCGCAGGCCGGCGACCAGCTCCTCAATCTTCGGATAAATCAGCGGTTCGCCGCCGCAGATGGACACCATCGGTGCGTCGCAATCCTTCGCGGCGGCGAGGCATTGCTCCAGCGGCACCATGTCCTTGAGCGAAGTGGAATACTCACGGATGCGCCCGCAGCCGGTGCAGGTGAGGTTGCAGGTGTGCAGCGGTTCGAGCTGCAGGACCATGGCGAATTTCGGAGTGCCGCGAAGTTTGTGCTTAACGATGTGACGGGCAATTTTGACCGTCAATGCGAGAGGGAAGCGCATAGGCTATTCAACAGCGGCGACCTGCGGCACCGGCTCACGCGAGACGTCGAGACGCTCGGCGGGTGTGGTCTTGGTCGGCGTATGGATGAGGCCGGGAATCAAAAACGTGGCCGGAGAAACGGACGGTGCAGCGTGGAAGCGGCTACAAGCCGTACCACCCACCGCGACGAGTACCGGAAAGATTGCCAACCACACACGTTTCGAAATAAAACGCATTGGACTAAATTATGCAGTCCGACAAACCAAGCGCAACGCCTAATTCCACTGCCTTGAAGAGCAGCCCGTGCCTAGCCTGCTTCTGTTGGCTGATGGTCTTGCATGTCGAGCTTGCCCTGATGCCGGTCGCCCAGTCTGCTCTACCTGGAAAAAAACCTGGTGACATTCCTATGCCCACGCTCTCAGCGAAATTTGCTGATGCGGCGCAAATCAAGCTTCTGGCCGCCCGAGAGACGTTTCTGACCGACACGAACAGCATCCCGGCGGCGTGGAAACTGGGCGAGGCATGCTTCTGGCGGGGAGAGTTTGCGGTCGACAATGACATGCGTGCGACGCTGGCGAACGAGGGCATCGCCATCTGCCGAGCCTTGACCATTCGTGCGCCCACGGTACCGGAAGGCCACTACTACCTGGCGATGAATCTCGGGCAGCTTGCTCGCACGCGATGGCTCGAAGCCCTCAGCATCGTCAAGGAACTGGAACGCAACATGAAACTCGCCGCCGGCATGAACCCGCGCCTCGATCACGCCGGCCCCGACCGCTGTCTCGGCCTCCTTTACCGTGACGCCCCCGGTTGGCCTCTCAGCCTTGGAAGCAAGTCCAAGGCACGCACGCACCTGCTCCGGGCTGTCGAGCTTGCGCCGGATTTTCCCGAGAATCGGCTCGAGCTCATTGAGACTTGGCTGATGTGGAAGGAGAAGAAGCCCCTTCAGCGCGACCTCGACGCGTTGGGAGCCTTGCTCCCAAAGGCCCGCAAGCAATTCACGGGCGACGACTGGGCCGCTCATTGGGATGACTGGGACCGTCGTTGGGAGGATGTGCAGACTCGCGCCAAAGAATTACTTCTGAAGAAATAGCTTTAGCCACTCTGCGGGCGGCTTTTCCATACTAGCCCTTGGCTCAACCCCATAACTGGCGGTCCAAAGAACGATATTGGATCGCCTCGCCCAAGTGCTCCGCCGTGATGCCTGTGCTCGCCGCGAGGTCCGCAATGGTGCGGGCTACCTTGAGCACGCGGTCATGCGCGCGGG
>VHDH01000194.1 GCA_016871445.1 Verrucomicrobiota bacterium | reverse complement strand
TCGCCGTAAACTTCACTCCGAGTTCTTCGAGACTCTGAACTCGGTGTCATTATAATCGATCCTATCTCGAATCCGTTTTGTCGCTATGGCTTGGCGGTTGTAAGGCCTAAAGTCCGTCATTAGCACAGCGGCGCAGCTGATTTTGAACGCAGCTAGGTGAAAACCCTACCGGGCAAGTTGTTTCCTGCCACAAACAATAGTCCGACCAATTTGACCTTGTGCTGAGCGGTCTGGTTTACATCCGCATTTTTGGTTGATTGGGTATCTGGACTCAGTTCAGCAGGTGCTCCTTATAAAAGAGGATCGTGGCCAGAAACTGGAAATCAGCGTTGCGCTTCTTGGCGAAGCCGTGGCCCTCGTCTTGCGCCATAAGATACCAAACCTTGCCGCCAGCGGTGCGGATGGCCTTAACCATCTGCTCGGATTCGGTGAGCGGCACGCGGGGGTCGTTCTTGCCCTGCACCACGAAGAGCGGCTTCACGATACGCGCGGCTTGGTTGGCGGGGGAGATGCGCTCCAGGAATTCTTTCATCTTCGGGTCGCGCTCGTCGCCGTATTCCACGCGGCGCAGGTCGCGGCGATAGTCCTGAGTGTTATTCAGGAAAGTCACGAAGTTGGAGATGCCTACCACGTCTATCCCGCAGCGCAGGATGTCGCCATACATGACCATGCAAGCGAGGCTCATGTAACCGCCGTAACTGCCACCGGTGACGGCGAGGCGGTTGCGGTCAAACTCCGGCTGCCGGCCAATCCAAGCAATGATCGTGGCGATATCTCGGACGGAGTCCTCGCGCTTGAAGCCGTTGTCCAACGTGAGAAAGGTTTTCCCGTAACCGGCCGAACCACGCACATTGGGATAAACAATGGCGACGCCCAACTCGTTGAGAAAATAGTTGTTCCGTGCCTGAAAGCCGGGGCGCGACTGCCCCTCCGGCCCACCGTGGATGCTGATGATAACCGGACGCGGGCCAGGGAACTTCTTCGGGTCGGGCCGGTAAGCGATGGCGCTGATGAGCAAGCCGTCGAAGCTACTCAATTTAATAATTTCTGGCTCGACGAACCCGTCCGGATTCAGACCGCCAGTTTCGCTCTCGGTCCAGCGCTCAAGCTGGGCGGATTTTACGTTAAGGGAATACACGTCATTGGGCGACTTTGCGGAGCTAAGGTTGAAGGCAAGGTCTTGCCCGTTGGAATGCCATTCCAGATTGCTGACGGTGCCAAGCGGGATGCGCGGCTTAGGCAGGGCTTTGCCGTTTTTAGCTTCCAACAAGTTGAGCGTGCCTACACCAGCCTCGTTGGTAACGAAGGCGATGAACTTACCGTCAGGCGACTGCTCGAACTCCTCAACGTCCCACGCGATGTTCGCGGCGAGCGTGGCCTGCCGGCCGTCCTTAAGTTCAATCCGGATGAGCTGCTGATATTCGGAGTCGTCGTCGGAGGTGGCATAAACCGCCTTGCCGTCCTTGGCGAAACGCGCGTGGCCGTAAGCGACTTTGTCCTTACCCGGTGGGGTAAGTTGCGAGCGCTTGCCGGTGAGGGCATCCACAAGGTGCAAGTGGCTCTCGTTGATCGAGAGGTATTGCAGCACGAGCAGCAAGCTGTCGTCGGGTGACCAGTCCAGCACGCTCCAGCCACCGCCGGAGTTTTGGCACAGCAAGCGGTCGGTCTTTGAATCATGTGGCAACATGACCCAAATGTCGTTGTCCTTCCCGGTGCGGCGCGTCGAGGTATAGGCAAGCTGCACGCCGCTGTGAGCGAAGCGCGCCCCGGTGTTACGGGACTTGCCGTCGGTCAGCAGTGTGTTACGCCCATCGCGGAAATCGTGCCGGTAAAGCTGGTAAAACTCCCCGCCGCCGCTGTCTTGCGAAAATACGGCAAAGTCGCCGAACTGCGGTCGGAACCGCGCCCCACCTACCGGCTCCGAGCCAAAGGTGAGCTGCCGCCGCGCCCCGCCGGGGGTCTTTACCAAGTGGAGCTGCGGCGTATCCCCAAAGCGCGTGGTAATGAGCATCTCGCGGCGGATGGGATGCCAGCCTTGGAAGGCTGCCGCCCGAAATTCGAGATAACGCGCCACATCACGGCGCAACTCGGTCGGAATAACCGGAACGCCCTCGACAACGAGGTTATCGGGCACCTGCGCGTGGGCAGTAAAGGCGAGGAGAACCAAGGGCAAAAGGCGGAGTAAATTCTTCGTCATGCGCCCTGCGGTTTAACAGAAAGCGGCGCAACAGCAAACGACTTTGCGTAGGCGAGAAGTTTGCCAACTTGTCACTTGGTTTTCACCGGGACAGCCCGCCAAAATGAGCACCTCATGAAAAAGCTTGCGGCGGTAAAAGTGGCCTGATTTTTTCGCGCTGGAACAGGAGTCTTCATTCTCCCATGAACGAAAAGCCCCTCGTCCTCATTCTCTGCACTGGCAACTCCTGCCGCAGCCATCTCGCCGAAGGCCTCCTGCGCCAATACGCCGGAGACCTGCTTGAGGTCGCCAGCGCCGGCTCTAAGCCCACCGGCTACGTGCATCCGCTAGCCGTTCAGGTCATGCGCGAGGCGGGCGTGGATATCAGCGCGCACACTTCAAAGCACATGAACGAGTTCCTCAACCGCCAAGTGGAAACGGTCATAACCGTGTGTGGAAATGCCGATGCGGCATGCCCGCTTTTTCCAAGCCAAGTGAACCACCACCACTGGCCGTTTGACGATCCGGCGCTCGCCACGGGTACGGAGGCCGAAAAACTGGCCCTCTTTCGGCGGGTGCGCGACCAAATCGCTGCAGTGTTTCGTGCATATGCGAATGGCCGGCGCGACGCACGCTCAACAACGGCCACAGTGACAAAGTAGTTGTAGTCAAACCGAGCGGGCTGGAGAAGGATTGGCCCAAGAATCAGTGACCACGACGCATAGCAAAGTTGATTTTCTCCCACCAGCACCCGGCGCCAACCGGGGAATCGCGTCACTGAGTCTGGTATCCTTTAGCTCCGGGGGAGCGATCTGGGTCGATCACTCGACAGATGTCGGCAAGTCCGCCGTCACGCGCATGTTCAGCGACGAATGCGCCTTGCTGTCCAAGCTAACGCTGCCCTCCGACAGCATATCCACCGTGAGAGCTTTAGAGTTGATCTCCCGAAACCATGAGCCAAGCGAGCTGCCATCGGTAAAAGCGCTTGAGCGGCACTAAACCCATGCCTACCCGCGTCTGGCGTATTGTCCACTCGGAAGCCTCGCTTGGCTGGGGCGGACAAGAACATCGTGTGCTGGCAGAACTCACAGGTTTTCAAAGGCGTGGCCATGTCGTCGCGTTGATCGCACCTTCAGAAGCCCAAATTGTCACGCGTGCCCTCGCCGCCGGCATTCGCCACGAACCACTGAGGGTAGGGCGGCTGCGTTTTCCTTTCGAAGCCGTTCGGCTTGCGCGGTGGCTCCGGCGCGAGCGGGTGGACATTCTAAATCCGCACAGTTCGGCGGACGGCTGGCTCGTGGGCGTGGCGGGCCGGCTCGCTCGCGTGCCACTGGTCATCCGCAC
>VHDH01000193.1 GCA_016871445.1 Verrucomicrobiota bacterium | reverse complement strand
GACCCAAAAAAGTTTTGCACCCAATCTTCTTTACGAGCATCGTCTAGCCCAACGAACCGGTGAATCGCAAAAGCATCAACCGCGAGATTCTCCTCGCCCTCTGGAAGATTCACATCCTCCACCACGCCGCCGAGGATGACGACGGCGTCGTCGGCAACTGGATGCTGGAGGAACTGCGGCACCACGGTTACGAGGTCAGCCCCGGCACGCTTTACCCGATGCTGGCGCGGATGGTGCGCTTCGGCTGGCTGAAGTGCGACCGCCCGGCGGGCAAGCGCAACACGCGTGAGCGTCGCAGCTACGTCATCACGGCCGCGGGGCGCAAAGTGCTCGCGGTGGTGCAGCGGCAGCTCGCCGAATTGCGCGGGGAAATGAAGGTGAGAGGAAACAAGGCATGAACCTGGTCCGGCTGGCCCTGCGCCGCCCGCTTACGATTATCGTCGGCGTCATTGCCGTCGCGCTGGGCGCTTGGATCGCGCTCCAGCGCATGACGCGTGACGTGTTCCCGCCGCTCGGCGTGCCCACCATTTACGTCGCGCAGCCCTTCGGCGGCATGGATCCCGCGCAGATGGAGGGCTACATCACTTACTTCTACGAATACCACTTCCTCTACATCACGGGCATCGAGCACGTGGAATCGAAGTCCATCCAGGGCGCGAGCATCATGAAGCTCCAGTTCCACCCGAATGTGGACATGTCGGCGGCGCTCTCCGAGGTGGTGGCTTACGTGAACCGCTCGCGTGCCTTCATGCCGCCGGGCACGCCGGGGCCGTTCATCACACGCTTCGACGCCGGCTCCGTGCCGGTCGGCTACCTCGTCTTCTCCACGACGAACGCGAACCGCACCGTCGGCGAGATGCAGAATGCCGCGCTCAACCAGGTGCGCCCGCTCTTCGCGCCGCTGCCCGGCGTATCCGCGCCGCCTCCGTTCGGCGGCAGCGCACGGACCATTCTCGTCAACCTGAAGCCCGACCGGCTCCGCAGCTACGGCATCTCCGCCGATGAAGTGGTCACCGCGATCGCGGCGGCGAACACACTGAGTCCCTCCGGCAACCTCCCGCTCGGCGACAAGTATCCGTTCGTCCCCGTCAACGCCGTGGTGAAGAACATTCAAGACCTCGCCGCCGTGCCCATCCGCACCGGCATGGGCGCGAATGGCGGCGCGGTCTTCGTGCGCGACCTCGGCGACGTGGCCGACGGCGCGGACCTCGTCACCAGTTACGCGCTCGCGAACGGCAAGCGAACGGTCTACATGCCCGTCACAAAGCGCTCGGACGCGAGCACGTTGTCGGTCGTCGAGCTGGTGAAGAAGAACATCCCCGAGTTCAAGAAGGTGCTGCCGGACGACATCGAGGTGACTTACGAGTTCGACCAGTCGCCCTACGTGGTGCGCGCCATCCGCGACCTCGTGAAGGAAGGCGCGCTCGGCGCGGTGCTGACGGGCCTGATGGTGCTGCTCTTCCTGCGCGACTGGCGCAGCGCGACCATCGTCGTCATCAACATCCCCATCGCGCTGCTGGCCGGGACGTTCGCGCTGTGGGTCAGCGGGCAGAACATCAACCTGATGACGCTCGGCGGCCTCGCGCTCGCCGTGGGCATCCTCGTGGACGAGGCGACGGTGGCGATTGAGAACATCCACGTGCATCTTGCGCGTGGTCGTTCACTTGGCCGCGCCGTGCTGGATGCCACCGTCGAGACCACGGGCCCGCGTTTCCTCGCGATGCTGTGCGTGCTGGCCGTGTTTATCCCGGCCTTCTTCATGCAAGGCGCAGCGAAGGCGCTCTTCACTCCGCTCGCGCTGGCCGTGGGTTTCTCGATGGTCGCGAGCTTCGTGCTGTCCAGCACGCTGGTGCCGGTGTTGAGCGTGTGGTTCCTCCGGGGACATTCCGGGGGAGCGCACGCCTCTGGCGTGCCCGACGCGGCGTCCCGCCGCGTCGCTCCAAACTCCATTCAATCAGAGGACAAGTCTCGGCGGGACGCCTCGACAGCACGCGAGACGCGTGCGCTCCCCAGCGCCTACGAGTCCGTGCTCCGCCCGCTGCTCGCCGCGCGCTGGCAGCTCGTTGCCATTTATCTAGCCATCGCCATCGGTGCGCTGTGGCTCGTCGCCCCGAAGCTGGGCACGGAGATTTTCCCAAAAGTGGACGCGGGCCAAGTCCAACTCCGCCTCCGCGCGCCTTCCGGCACACAGCTTGAGAAGACCGAAGCCATCGCGCTGCGCGTGCTCGACCTCATCAAGCGCGAGGCCGGCCCGGACAACGTGCAGATGAGCATCGGCCTCGTCGGCGTTCACGCGGCGAACTACCCGGTGAACCTCATCCATCAGTGGAACGCCGGCCCGGAGGAAGGCGTCCTTCAAGTGCAGTTCAAACCCGGCTCGGTCCGCACCGAACCGCTCAAGGAAAAGCTCCGCGCCACGTTCAAGGCCGAGCTGCCCGATGTGCTCATGAGCTTCGAGCCGAGCGACATCGTCGAGCGCGTGATGAGCTTCGGCGCGCCCACGCCCATCGAGATTGCCGTGCAGGGCCAAAGCCTCGCGGCGAGCAAGGAGTTTGCGGACAAAATTCGCGAGCGGCTGGTGAAGATTCCTTCGCTGCGCGACGTGCAGTTCGCCCAAGTCCTCGATTACCCGACGCTCGACGTGAACATCAACCGCGAGCGCGCCGGCCTGCTCGGCGTGAAGATGAGCGACGCCACGAAATCCCTCGTGGCCAGCACCGCGAGCAGCCGCTTCACCGTGCCGAATTACTGGGCCGACCCCGGCAGCGGCATCGCGTTCAGTGTGCAGGTGCAGGTGCCGCAGGGCCGCGTGAACTCGGTCGAGGAATTCAAGAACACGCCCGTCACCACCGCTGGCAACAAGGCCACGCTGCTGCGCAACATCGCGAGCATCTCCGAGGGCACCGCGCCGCAGACTTACGAGCGCTACAACCTCGTGCGCGTCGTCTCGCTCACCGCGAACATCCACGGCTCCGACCTCGGCGCGGTGGCGAAGGAAATCAACCGCGTGCTCGCCGAAGCCGGCGCGCCACCCGCGAAGACCAGCGTGGCCGTGCGCGGTCAGATTCCGCCGATGGAAGAGATGTTCACCGGCCTGCGGAACGGCCTCTTGCTGGCGGTCGTGGTCATCTTCCTCCTGCTCGCCGCGAACTTCCAATCGCTGCGGCTCTCGCTCGTGGTCATCTCCACCGTGCCGGCGGTGCTCGCGGGCGTGGCGCTCACGCTGCGGCTCACGGGCACGACGCTGAACATCCAGAGCTTCATGGGAGCCATCATGGCCGTGGGCGTGGCGGTGGCGAACGCGATTTTGCTCGTGACCTTTGCGGAGCGGGCCCGCATGTCCGGCAATGCTGACGCCGCGCTCGAAGGAGCCACTTCCCGCCTCCGGCCCATCCTGATGACAAGCTTCGCGATGATGGCCGGCATGTTGCCCCTCGCGCTCGGCACCGGCGAAGGCGGCGACCAAACCGCCCCACTCGGCCGCGCCGTCATCGGCGGGCTCGCCGCCGCGACGCTCGCGACACTCTTTGCGCTGCCGTCCGTCTTCGCCGTGGTGATGACCGGCAAGCACACCCGCTCCGCCAGCCTCGACCCGGATGA
>VHDH01000192.1 GCA_016871445.1 Verrucomicrobiota bacterium | reverse complement strand
CAGCTCGCGCAGCAGCCGCTCCAAGTTCACCCACAGTTGCTCCGCCGAGATGCGGTCGGTCGCGATGGTACTGGCCGTGGCACTAAGGGACACGGCGCGTTCCGCCGCCGCGAGATCAAACTCCGTCACGCGCGCGCCACCGCGCTCGGGCGCGTCCAGCCGCGTGCGGACCCAGTCGGTGCCGGCCATGAAGTTGTAGCAGAGGATGGGAATGCCGAGGTTGCCCATCTGGCGGACGAGCGACTTCATGGCAGCCAGCTCGGTGCCGTCGTCACGCCCGAGCTTGAGCCGCTCGATAGGCAGGCTGCCTTCGACGATGCCGAGGCGGAGGCCGTACGCTGCGATCTGGCACTTTAACTCCGCGAGCTTCGCCGGGTCCGGCCCGGGATAACGCACCGTGATGTCCTGCACACCGCATTGCGCCGCGAGTGTGAGATGGTACTCGTCCAGCGGCGTGAGAACTGAGGCGAGGCGCATGGATGAACCGAGGTGCAACACCACGAACCTTTGGCCACCAACCAATCAGCGGCAAGCCCGAACCCACCCCGCCAGCGAAACGGCCCTTGCCTAATTTGAAAGCGGGCCGTTGCTGGCGGCTAAGCAGACCTTAGCCGCCGACAGAGGCTAGTTCCTCATTTGAGACAGCGTTGATGATTTTGAAGTGCTCGACGTGGAACGCAGGGTCGGCGCGGAAAGTAAGCTTGCCGAAAAATCTCTTTTCCATCTCGATGAGGATCTTCTCGTCCTCCTTGCGCAGGCGGTCGAGCACGGCGGGGTGCGAGATAATGCGGAGCTGAAAATCCTCGTCAGTGCGGGGTCGTCCCTTAAGGATTTGCTGGAGCTTACGCTGAATCTCCACGCTCATGGTCAGGGCGCTCTTAACCTTGGCGCGGCCCTTGCAGTAAGGGCAGTCCTGATACACGGTCGATCGGATGCTCTCCGTGTGGCGCTGGCGAGTCATCTCCATGAGGCCAAGCTGAGAGATGGGAAGGATGTGGGTCTTGGCGCGGTCACGCTTAAGCCCCTCCTTGACGCGCTGATAGACAGTCTGTTGGTCACGGCGGTGGCGCATGTCAATAAAGTCCAGCACGATGAGACCACCGAGGTTGCGCAAGCGCAGCAGGCGACAGATTTCTTCCGCCGCCTCGAGATTGACTCTTGTGATGGTGTGCTCTTTGTCCCTGTCCGGCTCCTTGCTCTTGTGACTGCCGGTGTTTACATCAATGGCCACAAGCGCCTCAGTCTCGTCCACTACCAGATACCCGCCGCTCTTGAGATGGACTTGCCGAGAGAACGAAGCCTCAAGCTGGCGTGAGATGCCGAACCGGTCGAAAACAGGCTGGGGCTCGTTGTACAGCTTTACTTTGTCGATGGAGCGCTTGGAAATCTTCCCGATCATGGTCTGCATGCGCTCAAACTGCTTGCTGTCGTCAATGACGATTCGTTCGACGTCTTCAGTGAGGAAGTCACGCACGGTACGTTCAATGAGGTCAGGCTCCTGAAAGACGCAGGTGGCAGAATTCTGCTTCTCGATGCGCTCTTGCACGGCTTTCCACTCCTCCAGCAGGAAAGCTAGATCGCGGATGAAGTAACGCTCCTGCTGGGCCTCGCCGGCGGTGCGGATGATGACGCCCATGCCGTCGGGGATATTAAGCTTGCGCACGATCTTCTTGAGCCGCTGCCGCTCCTCAGGGTCGTCAATTTTGCGCGACACGCCGGACTGGTCAGAGTTGGGCAGCAAAACGAGGTATCGGCCCGGCAGAGCGAGATGCGTGGTGACACGCGGACCCTTGGTGCCGATGGGGCCTTTCGTCACTTGGATGATGATGTCAGTGCCCTTGGGGTAGAGCCGGGGGATGTCTTTCTGCGTGACCTTGGGCTTGTCTCTAGGCGGCGACTTCTTCTCGCGCTCAACGAGCTCGACGCCACTGTCGAGGTTGCTGGGCACGATATCCCAGTAGTGGAGGAAGGCGTTCTTCTCAAAGCCGATGTCCACAAAAGCCGCCTTCAACCCGTCCTCGAGATTACGAATTTTTCCCTTATAGATGCTGCCTACCAAGCGCTCGTCGCTGGTGCGCTCGATGGTGAACTCCTCGAGCCGACCATCCTCCAACACGCCCACGCGCGTCTCGAGCGACTCGGTGTTGATGATGACCTCTTTGTGAACTTTCTTCTCGGGCTTGATAAGTTTTTTGACCTTGGCAACGACTTTCTGCGCGGCTTGTTTAATGGAACCAAGGATGCCCTTGGACTGATCCCTAACCTCGACAGGCTGGAACCCGCCCTCCGGTTCAGCATCCACCTGCTCGGGCGTTTCAAGGTTCGGCTCGCGGTAGTCGTGGCGACCGGCAGGCTTGGACACGGGCGCGGCTTCGCCCTCGGCAGGCAAGCCCGCAGCGAGGTTTTCGGCGCGACGGATTTCATGTTCGCGATTTTTCGCGAAGACACCCTCCTCGCTGCTGAGTTTTTCCGGGCCATCGGTGGCAGCGAGGCGGGCTTGAAGCGCAGCCTTGTCTGGCTTGGCGTTAGGATTGAGGCCGCCGGAGGGGCGGAAGCGGTGCGAACCGCGACGGTTAGAGAAACGATTGCTCATATGGGTTTAGTAAGACCTGCGGTGCAGGTAGATGTTTTGGAGAAGGCCCGCGGCGACCAGGGTGCAAATCACTGAAGTCCCGCCGTAAGAAAGCAGCGGCAGTGGCACGCCTGTCACGGGCATCAAACGTATATTCATGCCGATATTGATGAACATATGGCTGAACAAGAGCGCAACGACTCCTGCGGCCATCATTCTACCAAGGCGGTCGCGCGCCTGGCTGGCGATCCTGACCCCGGCAAACAGGACCACCGCATAGAGAGAGAGCACGACGATGCTCCCCACGAATCCACTCTCCTCGGCAAGCACGGAGAAAATGAAGTCGTTGTGGGCCACGGCGCGCGGGAGGTAACCCAACACGTTCTGGGTGCCCTGCCGCCAGCCCTTCCCGGTCAGTCCGCCGGAGCCGACCGAGATGAGCGCCTGCTCGACATTGTAGCTGTCGTTGCGCTCCTGTGTGCGGGCCTTCTGAAGCTCCGCCGCCGTGGCGTTGGGCGGAGCGAAATGCTTGTGATCCAGGCCAAAGTAAACGAGAAGTCGGCGGCGTTGGTAATCCTCCAACTTGAAGCGCCAGTTCGGCGGCGCGAAGAGGACATCCACTAAAATCAGTGCCACGATGAGCGCCGAGCCACCAAGGAACCGACGCAAATACTTCGCGGGAATGCCCGCGACATACATCATCACGAAGCCCGTCGGGATGAATACCAAAGCCGAGCCAAGGTCCGGCTCCAAAAAGATGAGCGAAAACGGCAGCCCCAACATAGCCAATGCCTTCCAGAAATTGCCTATGAGTTTTAATTCCTCCAGCGGGCGGGCGAGAAAATTGCCCAGTGCAAAAATGAAGGCGATCTTCGCAATCTCCGAAGGCTGCAGTTGAAATACACCAAGGTCAATCCACCGGCGCGCGCCGAAACGTAGCGCACCAATATGCGGAATGAGCACCAGCAGGAGAAGTAGGATGCTGGCCCAGTAGCCCAGATAAGACCAGCGCGCCAACGTCTGGTAAGGGATGAGGCACGTCAT
>VHDH01000191.1 GCA_016871445.1 Verrucomicrobiota bacterium | reverse complement strand
TGCGGCAGATCAGTTGGAGCAATGAAACGCAGATTACAAGTTGGGCATTTCACTTTTTTCCCCGCGTATTCTTGGGGAATCAGCAGTGACTCGCTGCACGATGGGCAAGTAATATTTATCTCCATGGAGCACCAGTGACGTTTACCGCAATCTCGTTATGCAACTCGCCCTGGCGCGCATAAATTTTTCCCGTGATGAATGGCATTTTGGCAAGAAAAACACATAGGCGAAGAACCTTCAACTCACGGTGCAGTTAATTAGTAAAAGCAAGGCTTCAGATAACTTGAGAAGTTTCCGGATGCGTCTCGGAGGAAATGGGAATTTTTAAGATTTAACCAAGGCTGATAGGGATTATTTAGGTGTCTATTCTGAAAACTTAGGTAGCGCTGAAAGGCGAAGTCAAGACAAGCTAGCCTGATGCCACGCCCATTAGCAACTCTGCTGCAGCAGGTCGAAGACTCCATGGCAATGAACGATGGTCTTACCCTGAGCGCGATGCGACGCCAGCGCCGACCCGAGGTCGTGAACGCGTAATATTTTTTTCGCCGTGGCTTCCATGAGAACAAACACATTAATAATGCCCGATTCGCAAGGGTGATTGCAAACCCTCAGAACATCTTGCGCCTACGGCCCTTTCCTGAGCAGGCATCGGCTGGAGGGGTGTCGAGTTGACGTTCATACGCATGTTTCTAATCGCCCCGGTCTGCAGCCTCGTTTGCCTAGGGTGCAGGCCGCTGACAGGTTGCTAGCGTGGTGATGCCTACCGTCTGCCCTCGCAGGATTCTTAGGGTGCTAGCTCGCCTGTCTCGCAGTCAGGTGAAGTTCCCAACCGACCATCTTATAAAGCGAATACTTACGCCGGGGTCATTTAGTTAATAGAATTTAGTACAAGCTTTTAGGGTATCGTTTTGAGCCTTCCTTTTCGGTTCAGCTGCCAAAAAATCTTTTACGCCTGCGGTTAGCAAAGCATGCTCATCGCCGATGGCGAGTTTTAGCGAAAGCTTTCCTTACGCGGGCTTAAGTTGGCCTTGCTGTTCTTGTTTTCCCTGCCCCGCCAACGCGTCAGGTCAAATCCATCGCCTGCCATGAAAGCCGTCATCCTCGCCGCCGGAAAGGGCACGCGAATGCGTGATCTCACCAACGAAATCCCCAAACCCATGCTTAAAGTGCAGGGCAAGCCGATCCTGCAGCACATCGTTGAGGGGTTGCTGAGCGTCGGCATCCGCGAGTTTTGCATTGTGACGGGTTGGCATGCGGAAGTGGTCGAGGGCTTTTTCGGGGACGGCTCCCGGTTCGGCGCGCACATCGGCTACGTGCGGCAAGTGGTGCAGGACGGCACGGGCAAAGCTCCCGAGTTGGCGAAGAGTTTCGCCAGCTCCGATCCATTCTTGCTGACCTACGGCGACATTCTCGTGAAGCCCGAGACATACGCGGACATGCTCAAACGCTGGTCCGGCGGGAAATTCTCCGGGCTGGTCACCGTAACCGGCAGCGAGGACGTGACCAAGGGCGGACTGTTCTTCTTTGACCATGCTTTTTGCCTGAAACATCTCGTCGAAAAGCCCAGCGCCGCGGAACTTGCCGAGTTGCGGGCGCAAGGCTGGCTCAAGCCGGGCGAAACGGCTTGGTATAACGCGGGCATCTACCTCTTTGACCCAGTGCTGTTTGAGTTCACTGCGAAGCTGCAAAAATCCCCGCGGGGCGAATACGAACTGACCGACGCGCTCATGGCGATGCTCGGCGCGGGCCATCAACTGGCCGGCCTGCAAATCGCCGGCCGCTGGGTGGACGTGCGCGATCCTCAGGTGCTAGCGGCGTTGCAGGAGTATTTGTAAAGGCTGGTTTCGTTTGCTGCGGGCGAAGGCAGTCAGGAGATCGCTGAAGGCTAGCGCTTGGCGTGGTCTTATGCCATTCTCTCCGCGTCACAAACCACCGCATTAACATGAACCGTCTCTTCGCCCTGCTCGTCGCTCTCCTGCTCGCCGCGCCCGCACTGCCTGCTGCCACGCTGCTGCCGCCCAACGCCCGCGTCGCCATCATCGGCGACTCGATCACCGAGCAGAGGCTCTACAGCAAATACATGGAGGCCTACCTGCTGGCCTGCACCGGCCGGAAGGACATCCATGTGATGCAGTTTGGGTGGAGTGGCGAGACCGCCAGCGGCTTCGCCAACCGGGCGCTCAACGACCTCGCGGCCTTCGCGCCGAACGTCGCCACCACCTGCTATGGCATGAACGACGGCGGTTACCAGCCGTGGAAGGACAGCATCGGCCAGAGCTACGAAGCGAACATGCGCAACGTGATCAAGCAGCTTACCGCCGTCGGCGTGAAGCACATCGCCGTCGGCTCGCCCGGTGCGGTGGACTCGAAGACCTTCGGGGCGCGCGCGAGCTTCGGCGGCAAAGACTCCGCCGCCGGCTACAACGACACGCTGGCCCACCTCCGTGACATCGCCCAGAAGCTCGCCGCCGAGAGCAACCAGACTTTCGCGAACGTCCACAACGCCATGTTCGATGCGATGCCCAAGGCCAAGGCCGCGCTTGGTGAGAACTACCCCATCTGCGGCAGCGACGGCTTCCATCCCGGCCCCAACGGCCAGCTCCTCATGGCCTACGCGTTCCTAAAGGCACTCGGTGTGGACGGCGGCATTGGCACCATCACCGTGGACTTTAAGGGCGCGGCCACTGCGACCACCGGCCACAAAGTGCTCGGCGGTGCGGCAGGCAAAGTGGAATTGGAAAGCACCCGCTGGCCGTTCTGTTTCGATGTCGATCCGAAGAGCGCTAACAGCACGCGCAGCATCCTGCCCTTCGCACCGTTTAACGAAGACTTGAACCGCCTCACCCTCAAGGTGAAGAACCTCGGCGCGGCGAAGGCCAAAGTGACTTGGGGCACGATGAGCAAGGACTTTACTAGGGAGCAGCTTGAGGTGGGCGTAAACCTCGCGGCCGAGTTTCCGGCGACGCCGTTTGACGGAGCCTTCACGAAACTCGTGGACGCACTCGGGCGCAAGCAGCAGTTCGAAACCGCGATGATCAAGGGCCTGGTGACCAACTTCCGCCAGTTCAGCACCGACGCAAAAGCTGACCCCGAGCTGGCTAAGGCGTTCGACACCGTCAAAGCTAAGCTCCAAGCCCGTCAGCAGCAATTAGACGCCGAGGCGCGCCTAATGTTATTGCCCGTGAAGCACGCGCTTGTGATCTCAGCCCTTTGAGTGGATGCAGTCCTCATTACTTCGTGCGCCGATTGCCAATGTGCTGGTTTGCTTGAGTTGGCGCCGCCTGATTTCAGCCGCCCCATGAGGTTCACCCTCGGGAAGAGGGAATAAATCGTAGGGGTTTGCCGGTCTCGTTAAACAGGCTAGGAAAAGAGGAATAGTCAGAGGTTCCCTGCTTGGAAGCTCGCTCGCGTAATTAAGCGTCAACTTGTAAATGAAGAGACCTAAGGTCTACAAATCAGCACCTTTCTAGAGAATACTGTGTGCGTAGCGGGAGGGAGAGAAAGATGAAAAGTCTACCGCAGGCGGTCCAATTCCATGCACAAGCCGGCAACATCGTGGATTAGTACAGCATTGATCTCACGGAGACAATCGGCGTATCCCGAAGCGGATCGGCCTCCTACGAGAATAGCTACTTCAGGCGGAAGCACACGGCGTAACTGTCGCAGTTCCTCCGGCAAGCGAACACAATCAGCCGGATAAACGACGCTTAATGCGACCGCACGTGCTTGGCATTGCCGCGCCACGCCGGAAATTTCTGCGGCCGGCAGGCTAGGACCTAAGTATATGATGT
>VHDH01000190.1 GCA_016871445.1 Verrucomicrobiota bacterium | reverse complement strand
TTTGGAAAACTACTCTGAAATCTCCTCCGTCGTCGGCGTGGCTGGCTTCGCTTTCCGGCCCAGCGGCACTTCGGTCCCGAGCATTACCACGCTCACGGCGATCAGCGCGGTGCACATCCATGCCATGTTTATCATGCCCATGGAGCCGACTAGATGGAACGCGATGAGCGGCGCGGCCACGCCCCTCACGCCAGTAAAGAAGGTGTGGACACTCATGTAGTCGGCCACGCGTTCAGGCGGCGCGAACTTCGTCACCCACAAACTCCACGCTACGTCACCGCCTGCGTTCGCCACGCCGAAGATTATCGCGCCAAGCGCTAGTCCGGCGAAACTGTCGCTTACGAAAAACGACAGAATCCCCAGAGCAAAACCGACGTTTAGCAGCGCGCGTAGCGTGAAGAAATTCATCCGGTCAAACAGCCAGCCCCAGATGGGGCTACAAATCAGCCGCGCGGCGTTCGGTATGACGCCCACAAACAGCGCCACCATAGTCACGTCCAGCTTGAGGCCGTATTTCTCGTTGGCTAGATACTCAACGCGCAGCGGATACATCATCAGATTGCCCATGCCCATGAACATCCACGAGATGAGCGTCAACCGAAACAGCCGGTCCTCGCGCACGTAACGCAGTCCGCGCAGCGGATGCGTGCCGGCGGCCGCCATGAGTGGCTCGGACGGAATCCGCGACTGACACCACGCGCCAAACGCAAACGCAGCCGCAAACAAGAGCAGCAACGCCCGAAAGTATTCCAAATGCACCGCGAGCAGCCGTCCGCCCAGCTCGTTCGCCAGCGCCGCCATGCCGATGCGTACAATCATTGCCTTGGAGAACAACCGCCCGCGCTCCATCGGCGGGTAGTTAGTCTGATAAACCTGAGTCATCAGCGGAATCGCCGCCGAGGCGCATGTTGTCGCGATGACGCAGCCGAGCACATACAGCGGCAGCCCCGGCGCGAATACCGCCAGCAGCAGTGCCACCGCCCCAAGGAGTCCCACGCGCGACGCCGCCTGCGCGACCGGCCAACCTAGCTTTGAGGCTTGGTTCACGACCAGCGGGCTGATGACGTGGCCCACGCTACCGCCGGCGGCGATGAGTGCCTTGGCTGTCGGCCCGGCCTCGAAGTGCCGCACCGCGATGAGCAGGAGAAAGGTCGTGCCCGCCGCCTCCATGATACCCGTAGTCACGGCGCGCAGCCGCTCGTAGCGGAAGGTGATTTGGGTGTGTGCCAGCGACACGCGGGCAGTGTGCGGCAAAAATAACGGCGCGTAACCAGCAAAACCGGCTATGACTATCAGGCGCGAGGCCTTGCTCACTCACCTGACGCCGTGCTAATCATCGGGCGTGAACTCTCAAGCGTTGCCACGGATCAACTTTATCAGCCCGTTCCTGTCCCCCGGATTTTGGGTAAAAAAAGCCTCGTAGGGACGCGTTCGTGGCCTGCGTTCAGGAAAAGGCTATATGCATCATTCACACCAAGTCCTAAGTTGAAGGTGGGGACAAGACACAAGAGCCAGCCCGCCAAGTGAAGCGTTTTTATACCAGCAGGTAATCATCACAGCTATGAAACATTTGATTCTATTTGCCCTTGCCGTCCTTACCGCTTCCGCTGCGCCGAAGCCGCCAAACATTCTTTTCATCTTCAGCGACGACCATGCTTATCAAGCCATCAGTGCTTACCAGCATGCGATCAAGCTGGTGGACACGCCGAACATTGATCGGCTGGCGAAGGAGGGAATGATTTTCCATCGCGCCATCGTGCCAAATTCAATTTGCGGTCCCAGTCGCGCGACGGTGATGACGGGGAAATACAATCACCTAAACGGCTTTTACAACAACTCCAACAGCAGATTTGACGGCACGCAGCAAACCTTCCCGCGCTTGCTCAAGGCTGCCGGGTATCAGACGGCCATCGTCGGCAAGTGGCATCTCACCGGCGCGGAGCCGTCCAGCCTCGGCTTTGACTATTGGGAAATCCTTCCCGGCCAGGGCATTTATTACAACCCGCCCATGAACCGCGTGGGCCAGCAGGTGAAGCACACTGGTTACACTACCGACATCATTACCGACCTCTCGCTTGATTGGCTTAAGAAGCGCGACAAGTCCAAGCCCTTCCTCATGATGGCGCAACATAAGGCTCCGCACCGTGAGTGGTCGCCGAACTTGAAATACCTCGGCTGGAATAAAGACCAAAAATTTCCCGAGCCGCCCACACTCTTTGATACTTACACTGGCCGCGGCCGCGCTGAATACGAGCAGGACATGACGCTGGAGAAAACCTTTAATAAGCTCGATGCCAAGCTCAACACGCCCGGCAGCCTTAACGAAGAGCAGCGTAAGGCTTGGGACGCCTACTACGCGCCGCGCAACGCCGCTTTCGAGCAGGCCAACCTCACCGGCAAGGAACTTGTCCGCTGGCGCTATCAGCGCTACTTGCACGATTACCTCGCCTGCATCCTGAGCGTGGACGAGAGCGTCGGGCGGTTACTGAAGTTCCTTGATGACGAAGGCCTCGCGAAGGACACCATTGTCGTTTACAGCAGCGACCAAGGCTTCTACCTCGGTGAGCATGGGTGGTTCGATAAACGATGGTTTTATGAAGAGTCCTTGCGCACCCCGCTGCTCACGCGATGGCCCGGCGTGACCAAGCCCGGCAGCGTTAACCGCAGCGACCTCGTCAGCAATCTCGACTTCGCCAGCACCTTTCTCGAAGCCGCCGGCCAGCCGATTCCGGCGGACATTCAGGGCCGCAGCCTTCTCCCCGTCTTGCGCGGCCAGACGCCGGCCGACTGGCGCAAGAGCTTTTACTACCACTACTACGAGTATCCCGGCCCGCACAGCGTGCGGAAGCACTATGCCGTCATCACCGACCGCTATAAGCTCGTCCACTTTTACGAGCCGGACGTGAACTATTGGGAGCTGTTTGACCGCGTGAAAGACCCGCAAGAGATGACGAGCTTTTACGAAGACCCTGCCTACGCGAAGACTCGCGCCGAGTTGCACACCGAGCTAACGCGCCTGCGCAAGGAACTCAAAGTCCCCGATCCCGACGCGCCTGAAACGATCATCCGCCCCGGTGGCGGCGGTGGGGGCAAAGCCAAGCAGGGCGAAGGTAAAAAGAAGTCGGACAATAAGTGACCTCCGCATGGTCGCCTGCGAAAAGGTTTACCGGGCATCCCCACCTAAGAATAGCTGCTCGCGTTCACCTCAAGCCACTCACCTGCACCGCCTAATACCAACCGCCCCAGCAACTAAGTCAGCAATTCGGCCGGCGCGACTTCGATTCTTTCAGCGATCACTTTGGGGATGGGTACCGAAGTCATCTTTCCATTGGCGTTACGCGTGACGCAGACCACCGTCAGCTGGCCGCGCGCAACTTCGATCGGGTGCGGGCTATTGAGTTTGCGAAACTTGAACAGGTAGGTCAGTGCCTTCGGTTTTATCTCCATCACAAGCATGTGGATTTCCACCTCGTCCTCGAAGTGCAGCGGTTGTCGGTAGTCGCATGAGGCGTGGACGCGCGGCCAGCCCACTGGCGGATCGGTGTGGTGCGTGATGATGGAGAAGCCTATCGAGCGAAAGAACGCGTGCTCGGCTGTCTCCATGTATTTGAAGAAGTTCGAGTAGTGGACGATGCCTGCCATGTCGGTCTCACTGAACTCGACGCGACGGAGGATTTTGAACTCGGAGGCCATGTGGATGGTGCGTTAAGCTGCCGGCACCTTGGCGCAGGCTTGCCGAAGGGGCGAGTTCAATGTGTGGGGTTCTTACGCCTGGTCGAAAGGTATGGTAGTTGGCCG
>VHDH01000189.1 GCA_016871445.1 Verrucomicrobiota bacterium | reverse complement strand
TCTTCGAACAGTGAAGCGAAGTACTTTTGCGGGCGCAATTGAAAATCTCCGGCAATGTTTGAAACGGTTAGGTTTTAGTCAGGTCTTGTGCCTATTGGTCTCGGAAGACGGATCACTTTGCCGTCATGGCGAGTGCCTTAGCCAACTCGGTTCATTAAGCGAAAGGGTGAGAGGGAAGCGCTAATCGATGATAGCCCTGGCAGACTCCATTATCCGCTAAAGAGCGGCGACGAAGCGGACGGCGTAGTGGACTCTAAGCGACGATTGGAACCCACCCTAACTTTTCCTTGTCACGCCCGCGTTGTCTTTCCAATGTGAACCCGTCTCCGCACACGCTATGAAAACAGATTCCTTCTTCTCCCGCCGTTCGTTCCTCACCGCCGCCGCGTCCACTGTCGCGGGCGTCGCCGCCGCCGCTGACCGCGACTGGACTGGCAAGATTCCCACGCGATACCCGGATCCGGACATCGTCTCGCTGGACAAGCGCTTCAAGGCCAAGATCGGCAACACGCCCATCCAACGGATTTACCACGGCGGGAATACCATGTGGACCGAAGGCCCGGCTTGGAGCGCCGTGGGCCGTTACCTGCTTTGGAGCGATATCCCCAACAACATTCAACAGCGCTGGATTGAGGATGACGGCCACGTCAGCACCTTCCGTAACCCGGTCAACAACACCAACGGTAACACCTTCGACTACGAGGGCCGGCAGCTCTCATGCGAGCATCTCACGCGGCGCGTGGTTCGCCACGAGCATAACGGCACGGTGTCTGTGCTGGCTGACAAGTTCGGTGGAAAGTCCTTTAACGCGCCCAACGACCTCGTGGTACATCCCATCACCGGCGATATCTGGTTCACGGATCCTGGTTACGGCGGGCTGATGAACTATGAGGGCGAGCGCGTGAAGTCCGCCACCGCGCAGCCGCACCAAAAGGAGGCAGTTTATGTGATTGATGGCAAATCCGGCAAAATCGAGAAAGTCACTGACGAGATCTTCAAGCCCAACGGCCTATGCTTCTCCGCCGACTACAAGAAGCTCTATGTGGCGGACACTGGCGCGAGCCATTACGACAACGCTCCCAAGAACATCAAGGTGTGGGAAGTGGATGGAAAGAAGCTAAAGGGCGGGAAGGAGTTCGCCTCCATGAAACTCCAGTTCAAACGTGACGGGAAGGACGTGGAGGACGCTGGCTTTGCTGACGGCATCCGCTGTGACACCGAGGGGAACATCTGGGCCAGCGCCGGCTGGGTAGGCGCGGGTTACGACGGCGTCCATGTTTTCGCAGGCGCGGACGGCCAACGCATCGGTCAGATTCTGTTGCCGGAGATTTGCTCTAACGTCTGCTTTGGAGGCGCAAAGCGTAATCGTCTTTTCATGACCGCCAGCACCTCCGTGTATGCCGTATATGTCGAGACCCAAGGTGCGCACATCTCGTAGCTTATGTCGGAAACAATAAGCAAATTCAGGCGTCAAACTGAAAACTTTGTTAGGTATTTGCCTAGGTCTCAGGGAGAAAAAATTTTTTGTCCCTGACCTTAACTCACGCAAAACTTGGGGTCTCCATGGCAGTTCGTAATTTCGCGCCCCTCCTCTTGCGACATTAGCAATGGTCGCCCGATACCCCAAAACTTTCCGCGTTCGCCAAAAGTTCGAGCGCCCCAAAGTGGCAGACGTATCGGCGACAGTGCACCGTGAGTTCAAGCATATCGGGGTCGCAGAGCACGTAAGACCTGGCCAAAGAGTGGCTATTACCGCTGGAAGCCGGGGCATTGCGAACATTGCCGCCATTCTCAAGGCCACGGTCGAGTTCTTCCGCGCGGCTGGTGCGCAACCGGTCATCGTCGCGGCCATGGGCAGCCATGGGGGAGGTACAGCGGACGGACAGCGCGTAATTCTTCGCAACTACGGAATAACCGAGGAGTTTTGCGGCTGCCCCGTCCACACGCGAATGGAAACGACAGTGATTGGGCGCACGGCGGAAGGTATTCCTGTCCATTTCGGGTGCGATGCGCTTGCGGCAGATCACGTCGTCGTGGTGGGGCGGGTGAAGCCGCACACCGAACTTTTCGGCGACCATCAGAGCGGCTTGATGAAGATGCTACTAATCGGCCTTGGTAAGCATGAGGGTGCCAAAATTTACCACCGAGCTTTTGTGGACCACTCTTTCGACCACATTGTCCGCAGTGTCGGCCGGCGAGTTATCGAAAAGGGGCGTATCCTTGCCGCCCTGGGCATTGTGGAGAACGCTTATGACGAGACGGGCCTCCTGCGCGCGGTGTTGCCCCAAGAAATCGAGGCGCAGGATAAAGAGTTACTCGCGCTCGCGCGTCGGTGGTTGCCACGCCTGCCATTCGACCACGCAGACCTGCTACTCGTGGACGAGATCGGCAAAGAGATTTCCGGGTGCGGCATGGACACCAACGTCACGGGGCGGAAGCGCTACGAGCATTGGTCGGCAGAGGACGAGTTTCCCAAGATCAAGCGTATCGCTGTGCGGGGGCTCACGCAGCAAACGCACGGCAACGCCACCGGCTTGGGCAAGTCGGAATATTGTCTTACCCGCGTGGTCGAAGCGATGGACAAGCGAATCACCTATATCAACGTCGCCACTGCCTGTTACCCACAGGTGGCAATGATTCCGCCTCATTATGATACGGACCGCGAGCTACTCGATGTGGCACTTTCATCCATCGGGCTGACAGATCCGCCGCATGCCAAGGTGATGTGGATTCGGAACACTTTGCAGGTGGAGGAAGTCGAGTGCGGGGAGGCGTTTCTGCCGCTGGCCCGCGAGCGTGCCGATTTGGAGATTCTCACCGAGCCGCGCGAAATGATTTTCGATGGGCTGGGGATGCTGCCGCGCACAATGGCCAAATAGTTTGATGCCCCAAAGACGGGGCAAGATTTGCCTAAATTGCAAAAAGTGAGGGGTTGGTGGAAAAAAGACGTGCGGCTACCTGCCAAAAAGGAAATGCCGGAAAAGCGTGTTTTTCCCAATTTCACATACCTTAATTGTCGCGAGTCTTTGTAAGGTAAAATCTGCGCTGCAATGTTCTGGCAGACCTAATTTAACTTTTAACCTAGAAATATGAATCTACAATTTGCGCATGCGAATCCACTTCCACGGTGCCACGCGCACGACCACCGGCTCCATGTATCTGCTGGAAGTAAACGGGCAACGCATACTTTTAGAATGCGGCCTGTACCAGGGCCGGCGTGATGAATCTATCGAGCGCAATTCGCATTTCCCGTTTGATCCGAAGACGATCGACGCCGCCATTCTCAGCCACGCACACATTGATCACTGCGGCAATTTTCCGAACCTGTGCAAACAGGGCTTCACCGGAAACATATACGCGACCTTCGCCACCCGCGATCTGGCCAGCATCATGTTGGAGGACTCCGCGCGAATTCAGGAGTCGGACGCACAGTTCCTCTCCAAGAAGCGCGCCAAGCAGGGCAAGCCGCCGATTCAAGCATTGTACTCCGCCACGGACGCCGAGCGCACCATCCGGCAGTTCGTCGGGATCAACTACGACCGGTCCATGCCGGTGGCCGAAGGCCTGACTGTCACATTCAAGGATGCTGGCCATATTCTTGGGTCTGCGCAGGTGGTGCTTGATGTGCGTGAAGGCGCACGCAAGTTCCGCTACCTGTTTAGCGGCGACATCGGGCGGCCCGGGCAGGACATCCTCCGCGACGCGCAGCCGGTCGAGGAGGTCGACTTTCTCCAGATCGAGAGCACTTACGGCAACCGCGTTCACGCCAGTCCAGTGGACGCACGCGATGAGCTGGCAAGCCTCGT
>VHDH01000188.1 GCA_016871445.1 Verrucomicrobiota bacterium | reverse complement strand
GGACTGAAGACTGAACACTGAAAACGTTGGGAGCTACTTCACGGCCTTTTGCAGAGCTTTGACCTTGTCCGTAGTTTCCCAGGTGAGGTCCTTGTCGCCAACTTTGCCGAAGTGACCGTAATTGGTGGTCTTGCCGTAAATCGGGCGGAGTAGGTTGAGTTGCTTGACGATGTCCGCGGGCTTGAAGCTGAAGATTTCACAGGCGGCATCAGTGATGGCTTCATCCGTGAGTCCGCCTTGGGCGGTGCCGAAGGTGTTCACATATACGCTCACCGGGTCGGGGTAACCGATGGCATACGCGAACTGAATTTCGCAACGCTTCGCCAGGCCGGCGGCGACGATGTTCTTGGCGACGTAGCGGGCCATGTAGGCGGCACTGCGATCCACTTTGGATGGGTCTTTGCCGGAGAAGGCTCCACCCCCGTGCCGGCCGTAGCCACCGTAGCTGTCGACGATGATCTTGCGGCCGGTCAGGCCGGTGTCGCCCTGCGGTCCGCCGACGACGAAACGACCCGTCGGGTTGATGAGGAACAATGTATCCGGCGTAAGCAGGCTCTTGGGCAGCACCTTCTTCACGACCTCCTCGATGCAAAACTCCTCGATTTGCTTATGCTCCGCATCGGCGCTGTGCTGCGTGGAGATAACGACGTTCGAGATGGCGACCGGCTCGTCATCCTCATACACGACGGATACTTGGGATTTAGCGTCGGGGCGAAGCCAATGGATCTTACCACTCTTGCGGATTTGGGTCAGCTTCCGGCCCAGACGGTGTGCAAACATGATCGGCGCGGGCATTAGCTCCGGCGTCTCATCGCTTGCATAGCCAAACATCAAGCCTTGGTCGCCCGCGCCTTGCTCGGCCTTCTTCTTGCCCTTGGCGGCTTTGGCGTCAACGCCTTGGGAGATGTCCGGCGACTGCTGGGTGATGATGGTGTTCACGAACACCTTGTCCGCGTGAAACACGTCGTCGTCGTTTACGTAGCCGATTTCGCGGATGGCCTCGCGGGCAAGTTTTACGAAGTCGAGCTTGGCGCGGGTCGTGATTTCTCCGCCTACGACAGCGATGTTAGACTTGACGTATGTCTCGCAGGCGACGCGGCTGTATTTGTCCTGAGCTAGGCAGGCGTCGAGGACAGCGTCCGAGATCGTGTCAGCTACTTTGTCAGGATGGCCCTCGCCGACAGATTCGGATGAAAAGATGAAGCGTTTGCTCATGCGTAGAACTACGAGTTTTTGTTAAACGTCGCCTTTTGGGCAACGGCCGGCCAAATTAACTGCCCGCTGTCCCAAAGCAACTTTTTAATCGGTTGGTTTCGAGCATTTGGTTGTCATTCAAATCTCGAGCCGAAACTCAGCTTGGCCGGCGGGGTAGGGCCGAGTAGCTTTGTCCAAGTGAAGTGGCTAAGATTATTGTTGCTAGGCGGCGTTCTGGGAACGCATTTGGCTGCCGCCGCTTCTAAACCGGGCGAAAAGGCTGCGCCGGCGTCGGGGCTTTCCCCCTCAAAGCTCAACCCGGCAGAGGCGGAGTTTCAGCGCGTCATGGCGTTAGACGACGCAGCGCACAAGGAGATAGATAAGTGGATTAAAGAGAATGGCGCGTTCGCCCGCCAGGGCGCCGGGCTTTCGGAGGCAGGGTTGAGCCTGCGGATTGAGCAGCGGCTGGCGCCGGTTAAGCGGGCTTACGAGGAGTTTTTTCAGCAGCACCCAAATCACGCCCGCGGACACTTGGCATATGGCAGCTTTCTAAATGATGTCGGCGAGGAAACGCAGGCCCGCAAGCACTGGGAGAAGGCGCTGGAATTGGACCCGACGAATCCGGCGGCTTTCAATAACCTCGCCAACAGTTACGGCCAGACTGGCCCGGTGGCCCGTGCCTTCGAGCTATATGCCAAGGCCATCGAGATGAATCCCCGCCAAGCAATCTACTATCACAATCTCGGGTCGGTGATTCTTCTGCACCGCAAGGAAGCAGCCGCGCACTACCGTACGTCGGAGCAGCAGGTAGTGCCGCGCGCCCTCGAGTTTTATCGGCTCGCCCAGCAGTTGGACCCGCAAAATTTCCAGCTCGCGACCGATATTGGTCAGGCATATTACGCGCTTCAGCCCCCTGATCACAACGCGGCTATTTTGGCGTGGACGCGCGCGCTGGCGCTCGCGCGCGACGAGCCGGGGCGCGAGGGCACGCACCTGCATCTCGCACGCGTCAAGGCGGCCGCTGGCCAGCTCAACGAGGCGCGCGCGCATTTGAACTCGGTCACGAACGCGACGCTAGCGGCGGTGAAGGATCGGCTGGCGCGGGAATTGTTCCAGCAGCCGTTGCAGCCGCGGGCCACAGATGACGTCCGCCCCCGGAATCTGCTCACCCCGCCCAAGTGACCGGCCGCGCGACCGCCTCGGCCAGCCGGCGCAGATACTCGGTGCGTGAAATCTCCACGGCCCCAAGCTGACGCGTCACCGTGGTGACCATCTGCGTGTCGAAGAGTGTGAAGCTTCCTTGCTTCAGCCGTTGGACCAAGTGACACAGCGCAACCTTCGATGCATCCGTTGCACGGTGGAACATGGATTCGCCTGCGAACAAACCGCCTACTGTTACGCCGTAGACCCCGCCGACCAACTGGCCCGCTTGCCAGCACTCGACGCTGTGTGCATGCCCGGCTTGGTGCAGTGCGGTGTAGGCCGCGATGAACTCCGGCGAAATCCAGCCGCCGGGCCGGCGCGTCTCCGCGCACGCGGTGATGACTTCGCGAAAAGCCCGATCAACCGTGATTTCGAATACTCCTTTGCGCAACGCACGAGCCAAGCTCCGTGAGATGTGTAATTGATCCAGTTCGATGATCCCGCGCGGCTCCGGCGACCACCAGGTCACCGGGTCTGCCGTCCACGGAAAGAGCCCGCTACGATAGGCAAGCAGCAGGCGTGGTATGGATAAATCTCCACCCACAGCCACCAAGCCGGCGTGGACCCCGCGCTTCACGGCGTCACGCGCGTCGGGGAACCAGAGGCGTTCGTCAAGGAGGGTAGGAGCGGACACGGTATGCAGGATAAAACCTATTGAGAAATCAGCGGTAAGGGAGGAACGATGATGGCATCCTAGTTCCTGAAACTGATTATTATTCCTCCGTCAAGGCCGCCAGCAGTTGGGTCTGAAACAGCGCGCACCGTTCCATGGTCACCACGTCGTCGAACTGGCCTTCTAGCGAGAGCCAATCGCCGGTTTCAGGCTGGCCCAGCTTGGTCCAAAGGCCCACGCGCACCTCGTTTAGCACGCGGAGCAGCCAATCCATCTGCGTAGAGGTCAGGCGCACGCGGAAATGGTTATGGCCGTCCT
Source organism: Verrucomicrobiota bacterium (assembly GCA_016871445.1). Lineage (GTDB taxonomy): Bacteria > Verrucomicrobiota > Verrucomicrobiia > Limisphaerales > SXTU01 > SXTU01. The sequence goes on along the minus strand of VHDH01000188.1, from coordinate 521 downwards.
CCGCAAACCGGCCTTGCTCGCCTAGGAAGGCGTCTAACTGTCGCTTGTGTTCCTTACGCTGCTCGGCCAACGCCTCCTCGAGCAGCTTCGCGTGCTCGATTAGGCGTTTTTCGTCGCCGCTCTTGGACAAGGGCATGGTTGGCCCACCGCCGACCGGGAACTGCTTGAGGACGTGCGTGAGCACGTCGCGCTCGCGGCGCTCGAGCCGGAAAATGAAAAGTCCGTTTTTGGCCTCCAAGAGATTCACGCGCCCGGCTCCATGGTGGCTCGCAGCTGATACTTTTGCAGTTCATGAACGTAGAACTCCGCACGCTCCATCGTTTCGCGCGTGAGCACGCTCTTGCCCTTGTGGTGCACCTCCAGCATGTGAAATTGCGCCTTCTCTTTTTTCCAAGCGAAGACTTGCTGGAAGACGTGTGTTACGTAGTCCATCAGGTTCACCGGGTCATCCCAACAAATCACCAGGTAACCGGGGTCGAGGCTTTCCTTCGACTCCGACTCGATTTCGCGTACAATGCCCG
>VHDH01000187.1 GCA_016871445.1 Verrucomicrobiota bacterium | reverse complement strand
GCGGCGCGCGGCGAAGTGCTGGCGAAATCCCGCGTGCTTCCGCCGGACGGAACGCATTTGTTAACTGCTGGTGACCAGCGCACGATTCAGTAAGCAATGGCAATGCCAACGGTCGGAAAAAATTTTGCGCGCCTTGGAACCCGTTTTTTAAGCCTTTTTGCCTCGGTAGTAAAACGACTGCTCGATTCCATGAGCATTTTCCTGCCCGGAAATGCCCGAGGTGTCCCTTTTTAGCCACTTTGGTCGGCTAGCGCGGCTGAGGTTGGTGAAAAGCGAGAGCTTCGTTTTTCAGCGAGGCTGCCACGGCGAGGACCGTCACCGACCTGCCATTCGCAGCACGCGTGCTTTCCTGGCTGCACCAGCGATTGCCGTCTAGGCGGGCATCGCGGGTTCAGCCAAAAAGCGCCGTGACCGGTTTGCCGGTGGAGAAGGGTGGCCGCATAATGCCGGTGTTTTTTCCGAGGTCATTTAACGGGACCCCGAGCGCGTGCAACACGGTGGCGTGAAGGTCCTGTGGCGTCACGGGATTGCTCACGGGATAAGAGGCAGTCTTGTCTGACTCACCGTAAATTGCCCCGCCGCGAATGCCGCAGCCCGCGATGATCGCCGAGAAGCACTGCGGCCAGTGCTGGCGGCCGGGTGGCCCTTGCGTGAGGATGACCGGCGTGCGCCCAAATTCACCGACGGCCACGACGAGCGTGTCTTCTAGCATTCCGCGATCCTTCAAATCCGAAAGCAACGCGGAGAGCGCTTCGTCTAGCCGCGGTAGACAGTGGTTCATGCCGTAAGAACCGTTGCTGAAGGCATTGCCCATGCCCATGTTGCCGCCGTGCATGTCCCAGCTTGAACTCGGCGGGCCGCCGCCGTTCTCGCCGGGCGCGGGACCGACCCAGCCATTGACAGTGACGAAGCGCACGCCGGCCTGAACCATGCGGCGTGCAAGCAGCAGGTTCTGGCCAAGCGGATGCATCCCGTAACGTTCGCGAACGGAGATAGGCTCTTGGCTCAAGTCAAAGGCGGCGCGCCCTTCAGGCCGCGTCATCGCGTCGTAGGCCAGTTCGCGGAGTTCATGCCAGTCCTTGGCCTGCGGTTCCTGTGCAAGGCGATCGGATTCCAACGTTTCGAGTAACCTCCGCCGTTGCTGTAATCGGGCGGGATCGGCCATGTCATAGATTTCCGGCAGCTTGAACTTCGGCATCGCCGGATGGTTGTCCGCCGACCCTATGAACACCGGCGCGTAGGCCGACCCGAGATAGCCGCCCGAACCGATGTTCGGCGCACAGAAGACCGGCGCGCCCACGCACTTGATGAGCCACGCGTTGGAAATCAGGTTGCGATCATTGGCGAGATTTTTCGCCACCACCGAGCCGATGTAGGGCAAATCATCAGGCACGCCCTCGCGCACCCGCTCGACGACCTGGCCACACAGCAGATTGTGCATCGCGTCGAAGTGGTTGTTGATCGGCCGCGGATGCGTCATCGAACGGATGAGGCAAAACTGGTCGGTAACTTGGGACAGCTTGGGATGCAACTCGCTTAACTGCATGCCCGGCACCTTGGAAGGGATAGGTTTGTAAGGTCCGCGAATCTCCGCGGGCGCGTTCGGCTTCAAATCCCAGGTGTCAAGTTGGCTCGGCCCACCACAGAGCAGCAAGAAGATGCAGCACTTCTTGGAGGCCACAGCCTTGCCCGAGGCGTCAAATTTATCCTTGCCCAAGACGAGACCCGGTGTGGCGAGGTTGAGGAGGCCGAGGCCGCCTGCCGCTTGCAAGAACCGGCGACGCGAGGTCTTGAAAGATTTCATAGGCATTGATTCTGGAGGAGACATTAAGACGCTGGTTTGGGTGATTCATTCGAATGCAAAGTGAGGCGACCAGAATACTCGGCAGAACACTTGGCAAGGTGAAGCAAGGCGCACGATTGGAATTGGGCGTCCGGTTTAAGAGCGCACGCGACCCGCGTGCGGTCGTGGCCGGCCAACCCAAAAACCTCTATAATCCTGCATGCCCTTCGCGGGGAGAGAATGGCGCATCAAAGTTTTCTTTTGGGACCTCCGAAACCTCACCCCAAGGCATTTTCTCCCGAGTTTGAACTGCACAACCCCGCCTCAGTATTCGCGCTTCGTCTTGATACCTGGTTGCGGCGCTGGATATTTCCCGTCCGGGTCCGCCTGCACGGGCGCGGGGCTGTCGAAGGTGAACTTGTCCGCGCCCGGCGCGTATTCGTGCTCGTGGTTGAGGAACTCATCGAAGGTCACCTCCTGCCCGGTGTGCGCGGCGTAGCGGCCCATGGAGGTGACGGCGCTCGCATAAACGCCGGACGCGGCCTCGTTGAAGGGCTTGTCATTGCGGATCGCATCCATCAGCGCGGCCCACTCGTTGAGGAACGGATCATCCGGGCCGTCCTTCGCCTCCTTGGACTTCCAGAGCAGGCTCTCGTTGGCCGGGTTTTGCGAGCGATACGTGCTCGAAGGCCGGCCGCAGTCGCCCTGCTTCGACACGATTGCCATGCCCTTGGTCCCGTGCGCAAAGCTGCAATAAACGGGCTCCGCCCCGAGCATGTTGCGGCCGTTCATATACATCTTCGCGCCGTCGGCGAAGGTGTATTCGACCGCGTAGCTGTCGAAGTTCTGATCCACATACGGCGCGCCGTCCGGGCTGGTGCGGTAAGTGCGCGCGCCCACCGCCTGCGCCTTCACCGGCCACGCGTTCTTCATCCAGCAAAGGTGGTCCACGTGATGAATGCAGAAGTCGCTGAAGCCGCCGCCACTCGCCCACAGGAAACTGTGGAACCGCGAAATCTGCCACATCAACTCGCCCGGCTGGCCGGGCCACTTCGTGGAAAAGGCCGAGCCAATCGGACCCTGCATCCGGTAACCGCGCAGCATCGTGATGTCGCCAATCTCGCCGTCCTGGATCCGCTTGTGCAGCTCCTGAAGCGCGCGGCTGTGGCGCGACTTGAGGCCGACGCCCACCTTGAGGTTCTTCTTCGAAGCCTCCGCCGCCAGCGCGAGCATCCGCCGCGACGTCGGGCCGTCCGCCGTCAGCGGCTTTTCCATGAAAACGTTCAGGCCCTTCTCGATGGCGTATTTGAAGTGCACCCAGCGGAAGGCCAGCGGCGTGGTGAAGATCGCCACGTCACCCTTCTTGAGGCAGTCCATCGCGCCCTTGTAGGCGTCGAAGCCGATGAACTTGCGGTCGTCCGTCACGTCCACCTGGTCCTTGTGCTTGCGCTTGAGCGTGTCGTAACTGGTCTTCAAACGGTGCTCGAACACATCGGCCATGGCCACCAGCCTGGGCGGGCCGCTCTGGTTCATCGCGTTCGAGGCCGCGCCGCCGCCGCGCCCGCCGCAGCCGATGAGCGCGACGTTCACCTGATCGCTGCCGGCCGCGTGCACGTGCGGCAGCGCGATGCCCGCAAGCGTCCCGGCGGCGGCGAGTTGACCGGAACGAGGCGGGAGAGCAGAATGGGCGGACAGCGAAACAAGCGACTTCACGTGATGATAATTTTGCTAATCCTCATGCGTGTCAAGGTGGGCAAACTCATAGCGATATCAGCAACTTCTTGATCTCTTTGAGCAGCGCGAGCGGCTCGGATTTAGTCAGGCGGGGGAATTTGCCGCCAAGTTGGATGAAGTCGCCGCGCCGATGAAGCATCAGTTTCCCGGCTTTGGTCTCAATTTCGTCAAGGCCGCGTTCCCCAGCGAGCAGCTTTAACTCCGTGGCCAGCAGCAACAGCTCGACCGGCTTGGGCGGCTTGCCGTAGCGGTCTTTCAACTCGCGGGCCAGCGCGTCAACGTTCGCCTTCGACTCGGCCTGCGCCAGTTTACGATACGCTTCAATGCGGTGCTGTGGCTCGGTGATGTAAGTAGCTGGCAGGAAGGCTCCGCCTTTCTTAACCTCGATTACTTCCTCCTCCCGCTCGCGGCGGCTCTCCTGAATCCACACGCCGCCTTCACGCTGGACCGAAATGGACGAAGCTGGACGGGCCGACGTGCCACGCGAACCAGTCTTCTCTGAATACTGAACACTGCTTACTGGCTCACTGACCTCCGCGACCGGATTCATGGCCAAGAAATCCAGCCTCAGCGTTGCGTTTGTCCGCTGCTTCACTTTCTCACCTTTCAGCACGGCCACGCTCTGCTTAAGCAAATTGCAGTAAAGCTCGAAGCCCACCGCCGTGATGTGGCCGCTCTGTTGCGCGCCGAGCAGGTTGCCGGCGCCGCGGAT
>VHDH01000186.1 GCA_016871445.1 Verrucomicrobiota bacterium | reverse complement strand
CACGCCGGGAGTTGAGGAGGAGTTTTCAGTATTCAGTTTCCAGTTTTCAGACTGAACACTGTTCACTGAACACTGATTACTGTTCACACCCATCCAATAGCTCTCGGCCTCGCGGCTGACGAACGTCGTGCCGTTCTTCGCATCGAGGTAGCGGAGGTAATACCAGCAGGAACCGGCCCATTGCGGCATGGTGTTGGTCTCACGCGTGGAGCCGTCGGGAAGTTTGAGCCATTCGGTCGCGCGGGCCAGCGGGGGCTGTCCGTCAGCAGTGGGCTTATAGTCTTCGAGCGTGGGCGGAAGCACGGGCAGGCTCTTCTCCGGCACCGCCTCGTGAAAGAGATTTCCGCTCGCGTCACGTTTCCAAACAATGGGAAATGGCTCACCCCAATACCGTTGCCGGCTGAAGAGCCAGTCGCGCAGCTTGAAGTTGATAGTCCTTTTTCCGAGGCCCTTGGCTTCGAGCCAACCAGTGATTTTTGCTTTGGCTTCGGGGGTGGGGAGGCCGTTGAGCGACACGTCTGCGCTGCTGGAGTTCACCGCCCTTCCCTCGTCGGTGAAGCCCTGCCAGTCCTTCCCGGCAGGCGGTTCCACAACTTGCACGATGGGCAAACTGAACTTCTTCGCGAACTCCCAGTCCCGCTCGTCATGCGCGGGCACGGCCATGATGGCGCCGGTGCCGTAGCTCGCGAGCACGTAGTCGGCAATCCAGATGGGAATCTTCTCCCCGTTGGCGGGGTTGGTGGCATACGCGCCGGTGAAGACGCCGGTCTTCTCCTTCGCCAACTCGGTGCGTTCGAGGTCGGACTTCCCGGCGGCGAAAGCTTGGTAGTCAGCCACGGCCTGCTTCTGTTCCGCCATGGTGATTTGCGGCACGAGCTTGTGCTCGGGCGACAGCACCATGTAAGTCGCGCCGAAGAGCGTGTCCGGCCGCGTGGTGAACACGGTGATGTAGTGTTCAGTGTTCAGTGATTCAGTATTCAGTGGAGCGTCCGTGGGCGACCCACCGCTCACTGAACACTGATTACTGAACACTGAAAACTTCACCTCCGCGCCCTCGCTGCGGCCAATCCAGTTCCGCTGCATCTCCTTGAGCGAGTCGCTCCAGTCAATCGTGTCCAGGTCGGCTAGCAGGCGCTCGGCGTAGGCGGTGATGCGGAGCATCCATTGGCGCATCGGCTTGCGGATGACTGGGAAGCCGCCAACCTCGCTTTTGCCGTCGATGACTTCCTCGTTGGCCAGCACGGTGCCGAGTTCGGGACACCAGTTCACCGGCGCTTCGCTGACGAAGGCGAGGCGCTTGGAGTCACGGTAAGCTCGCTTGTCCGACGCGTTAACGCAGCCTTCGGGATACTTCAGCGTGGAGATTGGCTCCGCACGGTTTGTCTCGGGATTGCACCACGCGTTGTAAAGCTGGAGGAAAATCCACTGCGTCCAGCGGAAGTAGTCCGGATCGGTCGTGGCCAGTTCGCGCGACCAGTCGTAACTGAAGCCGAGGGACTTAATCTGCCGCGTGAAGTTCGCGATGTTCGTCTCCGTGGTCTTGCGCGGATGCTGGCCGGTTTTGACGGCGTATTGCTCGGCAGGCAGGCCGAAGGAATCCCAGCCCATTGGATGCAGCACGTTGAAACCCTTCGCGCGCCGGTAGCGGGCGAGGATGTCCGTGGCGGTGTAACCCTCCGGATGCCCGACGTGCAGCCCCGCGCCGCTGGGGTAGGGAAACATGTCGAGGATGTAAAACTTCGGCGGGAGCTGCACGGCCTTAGGGGCATGGCCCGCGAGTGAATAACGCACCCCAAACGGATGCCCTTCCGGCACGATGTCGCCCGGGTTGAAGGCGCGGAAAGTCTGCTCCGCATCCCAACGCTGCTGCCACTTGGGCTCAATCAAATCGAACGGATACTGTCTGCGGCTCGACATAGGACGGGGATTATTGGAGCAGCGCGTAAATCCGGGCAATGGCGGAGTTGGCAGCGGGAGGAAATCGCTGCCTTGGACGACATTGAATCTGGCTCCCTGCTACGCCACGCTCCGGGCATGGCAGCAACGAAAAGTCGACTTGTCCTTATCACCGGCACTTCGCGTGGGCTCGGGCGGGCGATGGTGACGGAATTCATCCGGCGCGGGCACACGGTCTTGGGCTGCGGACGCAGCCGCGCGTCAATGACGGAATTGGCCCGCCTCCACGGTGCGCCACATGACTTCACAGTCGTAGATGTGACCGCCAACGAAGCAGTGGAAGCGTGGGCCAAGCGCATTCTCCAATCGCACGGTGCACCGGACTTGCTGCTGAACAACGCCGCACTCATCAACCGCAACGCGCCGTTGTGGGAGGTCAGTGCCCAAGAGTTTTCCGATGTCTTAGACGTGAACGTGAAGGGCGTGGCAAATGTCATCCGACACTTCGTTCCCGCAATGATCGCCCGCCGCAGCGGAGTGGTCGTAAACTTTAGCTCTGGCTGGGGCCGCTCGACCTCAGCGGAAGTCGCGCCCTATTGCGCGACAAAGTGGGCAATGGAGGGGCTGACGCAAGCTCTCGCACAGGAACTACCACCAGGCATGGCTGCGGTCCCACTCAATCCAGGCGTCATCAACACCGATATGTTGCAAAGCTGCCTCGGCAGCTCCGCCGCAGCGTATCCCATTGCAGACGAGTGGGCGAAGCTCGCCGTGCCCTACTTGCTCAAGCTCAGCCCGCGCGACAACGGCCGTCCACTCACGGTTTCAGGGGTGCCGGAAGACTGAAGCGGTGCGGACAGGCATACGTTGAACAGCAAAGACAAATTGCCTTCGCAGTGCCTCGGTCAGCGCATTTTGCCAAAAGGCGGCAAACGCCCAGAAAGCCGCGCCCCTTGCCATTACGACCCAAGGGAGGCGTAAACGCGGTTGACGCGCTCAAAAAACAATTCAGTATCGATACCAATAATCCGCCACAAGAGCTACTCTCAAGCAACTCTCCATGAATCGCGCAACGTCCAGAGAGCAATTTCCTGCCAGTTTGAACACGGCGGCGCGCATTGTCGGTAGCGGGCTCTTCAAGGGCACGGTACTCGGGGCGATCCTCGCGGGCACGGTGATTGTGGGGCTAGAAACGGTTCCGTCTATTCGTGAATCCTTCGGCGGCGCGCTGGTCGCGATTGACCGCGTGGTGCTCGCGATCTTCGTCCTTGAAGTGGCACTCAAGATCTCCGCCGAGGGCCGTCGGCCTTGGCGCTACTTTGCTAATCCTTGGAACGTATTCGATTTTGCGGTGACCGCGATATGCCTGCTTCCATTGCATGCGCAATTCGCTCAGGTGCTAAGACTAGGTCGCGTGGCGCGCAGCCTACGTCTGATCACCGCGCTGCCGCGGCTTCAGCTCATCGTGGGCGCGCTGTTGCAAAGCCTTCCTTCGTTCGGCTGGATCATGCTTCTTCTCTTCACACTGCTTTACGCCTACAGCGTGATGGGCGTCTTTCTCTTTGGCAAAAACGACCCGGTAAAGTTCGGCTCGCTCTGGTCGAGCATGCTCACGATGTTCAGCGTGCTCACGCTCGAGGGCTGGGTCGAGGTGATGCAGGATCAGGTGCAAGGCCTGCCAAGCACAGGCGGCAGCGTTCACCACGCGCAGCCAATCATGGCGCCGCTCTTCTTCGTCAGCTTCATCCTATCGGGCACGATGGTCTTCCTTAACCTCCTCGTCGGCGTGATCGTGAACAGCATGAGCTTGATGCCGAACGCGGAGGCGACCGACACGAAGAAGCAGGACGAAGATAATTCGGCCGCAGCATCGCCGCTTCCGAGCCTATATCCGCCGGGCGCCGAGCAGGCTCACATGACGCTGCTTGTTGAGCGTCTCGCACGGATGGAGACGATGCTTGCGGAGTTGCAGGCGGAACTCCGACGCCGCGGTGGCGGATAAAAAGGCAAAATAATTTGTCGGGCGCCGCAGCGGAGTGGTCGTAAACTTTAGCTCTGGCTGGGGCCGCTCGACCTCAGCGGAAGTCGCGCCCTATTGCGCGACAAAGTGGGCAATGGAGGGGCTGACGCAAGCTCTCGCACAGGAACTACCACCAGGCATGGCTGCGGTCCCACTCAATCCAGGCGTCATCAACACCGATATGTTGCAAAGCTGCCTCGGCAGCTCCGCCGCAGCGTATCCCATTGCAGACGAGTGGGCGAAGCTCGCCGTGCCCTACTTGCTCAAGCTCAGCCCGCGCGACAACGGCCGTCCACTCACGGTTTCAGGGGTGCCGGAAGACTGAAGCGGTGCGGACA
>VHDH01000185.1 GCA_016871445.1 Verrucomicrobiota bacterium | reverse complement strand
CTTGCCGCCCTATGTCCCGCCGCGGAACCGTTGCCTGGCACCACGCTGCTCACGCGCGAGGGCGATTACTCGGCGCAAATGGTCGCTGGCATTCACAAGTTCTTACTCGCGGAGACAGAAAAATCCGTCGCCAATCGCGCACAGTTCTGGCAGCGCAATTTATCTTCGCCTGAGGCTTATGCTAAGTCTGTCGAGTCAAATCGCCAGCGGCTCACCCACATTCTTGGCGTGGTGGATAAGCGCGTGCCGTTCAAGGTGCTAGAATACGTCGCTACCACGCGTGACTCAGCGGTCGTCGCGGAGACCTCACAATTCAGGGTGTTTGCTGTGCGCTGGCCGGTGCTGGATGGCGTGACCGGGGAAGGGCTGTTATTGGAGCCAAAGTCTGCGCCAATCGCGCAGATAGTTGCCCTGCCTGACGCGGACCAGACGCCTGAGCAACTCGCAGGTGTTGCGCCTGGTAAGAATGCCTGGGTGCGCTCCCTCGCAGCAATCGGCTGCCGCGTGGTGATCCCGACACTAATCGACCGGCGTGATGAGTGGTCTGGCAATCCGCGCATTCGCTTCACCAACCAGCCGCATCGTGAGTGGATTTACCGCCAGTCTTTCATGCTTGGCCGCACTGTCATTGGCCACGAAGTGCAAAAGGTGCTGGCGTTAATCGATTGGTTTGAAGCGCAAAACACAGAATCCGGAGCACTTAAAGCGCCGGTGGCCGTCGCAGGCTATGCAGAGGGCGGACTCCTTGCTCTTCACGCAGCCGCGTTGGACACACGCATCTCCGCCGCACTGGTCAGCGGATACTTCGACTCCCGGCAGGGGCTTTGGCGCGAGCCGATTTACCGAAACCTTTTCGGCATACTCCGGGAGTTTGGCGACGCCGAATTAGCCAGTTTAGTTCACCCGCGTGCGCTCATAATCGAGCACAGCTCGCCACCGGAAATTGCCGGCCCGCCCCCTACGCGTGCCGGCCGCAGCGGCGGCGCGGCTCCCGGCAAAATTACCTTGTCTGACCTCGCTTCAGTGCAGGCCGAGGCCATGCGCGCGGGCGGATTGACCGGCCGCGCACCAGAAGTCTTCCACGGCAACGGCGGCGCAACCGTCGGCCCGGGTAACCTCCGCACGCTCGCAGCGTTGCTCAAAGCCATCGGCGTCACCGCGCGCGTTGACTTTCCGACTGAGCAACCGCTGGGCGAGATGCGCACGGACTTTTCCGCCGCCGACCGCATGCGACGGCAAGTGAAGGAGTTGGAAAACTTCACGCAGAACCAACTCCGCGTGGCGACCTACCGAAGAGATGAGAGTTTTTGGGCAAAAGCCAAACTCCCGAACGCTGCCGCGTGGGACGCTGCTCGTAAACCGTGGCAAAGCAACTTTTGCCATCAGGTCATCGGCAAGCTGCCGTCACCGGGTGGCCCGGCAAACGCACGCTCAAAAGAAATTCTTCGCACGGACAAGCTCGTGGGCTACGACGTGACGCTGGATGTGCTGCCCGATGTATTCGCCTGGGGAATTCTCCTGCTGCCCAAGGATCTCAAGCCCGGCGAGCGCCGGCCCGTCGTCGTCTGCCAGCACGGGCTTGAAGGCGTCCCGATGGACACCGTCATCACCGAGCGGACAAATCGCGCATGGGCGTCTTACAAGGGCTTCGCCACGTCGCTGGCCGAGCGTGGCTTCATTGTCTTCGCCCCGCACAATCCGTATCGCGGCAAAGATGATTTCCGCGCCATCCAGCGGCTTGCTAACCCGCTGGGCCTGCACCTTTTTTCGGTCATCTTTGCGCAGCACGAGCGCATCTTGGAATGGCTCGGCGCGCAGCCCTACGTAGATAAGTCACGCATTGGCTTCTACGGTCTGAGCTACGGGGGCAAGTCTGCGATGCGCATTCCCGCCGCGCTGGACGGTTACTGTCTGAGCATCTGCTCGGCGGACTTCAACGAATGGGTTTGGAAAAATGCGACGGTCGACTGGCGCGGCAGTTACATGTTCACGGGCGAATACGAAATCTTTGAGTGGAACCTTGGGCACACTTACAACTACGCGGAGATGGGTGCGCTCATCGCCCCGCGTCCGTTCATGGTCGAGCGCGGGCACGAGGACGGTGTGGGCATCGATGAGTGGGTCAACTTTGAGTTCGCTAAGATCCGGCGCTTCTACAACCAGCTCGGTGTGGGCTCCCGCGCGGAGATAGAGCACTTCGATGGACCGCACACCATCAATGGCCAAGGCACCTATGACTTCCTGCACAAGCACCTAAATTGGCCGAAGCGGTAAGTTCAAAATGCGATAGCAGGCCGACGGCATACGAGATCGCCAGCCTCTTGAACCGGGTCAGCGACTTTGATCTGCCTTTTGAGCGTATAGAGCGAGACCGATTTAACATATAACATATGAAAGATAGACCGATGCCTGATACCACGGGCTCCCTTACACCAGCACGTCTGTCTGCTCTAGAGCGTTGGGGGTTGCGCATCTTTTCTGACTCTGAACCTGCGCACGCTAGCGATCTACCCAGTGCCATTGCACAGATGCGGGCCGTCGAGCGGATCGCTATCCTCCGAGCGGTTGTCGCCGGAATGGCGTCGGGACTGGCGACCGCCGTCGCGGCCTTACTCGCTGACTCTCTGCTCGGTGAGGGGGAGGTGGTTGTACTGACCGCCGACAAGCTTAAGTACTGGGCGATTGTCGTTGGCACGACCGCGGTGGCGTCTGCAGTTGAGATAGCGTTTCTCTATTGGGACGGGTTGCGAGCTGCGCGCCGCATTCACGCGCTGGCGCAAGGCCTATGCTCTAGCACACACGACGACGAGATGCACGATGCTTGGAAGATTTCGCTTGTCCGTGCCGCGCTCGAGATTCCCAACCCGCGCGACCCAGTCTTTGGCATCGACCCTATGCGTGGCGCCTCAAAGCCGAGGCTACTCATCGCCGCATTTGTCTATAAACTCAAGGTCGGCATCACTAGTTTTTTGGTCAAGCTGGTAGTCAAACGCTTGGGCGGGCGAATTGTGGCGCGCGGCTGGCTCGAGTTCTTCGCCATTCCTGTGCTGGGCGCTTGGAACGGTCTCGTTTGCAGTTGGTACATGCGCGAGGCGCGCATGCGAGCGCTCGGACCTGTTTATGCTAAGGACTTCATCTCCTTCGTTTCCGGCGCCCCGGCTGGTGGTACGCCCGCACTTGATCAGACCGTTGGCACGCTTATGGCACGCGCCATCGCGCTAACGATCGTCGCTAATCGCGGCGTGCACACAAACCTCCTGCTGTGCCTGGAGCAAGTCAGGTCATGGCATGACCTGCAGTCAGTGCCAGACCTCGACGATGAGGCGCGATTTTTGACCGATCTTACCAAGGCGTGGCCTGATCACCAAAGCGTTGCGCTGACTACACTTGCCGTTGCTGCGGCGCTCGATGGCCAGGTGTCTCGCGCCGAGCGGCGGTTGATTTATGCGGCCCAAGACGCTTGTGGTGTGCCGCGCTCCTTGGCCAACGTCTCGGCTTGGGAAGAGCGCCTGCGCGCCGGGCTTCCATCTTCATGCGGAGCTTTAAAAGCAACTTCTACTAGTTGAAGGAGTTGGACACGGCACAGGAAAGGTTTAAGGCGGCGATAGAGTTATATGACATGCTGGTCAAACTCATGGTCGTTGATGACCCGGGCTTGGAACCGTTGTGGCAGGCGATGCGAGACACCACTTGGAAGCGGAGCTAGGCCGCGCGGTGAGAGTGACAAACAGTCCCGCAGTCCAGCAAACGAGCCGGTGACTTGCTGGACTGCTTGACTATTTTGAATTTCATGGCGTTTTGATTCACCGTCAGTTTCTTCAAGTACCCAATGCAGAGCGCATCCTCAAGCAGGAGGGGTGCCTGCGCCGCTGCTGTTCAAGCATCAACGCCCACACAAGCGCCGTGATGAGCGCGGCTACCAAGAGCAGGCCAGCAAGAGCCGCAAAGAAGGCTTGTTTCCGCGAATTCACTCCGCGCCATTACACCGGGGGCAGTCTGGTTCGCAAAGGCCAAAGGGCGGCGCTGACGAGGCCAGCAAACGCTGACTGGTTTGAGGCTGGACAGGGGAATACCCCGCCGATAAAACCGCACTTGATAATAAAACCGCAGGAATTGCGGTTCACTAAACTGTTAGGCCTGACAATGCTCAAGCTGCGGTATCGAGTCTATGCCGATGCGAAGCAGTGGCCGATGGCCTACGAGATCGAGCTAGGGAGCCCTCCGGCCGTCATCAAAACTAATGGCAATCAGGCAGCG
>VHDH01000184.1 GCA_016871445.1 Verrucomicrobiota bacterium | reverse complement strand
GTTTGCACCAGTGTGAGCACCTCGAAAAACTCATCTAGCGTGCCGAAGCCGCCGGGCATGAAGACAAACCCCATGCTGTATTTCACGAAGCAGACTTTGCGCGAGAAGAAGTAGTGGAAATTGACTGGCACGTTGGCAAAGCGATTTCCCTCTTGCTCATGCGGCAACTCGATGTTGAGGCCCACGGATTTGCCCTTCGCCTCCGCCGCGCCACGGTTGGCCGCCTCCATGATGCCAGGGCCGCCGCCGGTGATTACCGCGAGGTGTTGCTTCGCCAGTCCTCGCGCTATCTCTACGCCGGCCTTGTAGTAGCGGTTGGAGGGTTTGGTGCGCGCCGAACCAAATACGGTCACTGCGGGGCCAAGATGCGAGAGCGTCTCAAAGGAGTCCACGAACTCCGCCATGATACGGAAGATACGCCAAGGATCCTCGCGGACGAAGCCGTTCTGTTGTAGCGGGGGATATTGCATAAATGCAGCGTAGGAGAAGTTTAGGAAAACGTCTAGCTTCCGTCGCTCAACTTCCAACGAATCGGGGGTTCCAATCGTTTGATTCACAATAACAAGATCCTGATTGGCTACCGACGCGGACGCTCGCTTTCGTGCGGATGGCTCGTTTGAAAACAGAAGTTTGCTCGCCTTTCACTTGGCAGCTAAGCCACTGCTCGTGGGTGTAGTGACGGAAAACAAAAAGGCCGGGGATGTCTCCCCGGCCAGTTGACCTCGGTAAACTCGCGGCTTATGAGCAGCCTAGGCTTTCACCGCAGTTGAGGCACTTGAAGCACGCGCCATTGCGTACGGCGATATGGCCGCATTTAGGGCAGGCGGGCGCGTCGTGCATGAAGTGTTTCAGCGCGTCACTGAGGCTTTCGACCTTGTATTCGGTCTTGCTGTTGGCGGGATTCACCACCTCGCCCTTCACGAGGATGTCGGTGTCCTCGGAGAGCGGTAGCTCGGGCACGGAGCGGTTCACGCTCTGACGCTCGATCTCGGTGAGGCCGGGCAGCGGGAGGTTGGGCTGGCCGTCCTTTTTGTTTGCCTCGCGGTAGCCGGGAATGAACTGGAAGGCGAGCCAGCGGAACACATAGTCAATAATGCTGCTCGCGCGGCCGATTTCCGGGTTTCTGGTGAAGCCGCTCGGCTCGAAGCGTTGGTGGGCGAACTTGCGCACGAGCACTTCCAGTGGCACGCCATATTGGAGGGACATGCTGGTGAGGGCGGCGACGCTGTCCATGAGGCCACCAATGGTCGAGCCTTCCTTAGACATGGTAATGAACATCTCACCGGGTGAGCCATCGGGGAAAACGCCAACAGTCAAGTAGCCCTCGTGACTAGCCACGTCAAACTTGTGCGTGTAGGAGGCGCGTGTCTCCGGGAGCTTGCGGCGGAGAGGTTTGCCGACCTGCTCGTGTAGGCGACTAATTTCCGTTTCGAGTTCCTTGAGCCGGCCCTCGAGGGTCGTGACCTGTTCGGTGCTGGCGGTGCCGACGGTAACTGCAGCTTTGTCGCCGCCCTCATTTGTCTTCTTCGTGTTGAGCGGCTGGCTGCGCTTAGAGCCGTCGCGGTAGATGGCTACGCACTTGAGGCCCATACGCCAGGCCTGCACGTAGGCGTCGCGCACGTCCGCGATGGTGGCTTCGCTCGGGAGGTTTACGGTTTTGCTGATGGCGCCAGAAATAAACGGTTGCGCAGCAGCCATCATGCTGAGGTGGGCCATGTAGTGGATGCTGCGCTTTCCCTTGTGAGCCTTGAAGGCGCAGTCGAAGACCTCGAGGTGCTCGGGCTTGAGGCCGCTGTGGATGGTTTGGCCGTTCTCCTCAACGTCCTCGATGGTGTCGTGCTTTTCGATATGCGCGACGATGGACTCGATTTCTGTTTCGTTGTACCCGAGGCGGCGGAGCGCGTCGGGCACGCCGCGGTTGACGATTTTTAGCATTCCGCCGCCGGCCAGGAGCTTGTATTTTACCAGCGCGATGTCCGGCTCGACGCCCGTGGTGTCGCAGTCCATGAGGAAGGCGATGGTGCCGGTGGGCGCGAGAACGGTAACCTGCGCATTGCGATAGCCGTGCTTCTTGCCCTTGGCGAGCGCACCATCCCAAGTGCGGCGAGCCTCTTCCTTCAGGTAGTTGAACTCTGCGCTGGGCTGGATGTCCTCCACCGCATTGCGATGCAGGTGAATGACCCCAAGCATTGAGTCTACGTTATCTTTCTTAATGGTCTTGGTGACGCCGGAGCAACGTGCGTCGCGGTAGCCCTTAAAGGCCCCCATCTGCGCGGCCAATTCGGCGCTTTGCTCGTAAGCGTGGCCAGTCATGATGGCGGTAATGGCGCCGGCCAGCGCACGGCCCTCGTTCGAGTCGTAGGGTAGCCCATAGCTCATACAGAGGCTGCCGAGGTTGGCGAAGCCAAGGCCGAGGGTGCGGAAGATGTGGGAGTTCTCAGCGATTTCCTTGGTGGGATAGCTGGCATTGTCCACGAGGATTTCCTGCGCGGTGATGTAGATGCGAACGGCGGCTTTGAAGCGCTCGACGTCAAAGGTGCCGTCCTCGCGCTTGAATTTCATGAGGTTCAGTGAGGCGAGGTTGCAGGCAGTGTTGTTAAGGAACACGTATTCCGAGCAGGGATTCGTGGAGTGGATGGGTTCGGTGCCTTTGCAGGTGTGCCATTTCTGAATCGCACCGTCGTATTGGAGGCCGGGGTCACCGCAGATGTGAGTGCCTTCGGCAATTTTGTTGAGCAGCGCGTTGGCGTCCTTCTTCTGGAGCGGCTGGCGGGTGGTGCTGAAGCGCGTCCACCATTCCTTGCCCTCGAGCGCAGCGCTCATGAACTCGTCGGAGACGCGCACAGAAAGGTTTTCGTTTTGATACATTACGGAGCCATAGGCTTCGCCGTTAAAGGAGCCGTCGTAGCCTTGCTCGATAAGTGCCCACGCCTTTTTTTCCTCCTTCTGCTTGCAGTCAATAAACTCCTCGATGTCGCCGTGCCAGTCACGCAGCGTGTTCATTTTGGCGGCACGCCGAGTCTTGCCGCCGGACTTCACGACGTTGGCAACCTGGTCATAGACCTTGAGAAAGGAGAGCGGGCCGCTGGGCTTGCCGCCGCCCGAAAGTTTCTCGCGAGAACTGCGGATGGGAGTAAGGTCCGTGCCGGTGCCGGAGCCGTGCTTGAAGAGCATTGCCTCGGAATAAGCGAGGTGCATGATGGACTCCATGTTGTCCTCGACGGCTTGGATGAAGCACGCGCTGCCCTGCGGATATTCGTATTGGGTGTAGGCGCGCTCGGCGAGGCTGGTCTTGCGATTCACGAACCAGTTGCCTTTGCCGGAGGCCTTGCCGACTCCGTATTCGTGGTAGAGGCCAACGTTGAACCAGACTGGCGAATTGAACGCGCCGTACTGGTTCACGCAAAGCCAAGTCAGTTCGTCGTAAAAGAGCTCGCCCTCTGCTTTGGTGAAGTAACCGTCCTTCACGCCCCAATCCGCGAGCGTGCGAGTGACACGGTGGATGAGTTGCTTGACCGACTTCTCTCGCTCGGCCTTGGTGGGGTCGCCGTAAAAGTACTTCGAGCAGACGACCTTGGTGGCGAGCAGTGACCAAGTCTTGGGCACCTCGACGCCTTCCTGCTTGAAAATAGTCTTGCCGGAGTCGTCGGTGATTTCGGCGGTACGCTTGTCCCACTCAATCTGGTCGAAGGGCTTCACCTTGGCGTCCGAGAAGACGCGCGCGAAGTGGAGTGACTTCTTACCGGACTTGGCGGCCGGTTTGGCGGCACGGAAGGTCGATACGGCGGGGGCAGCACGGCGAGCGGCACGGTCAGGGGCGAGCACGGACTCAGGGACGTCAATCATGGGTGGCGGTTGGCTAAAGTTGTCTGGCACAGAGGCGTTTGCTCCGCTTATAGCCGCACTATACGGCCAAACCGCGAATCAGACGCCAAAGCTCCCCTTCTGGTGGAGTTTCCCGTGTAGCTTGCGCCTCTGGGACACCCCATCGGTTGGGGAGCGGGGGCGAGACTAACGCTAGGTATTGTGGTGACAAGTAGTTTTTTGGAAAAAGTTATTCATTGGGTTATTCGCGGCAAAACACCCGGAAATGCTGGCCTTTGTTGAGCTTTGTGGACAAGGGAGTCGAGGGCTTGTGAACAAACCGGCTGCCGCGAAAGGGCTAATTGCGGATCAACCGAGGTTGTGCCTGCGGAACTCAACCAGATTTCTTAAATTCGAGGTTTATCGGAGGTTCGCCTGCGTGCAGGAAGTAATCTCGCCCGCCTTACTTTCTAACCGCTGCGTTTTTTGTTTCGAGATTTTCCCGGAAGAAGAATTTTGGTCTCCAGATCTCAGAGGAAAGC
>VHDH01000183.1 GCA_016871445.1 Verrucomicrobiota bacterium | reverse complement strand
GGCATATAAGTTGGGCGCGAATTTCACGAGTTTACACGAATTAGGGAAAGCCTAGAGACGGAGGTCGCCTCAAGGCAGATCTTTATTCGTTGTAATTCGTGTCTCACAAACAAAAACGCCTCGACCAAACAGTACGAGGCGTCGGCGTCCACGGGCTGTCGTGGACGCTAAATGGTAGTCGTCGAGTTCCGGCGGAACATTGATGAACATTAGGAAAGGCAGTGAGATTTGGCAATACGCAGGTTTTTTACTCCTCCGGCTACTCATCCACTCGCTTCTCGAGTAACAGATATGGCCGGGAGCGGGATGTAGGAGAGGATCACCTCAGATGGGGAATCACACGCCGTGTTAGATGGAGGCCTTGTTGCTTACACGCAGCACAACTCACCCCGCCGGCTTGTTCTTCTTCCACGGCTGATCCGGGAATTTTTCTGGTAGCTTGAAGGACTGCGGCTTGGGCTTAGCGAGTTCGAGTTCGGGATCGCTCGCGGCGGCGGGTGGCATGCCGGGGGCGGTCATGTTGCTCTTCCACGAAGCAATGCGCGCTTGGAGGCCGTGATGCTCGGCCGTGACCTTGTCGCCGGCCCTCATGTAGAAAAGCGAAAGGTTGGTGTGGACCAGCTGTTCATGCGGGCGAACTTTTTCAGCCCGGTGTCCTTCGACGATAGCGGTGGCAAAGTCGCCCTTCCGGCAATACGCCATGCCGAGCGAGAGTTGAGCATCGAAATGCTCGGGATCAACGGCCAGCACGGCGCGTAGGGCTGCAATGGCGTTGTCATACTCGCCCTGACTGAAGGCGAACATTGCGTCGTCGTATTGAGCTTGAAGATCAGGCATTCAATCCAGGGATCTTAAAGGCGGGCTTGTGGCCCGGCAAGTGGGGGCATTTCTTGGCTTTTACGCGGCCCCGCATCAGCATATCACACGGTTGGTAGAGCGTATTTAAAATATTGTGGGTTGCGCGAGTCGCTATTGTGCATCAACCGAAAAGACGGCTCATGTTCAAGTGCGCGAAACATCGCGAGGCACTTAATCATCTGCAGCAGGCCAAGAGCATCGTTTCCACTGCATTACAATCAGAGGCTTTAGTAAATTGAAGCTGCGAGTAGGAAAAACAGTTCACGCCGCCTTTGCTACTGCGCTTACTCACAATCTTATTTAAAGCTGCTTACTTGTTTACCCCGTGACCCCGCCCTGCGTCATCTTCGAGGACGAGCACTTGCTGGTGGTGAACAAACCCGCCGGCTGGAACACGCACGCCCCCGCGCCCTTCGCGAGCGAGGGTATTTACGACTGGCTCCGCCACCGCGAGCCACGCTGGGCGAACCTTGCGATCGTGCACCGGCTCGACAAAGAAACCAGCGGCGTGCTCGTCTTTGGCAAGACCACGCTGGCAAACAAGTCGTTGAGCGAACAATTCGAGCAGCGCGCGGTGGTCAAGCGTTATCTGCTCGTGAGCGACCGACCGCCGGCGAAAGCTGAACTCAGCGTGCGCAGCAACATCGCGCGGGAGGGCAATCGCTATGTGGGCCTCCCAAAAGGCGCGGGTGGTGAACCAGCGGAGACGAGATTCAAATGCGAAATGTGGAACATGGAATGTGGAACATGGGAAGTCACCGCTGAACCGGTTACGGGCCGTACACACCAGATTCGCGTTCATGCCGCCGCGAGCGGCTTCCCCATTCTCGGCGATACGCTCTACGGCGGCACGCCCGCTCCACGCGTCTTACTGCACGCGCTGGAAATTCGCTTTAAGCATCCCGGCAGCGGTGCACCGGTAAGCTTCAAAGCCCCACCCGGGTTCGCCGCCGACCCGCGGCGAGCATTACGCGAGGCTGCCATCAACTTTAGCTGCCGTGCCCCCTCTCACGGGCCCTTTCCCCCCATGGAGAAGCGGCGTGATGAAGCAACAGCGGGGGAAGCGCCCTTGGCTCAGCAAAAATTATTCTCCAATGCCCGCACTAAGTTAAAGGGTCGGGGTGGGGAGACATCAAAAGTCAATGCGGCTCCAGAAATCATTACCGCCTATCGCCTTATTCACCGAGCGGCGGATGGCTGGCCCGGCTGGAACGTCGAGCGACTGGGCGATTTTTTACTGTCACAATCCGAGGCTACGCTAACCGAAGCACAGTCCGCGAAGCTCTCGGCGCTTTCACAGGAACTCTCCTCACGTGGTGTGTTTCATAAGCGCCTAGACCGCCGCGTGCGCCAAAGCACCACCGAGCAAGCCTCGCCGCAACTCATCCTGGGCGCGCCGGCCCCCGACCGGTTCACCGTGTGCGAGAACGGACTCACCTTCGAACTGAGCTTCACCGAGGGCTACAGCTACGGCCTTTTTCTCGACCAACGCGACAACCGACGACGATTGCTTACCGGGTACTTGGCCGCCGACTTTGAACGTGGCTCCGAAGTGCGCGGGGCGCGGCATGAGAAAGAAAGCCGGTCAACCTCAGCCTTAATCACGCATGTTACATCGCAGCCCACGCTGCTGAACTGCTTCAGCTATACCTGCGCCTTCTCAGTGGCAGCTGCTCGTGCCGGCTACCACACTACCAGCCTAGACCTTTCGAAGAAGTACCTGGACTGGGGCCGACGAAACTTCGCGCTCAACGACCTCGATGACGCCGCGCACGATTTCATCTTCGGTGACGTATTCGACTGGTTACGGAGACTGGCGAAGAAAAACCGGCGGTTCGACACCGTGCTGCTGGATCCACCAACTTTCTCGCAGTCGAAGGCGAGCGGCATCTTCCGCGCCGAGAAGGATTACGAGAAGCTCGTGTTACTTGCGCTGCCGCTCCTGAGGGAAAACGGCATCCTCTTCGCGTCCACGAACTGCGCTACGCTGCCACCAGAGAACTTCCTCGCCTCGGTGAGCAGCGCTGTTCACAAAGCCGGTCGGCGTATCGTGCAGCAGCACTATGTCCCACAGCCGCTGGACTTTCCCATTTCCCATGACGAGCCGGCGTATTTGAAGACGGTGTGGCTGCGGGTGGGTTGAACCCAAATTCCGAAATCCGAACCGCACTTCTACTCCTAAAGGTTATAACCCGGCTTCTTGCCGGGCACTTTATTCAACGACCCGACAACCACGCCCCGATGGTTCCGCGCTCAAATAACCAGATGATCGCTGCCAACGCGATGTAAGGGCCATAAGGCAAACGGCTGGACCACTCGCGACGCTTGCATAGGATAAGCGTCACACCCACCACCGAGCCAAGGAGAGCGCTAACCATTAGCGAGAACAGCACCGCTGGCCAACCAAGGAACGCCCCAATAGCCGCCATGAACTTTACGTCGCCGAAGCCCATCGCCTCGCGTGGCAGCACGAGGCTATCAGTCAATGCTTCGAGATGGGGCACCGTCCCCGGGTCGAACTCATCGCTACCCACGCGCAGGCGCGACGGCGAGAGTTGCACGTCCACGTCGCGGTAGCAGCGATCCACCAACTCTACCCGTGCGGCGCGGAAGGCCACCACGTCACTCTGGCGGTAAAATAATTCCTCGTAGCTAACCGGGCCCATGGGCAGCAGCATCTCGTTCTCGGTGAACGTAACAACCGAAGGTGCTGGCAGCGTTACTCGATGTTGGCCGAAGAGCAGTTTGCCCAGCCGCAAGATCCCATACACCAAGACGCCGCCCACCGCCGCACCAATGGCCGCGTCGCGTAGCCCATGCGCGGCCTTCGTGCCACCGTGGATTTCCGGGAACAGCCCCGATAACACCACGCCCACCACCATGCCGCCGAGGGTGATCTCGTCCGGGATGATGAAATGCTCGAAATCGATGAACGTAGCAACGATGAGGCCGGCCAGCAGCACACAATAGATGATGGGCGGTGCAAAGCCCTTCGCACCAAACCGCAACCAAGTCGCGAGAAACAGCAGCCCCGTGAGCAGTTCAACGGCAAAGTACCGCGGTGAAATCGGCGCAGCGCAGTTCGCACACCTGCCACGCAGCCATAACCAAGTTATTAGCGGGATATTTAAGTAGCCAGGAATCTGATACTGGCAATGCGGGCAGTAAGAGGACGGCGTGACAATACTCTGGCCCAGTGGCATCCGGTGAATACAAACATTCAAGAAGCTACCGACGATGCACCCAAATACGAAAAACGTAACCGACCAGAAGTGGAACGGCACGACAGCCAACGTGGATGGCTCAGGCTGACCCATAAACGTTCTTGATCAACGCCGCGCGCATCAGGTCGACGGGGGCAGGCTGACCAGTCCAAATCTCCAATGCCTTCACGCCCTGATAAAGCAACATGCCAAGGCCATTCGCAACTTTGCAGCCAGCGGCCTTGGCGGCCCGGAGTAAGGGGGTCTCGGCCGGACGGTAAATCATGTCATAGACCGCGTGCGCCC
>VHDH01000182.1 GCA_016871445.1 Verrucomicrobiota bacterium | reverse complement strand
ATCGGCTTCGCGCCTTCGACGCCGGAGAGTTTTACGTCGAGACCTTGGAACTTCACTGAGAGTCGTGCGTGGTCAATGCCGAGCAGCTTGAGAATGGTCGCGTGCAGGTCATGGACGTTCACCACGTTTTCGACCGCAGAGTAGCCGAGGTCGTCGGTTGCGCCGTAGCTGAGACCGCCTTTGATGCCACCGCCGGCCAACCAGATGGAGAAACCAGCGTTATGGTGGTCGCGTCCGCTGCCGCCTTGGCTCATCGGCGTGCGGCCAAACTCGCCGGCCCACACGATGACAGTGTCCTTCAGCATCCCGCGTTGCTGGAGGTCGGTGATGAGGGCCATGCACGCGCGGTCAATCTCAGCGGCTTTAAGTGTCACGCCTTCCTTCACGCCGCCGTGGTGGTCCCAGTCCTTGTGGTAGAGCTGGATGAAGCGCGTGCCACGTTCGGCGAGGCGACGCGCAAGCAGGCAGTTTGCGGCAAACGAGCCGTCGCCGGGCTTGCAGCCGTAGAGGTCAAGGATGGTCTGCGGTTCCTTCGAGGTGTCCATCAGTTCGGGCACGCTGGCCTGCATTTGAAACGCCATCTCATACTGCGCGATGCGCGTGCCGATTTCCGGGTCGTCCACCAAGGAGTTGTATTTCTGGTTGAGCGAGTTGACAGCTTGCACCACGTCGCCCTGCTGGTTGCGCGTGACCCCGCTGGGCGTGCCCAAATACATCACAGCGTCACCTTTGCTGCGGAGTTGCACACCTTGGAAACGGCTAGGGAGGAAGCCTGCGGACCACTGGCGCGCTGCGATGGGCTGGTTCTGGCCGCCTTTGCCCAGTGAAGTGAGCACGACGAAGCCGGGCAAATCTTCCGCCTCGCTGCCGAGACCGTAGGTGACCCATGCGCCCGCGCTGGGGCGGCCGGCGATCTGCGAGCCGGTGTTCATGAACATGTGGGCCGGGTCGTGGTTGATGGCCTCGGTGGTCATCGAGCGGATGACGCACATCTCATCCGCCACGCTGCCCATGTGCTCGAAGAGTTCGCAAAATTCCTGCCCGTTCTGGCCCCACTTCTTGAAGCCGAGCTGCGGGCCGTAGCAGTTAAGCTTCGCGTTTTGGAGCTGGGCGATTTGTTTGCCCTTGGTGAAGGACTCAGGCATCGGTTCGCCGTGCATCTTCGCAAGCTTGGGCTTGTGGTCCCACGTCTCCAAGTGCGATGGCCCGCCGGCCATCGTGAGCCAGATGACGCGCTTGGCCTTCGCAGCGAAGTGGAGCGGGTTCACCACGCCCAGCCACTTGTCCTTGGCGGGTGCAGCGGCCTTCTTCGCAGCGGCGTGCAGCGTAGGGTTGAGCATCGAAGCGAGGGCGAAAGAACCAAGGCCCTGGGCGGTGCGACCAAGGAAAACGCGGCGAGTTTGTTGCTGATGGCGCAACTGAAGGAGTTCGGCGTTGAGATTCATGGCTTACGAGCGGGTAATCGTTTCGTGGAGGTTGAGAATCACCCGCGCCACACTGGTCCACGCTGCGAGTTCAGGCTGGGCGGCAGCTTCGGGCAGCGGGGCGATGCCGACTTTGAGCAATGACTCGGCGGCTTTCGGGTCGGCTTGGTATTGCGCGAGATGCTTGTCAAAGAGCGCGCGGGCGGTAGCGAGTTCGTCGGGGCGCGGGGCGCGGGAAAGGGCTTGCCGCCATGCCCAGGTAATGCGCGCAGTCGCGTCACCGCTCGACTCCTTGACGATGCGCGCGGCGAAGGCGCGGGCGGACTCGACGTAGGTTGGGTCGTTAAGCAGCACGAGCGCCTGCTGAGGAATGTTCGAACGCGTGCGCTCGGCAGCGCATTCCTCTCGGCTGGGCGCGTCGAAGGCGAGCATCGAGGGATGCAGGAAGCTGCGCTGCCACCAAGTGTAAAGGCCGCGGCGGAATTGGTCATCGCCCTTGCTCGCGTCGTAGTTGCGCACCGGGAAGTTCAAGTTCTCCCAATAACCATCGGGCTGATACGGCTTAACGCTCGGGCCGCCGATTTTCGGGTTCAACAACCCGGCCACGGTCAATGCGTTATCGCGCACCAGTTCGGCGTCCACGCGCCAGCGACTTTGGCGGGCGTGTTCACGGTTGAAAGGGTCACGCGTCTGCTGCTCTTTCGTCGCCACGGAAGTCTGCCGATAGGTTGTGCTCGTGACGATGGTGCGAACCATGTGTTTCACGTCCCACCCGCTGTCGCGGAACTCGCACGCAAGCCAGTCCAGTAGGGCGGCGTTGCTGGGCGGTTCGCCCTGTGCGCCTAAGTCGTCGAGCACCTTCGAGAGGCCGGTGCCGAAGAACTGCTTCCATAACCGGTTCATAAACACTCGCGCAGTGAGGGGGTTGTCCTTCGCCACAATCCACTCGGCCAAGTCTGTGCGGGTGAGCGGCGCATCGGGCTTGGCGTCACGTTGGAGCGACGCGGGCAGAAAAGCCGGCAGCGCGGGCTGCATCACCGGGCCACTCTCGTCCATCCAGTTGCCGCGCGGCAGAATGCGCACGGTGCGCTTTGTTTCTGATGCCACGGACACGAGGCATTTCGGCACCTTCGCCTCGTAATCGGTTTTTGACTTCTTCGCGGCGGCGAGGTCGGTGCGGAGCTTGGCCAACTCAGGAGTGATACTTTTGAAGTGCCCGTGCAATTTTTCCTTTTGCGCGACGGTTCGCTTGTCAGTTGGCACCTTCAAAATCGCAGCAATGTCGGCGGGTGGCGCGGGCGCGGGCGCGATGCGGGCGGCTTCCGCGTCTGCGGTCGTGGCGAGGCGGAACTTGCCGAGCAAATGGTCCTTCGTTGTGCCGTGCTGCACCAAGTCCACCGTCAGCGTCTCTCCAGCGGCTAGCGAAAGCGGCTCCGCGAACGCGAGCACAAGATTCTGTGCGCGGCCGGCCTCGGGCAAAATTGCCCAGCCCGCATTACCATTCTTCGCGTCACCATCAATCACCGAAGCAGCGGACCAACTCTTGTTTGGATTTTTCTCCGCGTGGCTGGTCTGCTCGATGGTCGCATGGGCGGAGGCGAATTTCACCTTGTCCGACTTGCCGCCGGCATGCGTCACCGTGGCGATGACTTCCGAAAGAATAAAATTACCGTTACCCGCGCGGCCTGGGCCATTTGCGGGCAGTGACGCATCAGGCAACGCCTCCAGCCGCAGCCCCGTCACGCCGGTCAGCGTGTTGGTGATAGTGACGGTGTAAGTGTCATTCTCGGTCGCCTTGCCGCTGGCGAGCACGGAGCCGTCGCCCTGGATGGCGAGCTTGGCGTTCTTTTCGGAGGCGACTTTCGCGGGCCTGACGGGCTTCCACTTCGTGTCCTGCTGTACGGCGGTGAAGCCGGCGGCCTGCCACTGGTCGAACTTGGCTGCGAGTTGCAACTGCGGGCCATCGAAGTCTTTTTGCAGCCGCGCGGATTCGGAATCAAGACGAGCCAGTTCCTTTGTGTCCGCGTCGCTCGGCACCATCATCCCTTCCTCACGTTTGCCCACGAGCGCTTCCTTGATGTCGGCGAAGAATGCGCCGAGCGAATAGAAGTCTCGCTGCGTCACCGGGTCGAACTTGTGGTCGTGGCATTGCGCGCAACCGGTCGTTTGCCCGAGCCAAACGGTGCCGACGGCGCGGACGCGGTCGGTGAGGTAGCGCTGCTCGTAGTCCTTCGGTTGTGCGCCGCCTTCCTCGGTGGAGAGGATGAGGCGGTTGAAGGCGGAGCCGACACGCGTCTCCAGATTGGCGTTCGCCATCAAGTCGCCCGCGAGCTGTTCGCGCGTGAACTGGTCGAAGCGCTTATTTTCATTGAACGCGCGGATGACGTAGTCTCGATACGGGAACACATTGCGCGGCGTGTCCGAGTGGTAGCCGATGGTGTCCGCGTAACGCACCACGTCCAGCCAGCCAATGGCCATGCGCTCGCCATAGTGCGGCGAGGCCAGAAGATGCTCGACGAGCTTGGCGTAAGCGTCGGGCGACTTGTCATTCAAGAAAGCATCTACCTCCTCTGGCTTCGGCGGCAGGCCGAGCAAATCGAAAAACAGCCGGCGTGCGAGCGTGCGACGGTCGGCCTCGGTGGAGGTTTTGAGGCCGACGGTTTTGAGACGGGCTTGAACGAGATGGTCCACCGGTTGCGCGCCGCGTGGAATGGTCGCCCGCACGGGCGCGGAATAGGCCCAATGCGTCTGATACTCCGCGCCCTCGGCGACCCAACGTTTCAGCAAATCTTTTTGGGCAGGCGAGAGTTTCTTGTGCGACTCGGGCGGCGGCATGAGGTCATCCGGGTCCTTGGTGAAGATGCGCTTCAACAGTTCGCTTTGGTCGGGCTTGCCGGGGACGAACGCTTTCGCGGCGAGCGCATCGGCGCGGATGTCGAGGCGGAGCTTGGCTTCGCGCTTCTTTTCGTCGGGCCCGTGGCAGAAGAAACAGTTGTCGGAGAG
>VHDH01000181.1 GCA_016871445.1 Verrucomicrobiota bacterium | reverse complement strand
CCGGCTTTGAGGACGTGAAAGCCGTCGCGCCGCCCGTGCTCAACCACCGCATCCTCCTCAACTACCAAGCCCGCTTCGACAAGACCGACACCACGGCCGTCGTCTCCGAGCTGCTGACCAAGCTGGACGAGACCGGCTTGAAACTGCCAAGTGACGTGACTCTGGAACAGGCGGCGTGAGTGAAGACGTGGGCGTTGACGGCATGGTCGCCCCAGTTGTTGCCGGCGGGTCGCGGGTCTTGGGATTCGTAAGCAGCGTGACGGCTTGCGACTCGAATTGGTCGAGCGCGCCGAGCTCGCCTTCCTTGTCGAAAGCGCGCTCCAGCGTGTCAAGGTTTTGGCGCAGCGCGGTGCGGTCGCTGAGGCGGCGGGCTTCGGTGGCGCTGGTCTGGCCGACGTTGGGCACGGAGAAGTCCGGCCGGCTGGGGTCGCCGTTGATGGCGAAAGGCGCATAGGCGCTGCCGAGATATGCAGGGCCAGCGTATCCACCCTCGATGGAATTGATGGCGCAGTAGTTCGGCACCGGGCTGGTGCGCGGGTTCTTGGAGCGGAGGTAATTCGCCACGCACATCCAGTCGGGATACTTGGGCGGAGACACTTGATTTCACAAGGCAAACGCAACGTCGCGACGCTTGCATTCCTCCCGGCAGCGGCCCATTGTCCCCGACGCTTTTATCCGGCGCATCAACCGACGCCGCCTTGCTCATGAGTCAACCGACGGAAACCGAATTGGATTTGGAAATGCAACTGCTCCCCGCGTGGGCCAAGCAGAGCACCGACACCAACCGCTACGCCCACATCCGGGGCGACGAGGAAGCCGGTGGCGGCGCGCGCAAAGGCCGCGGTGACCGCCCGTTCGGCGACCGCCCGCCCCGCCGCGACGGCCCCGGGGGCGGCTCGCGTCGGGAAGGTTTCGGTGGCCCACGCCGCGACGGTGGGCCGCGCTCCGGCCCCGGGGGGGACCGCCGCGACCGTCCGTTTCGAGGTGGCCGTAACCGGGATGACCGCCGTGACGAACCGCGGCGCGAGCCTTCAGCGCCGCTGCCGGATTTCGACGTGAACCTCCTACCCGAGGAAAAAGGCGTGGAAGGTCTCGCGCGCCAGATCAAGCTCACGGGTCGCGCGTATCCCATCTTCGATATCGCGCACCTCATCCTCAAGAAGCCCGACCGATTTGCCATCACCTTCAGCGTCATTAAGACCGGCGACACGGTGGCCGCGCCGCTCTTCCTGTGCTCGCTCGACGACACCCTCTGGCTATCGGAGGCGGAGGTGACCGCGCACCTGCTCAACCGCCATTTCGGCACCTTCTACTCGACCGAAAAAATCGCCGGTGATGCGCCCAAAGGTACCTACACCTTCGTGGCTCAGTGCGGCATGAGCGGTGTCGTCCTGGGCCCGCCGAACTACCACGACTACCAGACCAAGCTGCACAAGCTCCACACCGAGCGGTTCGCTCGGATGCCCTTCGAGGCCTTCAAGGCACGGGTCAAGATCGTGCGCGACGAGGCCGTGGTAAAGCAGTGGGTCGAAGAATCCAGCTTCAAGACCGAGTTCACCGCACTCAACGTCCCCGAGGCGCTCAAATTCAACACGCGCGCCGAGGTCGAAGCCCACTTCAAGGCCACGCACCTGCCGAACCTCTTCAAGTCCGTCGAATCCCACACGCTGCTCGGGGCGAACGTCGGCCAGTCCTCGCCCATCATCCGCCGCATCTTCAACCTCGTGGTCGAGGATCAGGTGCGTTTCCCGCTCAAGCTGGTCAACACCCTCTGCACGCAGTTCAGCCGGCACGGCCTCCAGTTCTTCAAGGTCAACAAGACCATCACGCACGTCAGCGTCGCCCGCCCGACTTACCTCGACATGGAGGCCACTCCGGTCTCGCCGAACCTGCGCAAGCTCATCGAGTGCATTGACGCCACGCCCAAGTGCACGCGGCGCAAAATCCTCGAAACGCTCGCCCCCGCACCGACGGTCATCACCATCCCGCTTCCCGTGGAAGGCCAACCGCCCGCCGCGCCCGCCGTGTCGGAGCCGACCGCCGAGCAATCCGCCATTGGCAGCGACCTGCATTGGCTCATCCATCAAGGCCACGTCATCGAATTCGCCAATGGCCTGATCGAGACGGCCAAGAAGCCATTGCCCAAGCCCGTGCCGCAGCCCAAGGCCCCGGCGACTGCGAAGCCCGAGCGCGCCCCGCGCGTCGAGCGCCGCTACGTGCCGGCGTTCCTCAGCGTGCCGTTGCTGGTCGGAGAGTAAGCGAATTGGAGACGGCGCAGGAAGTCCCTGGCTGCTTGGCTCAACCAGAAATTTGTAGCGCCCGCCCGCCCGCGACTATGCGCGCGGGCGGCGCAGTTTTTTTCTGATCAATTCCATCACTTCCATCGCAGCCGGGAGCTTGTCCGCCCACAGCACGGCCCAATAGAGCAGGCTGGTTAGGATGGCGGGCACAAAGACCGCGCCCAGCTTCGCAAGCAATGTCGTGTGGCCAAATTGCCTGTCCCACGCATTGTAACCGGGCCACGCGAGAATGCTCACTACGATAGACGCGGCAAGCACCGGCTTGAGGCTGCGTTTCACTTCGGCGAGTTCCAGCGTGCCGAGCTTCTTGCGCAACGCACGCAGCAGCAGCCAGACGTTCAGGCAGGAAGTGATGGTGTTCGCGAGACCAAGGCCCGCTTGACGCATCGGTTCCAGGAGCACAACGGACAGCAGCAGGTTCACACCAAGGCAAAAGACGCTGACCTTCATCGGCGTCTGCGTGTCGCCCAGCGCGTAGAAGGCGCGGGCGAGAATGTTCACCATTGAGAAGGCCACAAGACCGGGCGCGAGGCATTGCAACGCCAGCGCTGCGCGTTGCGTGGATTCGGGACCAAACTCGCCACGCTCGAAAAGCAGCCGCACGATGGGTTCCGCGAGGAACAACAACAGCACGGCGGCCAAGCTGTTAATGAGGATGAGATAAGCCATCCCCTGCCCTAACGTCGTGCGAAACTCCGGCAGCTTTTTCTCCGCAGCCAAGCCAGACAGACTGGTGAGCAGATACGTCGCGAGCGAGATGCCGAAGACACCCTGCGGCAGCTCGATCAACCGCACCGCGTAGCTGAACGACGCGACTATGACCGGATCCACCCAGAACGACACAAGTTGCACCAGCGTCACATTGAGCTGAAACGCAGCCACGCCGACGATCGCCGGCCCCATCTTGGTGACGACCGCACGTACGGTAGCGTCACGCCACGGGGTCACCCACGCAAGCCGCCAGCCCTCGCGCCGGAGCGACGGCAGCTGAAAAGCCGCTTGCGCCACCCCCGCCACCAACACCCCGAAGGCGAGGGCGAAGATTTGTTCATCCAGCCTTGCTCCGAACTTGGGTGCCGCCAAGAACACGCTGGCAATCATCACCACGTTTAGCAGCGCCGCGCCCAGTGCCGGGATGAAAAAGTGCCCGCGCGCGTTAAGCACGCCCATGAACACCGCTGCGAGGCAAACGAGGCCCATGTAGGGAAACATCACACGCAGCAACTCCAACATCAGCCGCGTCTTGGCGTCGAACTGCGCCGTCGCTAGCGCGATTGAGAGCCCCACCAGCACCAGACCAATAACGCCGGCGGCAAAGACCAGTAGCGCCGACATCACGGCGTTGGCCGAGCACCACATCTCGACCTCGCTGGCGGTCTTTTCCTTTTCCTTGAAGAGGGGGATAAACGCCGCTGTGAGCGCGCCCTCGCCGAGCAACCGGCGGAAGAGGTTAGGAATCGTGAAGGCTAAAGTGAACGCTCCCGCCACCCAGCCGTCGCCCATGAAGCGCGCGTAGACCATCTCGCGCACCATCCCCAACAAGCGCGAGGCGAGCGTGGCTGCGCCCATTGCGCCGGAGGACTTGAGCATCTGCGACATGCTGGGCGAGGTTAATTGGGAAATGGGAAAACGTCCAACGCTCAACGCACATCCTCCTGCTTTTTCAGGGCCGCGGTCGCCGTTGCGCGTTAGGCCTTCAAAATTGAAGGCTTACTAAGTTGCTTAAACTGTTTTTGCTCTTTCGCGGTAAAGTTACGTGCCACTACTTTTCGTGGCCGTTCCATCCATCTGCTGCTATCATCTACTGAAAGTAACGACATGACCGAGGAACCATATCGTTGGCTGGAAGCAGTTGCGAACCGCCGCGAATACGTCCGCGAACAGCTCCGGGGCGGCTCGCCTGTCTTCGCCGTCAGCCTGCCTGACGGCATTCTGCTGCTGGGCGTGGGTGCGGGCCGATCGAAGGTCTTCGAGCTGCACGACCGTCTCGCTCTCGCGGGCCTCGGCCACCCGGCGGACATCGAAAAGGTTCGCCAGGCTGCGATTGACGCCGCACACCTCGAAGCCTTCACCCGCGCGCCCGAGGACGTGAGCCTGCGCCGCCTGGTTAGCTTTGGCCTCAGTGCGCAACTTAAGCAAAATTTCGAGCAACTCTTCACCGCGCCCACGCTCGTGGAATTGCTCTTCGCCGAAGTCGGCAGCGAACCC
>VHDH01000180.1 GCA_016871445.1 Verrucomicrobiota bacterium | reverse complement strand
CAAACCTCCGCCGACCTGGGCTGGCCTCCAGAAGCCATCGAAGCCGCTGCCTTTGCGCTGCTGGCTTGGCGTCGATGGTATGGCTTGGCAGGAAATCTTCCGAGCACAACGGGCGCACGGCGTGCGGTTTTGTGTGGGCAGATTTGCTTGTGACTGCGAGCGCGCGGCGAACCTTGGCGCTTCACCCCTCACCAAACAGTGCCTCAGCAAACTGTCGCGCATTGAAGGGCTGGAGGTCGTCCGGCTGCTCACCCAGACCGATGAACTTGATGGGTAAACCAAGCTCCCGCTGTATGGCCACGACCATGCCGCCCCGGCTCGTGCCATCGAGCTTGGTGACGACGAGGCCAGTTAAAGTCACAGCCTTGTGAAACTCGCGCGCCTGCTGGAGGGCGTTCATGCCGGTGGTGGCGTCGAGCACGAGCAGGACTTCGTGCGGCGCCTCAGGGAGCTGCTTGCCCATCACGCGATGAACCTTCTGCAATTCCTTCATCAGGTTGGTTTTAGTGTGCAGGCGACCGGCGGTGTCCACGAGCAAGTAACTCGATCCGCGTGACTTCGCAGCGGTGACTGCGTCGTGCGCGACGGCCGCGGGATCGGCGTTGTAGGCGCCGGCAATGACCTCAACCTTGAGGCGCTGGCCCCAGAGCTTGAGCTGCTCAATGGCAGCGGCGCGGAAGGTGTCGCAGGCCGCAAGGACGACGGATTGGCCCTGCGATTGAAGCTGGTGGGCGAGCTTCGCGGAGGTGGTGGTCTTGCCAGTGCCGTTGACGCCGACAATTGAGACGACAGTCAAACCATCCGGCTGCTGTCGCAGCGCAGCGTTGATCGAAGAAAGGCTGCGTTCTACCTCGGCCGTGGCGATGGCTAAAACATCGAGCCCGCTGCTGCCTTGGGATTCGTAGGCTTTCTTAACGGCGATGAGGATCTGCTGGGTCATCGCCATCCCGAGGTCGGCACCGAGGAGGGTGTGCTCCAATTGTTCGAGCGTCTGGCCGGTGAGTTTTGGCGAGCCGGTGACGATGCGCTTAAGCTCATGGCCGAGGTGGGCCGCGGTTTTTTGGAGACCGGCCTTGATTTTGGAAAACAATCCCATGCGAAACGTAAAGCGAGGTGCGTGAAGAAGCAGCAGGCGGGAATTGGCCGGAGGAACCTACGCAGCCAGAAGCGATTTTTCCCGGATGGCGCGGGCACGGGCTTCGAGTTGGCGAACTTGGATGATGGGCAGCTTGATGCCGCCCATGAGCGGGCGGCCTTTGTTCATGCCGTGGCAGTCCGAACCGCCACTGATGGCCAGGCCGTAGTGCTCCGCCAGCAGCATGTAATGCTCGCTCGCTGCCGTGGAGTGCCGCGTGTGAAAACACTCGATGCCGTCAATACCCGCCTCGACCAGCGCGGGGATGATTTCGTCGCTCTTGTTCAAGGCCGGGTGCGCGATGACCGCGACGCCGCCGGCTCGGTGGATCAACTCGATGGCGTCGTAGGCGGAGATCTTGAACTTTGGCACCCACGCGGGCCGATGCTTTTTGAGGAAGCGTTCGAAGGCCTCGTCCATCGAGCTGCAGAGTCCGGCCTGCACCAGAGCCCGCGCGACGTGCGGGCGGCCCGGCGACTCACACCGGGCAATGGCAAACACGGCCTCGGCCTGGAGAGGAATTCCCTGTGCCTGCAAACGCGCCGCCATGTCGCGGATGCGCTGCTGCCGCGCGTGTTGAAACTTGACGAGGTTCGCCAGGAAGTGCGCGTCCGCCAAATCAATGAAGTAGCCGAGGATGTGAACTTCCACACCGTCCATCTCGGCCGTCAACTCCGTGGCGTTGACGAACTCGATGCCCAGCCGCGCACACTCTGCAGCCATGCGCGCGCATCCGGCGATCGTGTCGTGGTCGGTCAGCGCCACACACGCGAGCCGGTGCCGCTGCGCCGCCTGCGCCATCTCTTCCGGGGAAAATGTCCCGTCCGAGAAGGTCGTGTGCATGTGCAAATCAGCGAACATAGCAAATTAAGGCTCGGACGGGGGCATGGGGCCGCGCGCGGGGCGCATGAGCTCACCACGCACCTTGTCGAGGATGCCGTTGACGAACTTGCCGCTGTCATCGGTGGAGAACTTCTTAGCAATGTCCACCGCCTCGTTGATGCTGACCACGGGCGGGATGTCTTCGCGGTGCAGCATCTCGTGGATCGCTAGGCGAAGGATGTTGCGGTCCACGGCAGCCATGCGGTGTAGGTCCCAGTTTTTTGCGTGCTTCTGAATGACGATGTCAATCGCCGCACGATGTTCAAGCGCGCCCTTGATGAGCGGGTCAGCGAACAGCCGCAGGGCGGCCTCGGCGGCGGTGGGCGGTGGGAGCTGGACTTGCTCACCCCAAGTGGCCTTGCCGTCGTTGGCCTGCGACAGCGCGGCGCGCCGCTGCGAATCCCAAAAATGATCGAGCGCCTCATCCACCATTTCGGGGGCGTTTAAATCGCATTGAAAGAGAAACTGGACGGCGCGTTCCCGCGCCTCGCGTCGCATTCCCATGGCGTCAGGATAAGCCGCGGAGGCAGCGGCGGAAGATTAATTTTGCGGCGGGCGGGCTTAAACGCAGACGCACAAGGCCAAAGCTGGAGTTTATCACCCCTAAAAACGGACCCGCCGCGCCAACTGCGACTCGCGGGTCGCAGTTATTGACGCGGCGGGCCGTGTCAGTGGTTGGGATTAACCGTGATAGCCTTCCTCTCCATGCTCTGCCAGATCGAGGCCGATGGTCTCGGTCTCTTCCGTCGGGCGCAGGCCGACGACGGCCTTCACAATGTATGCAATGATCGCGGTGGCGACGACTGACCATACTAGCGTGATGGCAATGGCCTTAAGCTGGTTACCTAACAAACCAGCGGAGAGACCCTCGACGATGGGGTTGGCTTCCTTAGTTGCAAGGATACCGGTCATCAGCGCGCCAAGCGTGCCGCCTACACCGTGGACGCCGAACGTGTCGAGTGCGTCGTCATAGCCGAACATCTTCTTTAGGTAAGCACAGGCTAAGAAGGGTACGAAGCCCCCCAGTACACCTATAATCATCGCACCGCTAGTGCTGATGAAGCCGCAGGCGGGTGTCACTACCACAAGGCCCGCTACGATGCCGGAGCAAAAGCCGAGGACCGAGGGCTTGCCCTTGAAGAGCCACTCTGCCGTAGCCCAAACAAAGCCGGCGGTAGCTGCCGCGAGCGTGGTGGTGGTAAAGGCCTGCGCGGCAATACCATCGGCAGCCAGCGCAGAACCAGCGTTAAAACCATACCAGCCCACCCAGAGCATGCCGGTTCCGATCATGCACATTGCCATACTGTGGGGAGGCATGGGTTGCTTACCGAAGCCAAGGCGCGGACCAAGGATGAGGCAAAGCACCAACGCGCTCCAGCCCGAGGTCATATGCACCACGGTGCCGCCGGCGAAGTCTAGTGCCTTGATAGCAGCCTTTGGGTTAAGCGGGCCGCACATTAGGCCATCAGCGCCCCAAACCATGTGCGCGAAGGGGAAGTAAACCGCGAACATCCACAGCGTGACGAACAGCAGGATGGCCGAAAACTTCATGCGCTCGGCAATCGCGCCAACGATCAGCGCCGGAGTGATGATGGCGAAGGTGAGCTGGAAAATCGCCCAGATGTTGTTCGAGATCCAGTTGCTACCTTGGCCGACGCCATTACCGTCAACACCCTTGAACAACGCCATATCGAGGTTGCCTAGGAACGGTGTCCCTGAGGAGAAGGACAAGCTGTAACCACAAATCCACCAAAGGATGGTCACCAGTCCTGCGATGCCCAAACATTGTGCCATCACGGAAAGGACATTCTTCTTGCGCACCAAGCCGCCGTAGAAAAGCGCCAAGCCAGGCAGCGTCATGAAGAGCACTAGGGCCGTGGAGGTCATCTGCCAGGCATTGTGGCCGGGCCCAGGGCCGGCAACCTTAGAGACAATGCCGTTGGTGTTCCCAGTGGTGGGACGCGCCACGTTATTCATGTAGGCCTCAATCTCAGCGACGCGCTCCTCCAGGCTGGGATCCTTGGGTTTTGGCGCCTCAGCAGCCGGAGCGGGAGCAGCCGGAGCAGCTGCTGGCGGAGCTTGGGCGAGTAGTGGTTGCACGGTCGCCGCCAATAGCGAGAACAGGGTGAGGGAGAAAAAAAGTTTTTTCATGTTTAGTTTCTGATTAGTAGATTTCGTTTAGCGGGTTAAACTGCAGTATCACCTTTCTCGTCGGTGCGGATGCGAATGGCGTCGTTGACAGTGGAGACGAACACTTTGCCGTCGCCGATCTTGCCGGTCTTGGCGGCTTTAACTACAGCGGCCACGGCGGCATCTACCCGAGCGTCGGGCAACACAAGCTCCAGCTTGATCTTGGGAAGGAAGTCCACAGTGTATTCCGAGCCGCGATAGATTTCGGTATGGCCCTTCTGGCGGCCAAACCCCTTCACTTCCGTGACGGTCATGCCTTCGACTCCGATGTCGCTTAGGGCGTCCTTCACTTCCTCCAATTTGAACGGTTTGATGATGGCTTCGATTTTCTTCATTGGGTGTCTTTCGCTCTGGCGGCGCGCGGCGAAGTGCTGGCGAAATCCCGCGTGCTTCCGCCGGACGGAACGCATTTGTTAACTGCTGGTGACCAGCGCACGATTCAGTAAGCAATGGCAATGCCAACGGTCGGAAAAAATTTTG
>VHDH01000179.1 GCA_016871445.1 Verrucomicrobiota bacterium | reverse complement strand
ACGGCACTTCTGGCAGCAGGCCGGCTCTGAGCAAAGTCTCCTGAGCCGCCACCTGATCGTCGCCGCCACCAAGGCCGCGCCCGCTGCGCTGGCGTGAGTCCGCCCGGTGCGGTTTCAAGGTCCGCGTCTTCCGTGGCTCCGCTCCTGCTTCCCGTCACAAGAGCGTAGGAACCCGTGGTGAATCGACCTCGGTGGCGCCGGCATGTTCGCGGCGACGTCCGCATCTGCGGTTACGCCGACCTCCAGCGCTTCGGCATCGCCGGCCAGCTTGTCAGTAACGACGATGCAAGCTGATCCAGTTAAGTGAGTACTTCATGGACAACGTTCCCAAACACATCCGTCAGCCGGTAGTCGCGACCGCCATGGCGGAAGGTGAGCTTTTCGTGCTCAATGCCCAGCAGATGCAGGATGGTGGCGTGGAAGTCGTGAACGTGAACTTTGTTCTCCACGACAGTCGAGGCGATCTCGTCGGTGGCTCCGTAGGTGATGCCGCCCTTCACGCCGCCGCCGGCCAACCAGGAACAGAAGCACGCGCTGTGATGGCCGCGGCCTTTGGTGCCGTCCACGCCGGGCGTGCGGCCGAACTCCGTGGTCCACACCACGAGCGTGTCCTCGAGCATGCCGCGTGACTTGAGGTCGCGCAGCAGGCCGGCGATGGGCTGGTCGATGTTCTTCGCGTGGATGGCGTGCTCGGCCATGTCGCCGTGCTGGTCCCAGTTCTTCGACGAGCTGCCGTCCACGATTTCGATGAAGCGCACGCCGCGCTCGGCGAGGCGGCGCGCGACGAGGCATTGCCAGCCGAAGCTGTCGTTGTTGCCGCGCTTCACGTTGTAGAGCTGCAGTGTGGCGTCGGTTTCCTTGGCGAGGTCGAAGGCGTCCGCCGCGTCGGTCTGCATGTGGAACGCGGTCTCGAAGCTGCGAATGCGCGCGGCGAGGTCGGTGTCGTGCGCGCGCGTGGCCAGATGGCGGTTGTTCAACACGTCGGCGAACTGGAGTTCCAACTCCTGCAAACCACGCTGTTGCGAGCGGCGGTCCAGATTGGCGATGGGCTCCTTGCCGCCGACTACGCGCACGCCCTGGTGATAGGCGGGGAGGAAGTCGTTGTTGAAAATCTGCGTGCCGGCGTAGGGCATCTGGGGCGCGAGCGCGACGAACGACGGCAGGTTCGCGTTCATGGTGCCCAGCCCGTAGCTCACCCACGAGCCAATGCTCGGGCGCGAGAAAAAGAACGAGCCGGTGTGCATGCCGAGCGTTGCGTTGTAATGCTCGTTGTCCTCGCCCTTGAGTGAGCGGATGACGCAGATGTCGTCCATGCACTCGCGCAGGTGCGGGAACAAGTCACTGACCATCGTGCCGCATTTGCCGCCGGGGCGGAATTCCCAGCCCGGCTTGAGCAGCACGCGCTGCTGGTTCGAGAGACCGCCGCCCACGCCCATCATCTTGCCGTCGGCTTTCATCAACTCGGGCTTGGGGTCGAACGTGTCCATCTGTGACACACCTCCGTTCGAGAAGATAAAAATGACGCGCTTGGCCTTGGCGGGGAATTGTGCCGGCTTCGGCGACAACGGATCCGTAAGCGCCCCAGAGGTGGAACCAGCGAGCAACTCGGAGAGAATACCCGGCATCAGCAGCGACCCGCCCACGAGCGAGCGGAGTATTGCTCGACGACGATGATGGCGCGGGGCAGTCATGCGACCTGTTGGCTCATTCCACATATACAAACTCGTTCACGCGGACCAGTGCGCGGGTGAGGGCTTGCCACGCTTCGCTTTCCTTTGCGGTGCCGACAGCGCGTGGCTGGGCGCAAACGGAGGCGAGGAAACCTTGCGCCAGTTTGACTTCGTCGGCGTCCGCAGGTCGGGCGTAGAGCAGTTCATACGTGTGCCGTATGCGCGCTGAGTCATCGGCGTATTTTGCCGTGATGCGTCCAGCGATCCGCTGGGATTGCTCGTGCACGAAGGCGTCATTCAACAACCAGAGCGCCTGGAGCGGCGTGGTGCTTGTGGTGCGCGTGGGCGTGCTGGTGGAGGGGTCCGCGCCGTCGAAGATGGCCAAATACGGGTGCCGTTGGATGCGCTGCGTCATCAGATACACGCTACGGTGGTTGCTCGGATATACATCCTTGAAAGGTTTGTGCTGCGTGTAGCCCCAATCTTTTGCGGGCGGGAACGGGTGCGCGCCCGCGGGTGAAAGGTCGAGGTTGCCGCCAAGGGCGAGCAGCGTGTCGCGGATGGACTCGGCATCAAGGCGGCGACGCGGAAAACCAGCGAACAACTCGTTCGACGGGTCGTGTTCGAGCGCAGCCGCCGTGCGCGCGGTGGATTGCCGGTAGGTGTGCGAAAGCAAGACGAGCCGGTGCATCGCTTTGATGGACCAGCCGCCGTCGCGAAACTTCACCGCGAGATAGTCGAGCAGTTCGGGATGGGTCGGCGGCTTGCCCTGTTTGCCGAAATCGTTCGGCGTCGGCACTAGGCCGCGCCCGAAATGATGCTGCCAGATGCGGTTCACCATCACCCGCGCGGTGAGCGGCGTCTTCTCCGCGAGAATCCAGTCGGCGAGCTGCGCCCGTCCGCTGGCCTTGGTGTCCGGTGGCAGCGCGGGCTCGCCCATCACGGTGAGAAACTTGCGCGGCACCAAGTCGCCTAACTTGGCGGGGTCGCCCTTCTGCTGGACACGCACATTCTCGATGCGCTTCGCCTCAGCGACGGCGTAAGCCATCTCGAACGACAGCGATTGCTGTTGGACTTTGGCGGTGGCGGCTTCGACTTCTTTGAGTTGCGCCTCCAATTCCTTCTGCTTGTCGCCTAGCGCGTCTTTGAGCGCTTTTTTGAGTTTGGCTTCCTTGCTATTGAGGCGAGAGAGTTCCTTTTCCCCCTCGCGCTGGGTTGCTTCGGCCTCGGCGAGCTTTTCCGGCGATACAAGCGGCACGAGGTCGCGCTGCTTTTTGTCCAGCTCGATGCCGGGCCACGGATAACGCGTGCTGTGGAAGATGCCGTAGAGTCCGTAGTAATCGCGCTGCGTGACGGGGTCGAACTTGTGGTCATGACAGCGCGCGCAACTCAGGCTGATGCCAAGGAAACTGCGGCCGAGATTGTCGATGGTGTCCTCGATGGTCAGGTGCTGCGGGTAATCATCCACGCGCGAACCGAAGCGGCGCGAGTTGGCGATGTAGCCGGTGGCGATGATGCGCTCGTATCGCACCGCCTCGTTTGCGCCGCCGCGCAAATCGCCGGCAAGCTGGTCGCGCACGAACTCGTCATAAGGCAGGTCGCGGTTGAACGCGGAAATCACCCAGTCGCGATAGCGGTGCATCTGCGGAATCGGATAATCGGAATTGTCACCGGCCGTGTCCGCGTAGCGCACCACGTCCAGCCAGTGACGGCCCCAGCGCTCACCGTAGCGCGGCGACGCGAGTAGCCGGTCCACAAGCTGGGCCAAGGCGGATTGTGGATTACGGGCGGAGTCCGCTTCGAACGCGGCGACTTCCTCCGGCGTGGGCGGCAGGCCGGTGAGGTCGTAGGTCACCCGGCGGATGAGCACTCGCGGCGCGGCGTCGGGCGCGGGCTTCAGCTTCGCCCCCTCCTGCTTCGCCAGGATGAACCGATCAATGTCGTTCGCCACCCACTTCGTGTTCACGACTGCCGGTGGCTTGGCCGCGGCGAGCGGTTTGAACGACCACCACTCGCGCGCCTTGGACCAGTCAATGGCGTCCCTGGCCTTCACGGCGACGAGCGTATCGGTCTCGCGCGGGTCCGGCGCGCCGAGCCGCACCCATTGCTCAAAGTCGGCGATGACATTCGCCGGCAGTTTTTTCTTCGGCGGCATCGCAAGGTCTTCGCTCGCGTGGCGCAATGCTTGAATGAGCAGGCTCGCGTCTGGCGCACCGGGCGTCAGCGCGGGGCCGGTGTCGCCGCCCTTGCGAACGCCCGCGCGCGAATCGAGCACTAGGCCGCCCTTGATTTTGGTGGCCGTAGCGCTGTGGCATTCGTAGCAATGCTCGACGAGCACCGGGCGAATCTTGCTCTCGAAAAATGCGAGTTGCTCCGCCGTGGGCGTGTCGGCGAACTGCGCGCGCGCCGGTTCAGGCACTGCGCCGGGGCCGGACCAAAGTTCGATGCCGGAAAGATTCGCCGCGCCGTGGCTCGCGCCCTTCGCGCCGACGGCGAGTTTGCCATCGGTCACCTCCGCGCGCCACGGCCCGAGTCGATGCCACGTGCCGGCGTTGCCGCTGTAAAAGCCCGGCAGCGTCACCTTGCCATTCACGAGAAGGTCGAACTGCTCGGTGTGATTGTCCTCCCAGACGTAAAGCACGACCTGATAAGTGCCGTTGGCGAGACTGGCGAACTCTAGATTCACCGTGCCGCCCCAGACACTGCTGCGGATCATTTCCGAACGCGCCGCGTCCGTGGGCGGTTTGAGCAGCACCTTCTGGTTGGCAAACGTCTTGCCGGTCGCCTTAAAATCCTTCGCCGTTGCCCCCGCCTCCCAGGCGCGGCCGTCAATGGTGAGCGCCGGGCCGTTGAGGTTGATGGCGCGGTGGAAGACCGCCTCGGCCGACCAGCCCGGCCCAGTAAATGCGAGCAGGCCAGACACAATCCCTCTGGTCATCCAGAGAAATGGCGAGGAGTGTCCGCACGGTTTCATTTCGGGTGTATGTCAAAGAAACATTATCGTCATATTTCCTGCCGGACAAGCCTCGCTGCACAAATGCATCTGAACCCGTGACGAATCGCACGGCGGCTGGCATTATCCTTAAC
>VHDH01000178.1 GCA_016871445.1 Verrucomicrobiota bacterium | reverse complement strand
CACACATTGATTTCTCCAACGCTCACCGCGTGAAGCCAGAGCACTTTTGCATTGGCGAGGGGCTTGAGCTTCTCCGGAGACATTTTGCCGAAGCGTTCGCCAAAGCCGCTTCGCCAGCCGCCGCGCCGCCACAACCTCCAGAAGTAATGCGGCGCGCTCAACCCGAAGAGGGTTAAGAAAAGCAAATTGTAGAGCAGGCGCATCCCTAACAGGTTGAAACAAAACTGCGCTGCGTTACCAATCTTAAAAAACAACCCGACCGACCTTCGTTTCGGCACGCGAATCAAGTCTTGAGCAAAATCGCTCCGCAGCTAATCTCGCGCGGCGAAAATACTGGAATGAGCGAAAACAAAAAATCACTGAAGATGGTTACGTGCGGCCGGTGCGCCACTAAGAACTTCATTCCGAGCGACCTCCCTGCTTTCGAGACACAGCCCTGCAACAAGTGCGGTGGACCCGTGATGATCACGGTAAAACTCCGGCAGTATGAACTGCGCGGTGTTATTGCCTCCGGCGGCATGGGTACCGTATTCCGGTCCTTTGATGTAAACCTAAACCGCGAGGTTGCGGTGAAGCTTATGAAGCCTGAGATGGCCGCCGATCCTCTACAGGTTGAGGCCTTCAAAAGAGAAGCCCGCGCTTGCGCTGGGCTGAACCACTCAAACATCATCCACATCTACGGTTTCGATGAGGACGAAGGACAGAAGTATCTCGTGATGGAACTGGCCGACAATGGCACTTTCGATGGCCGCATTGAGGACAACGGCCGGGTGGACGAGTTACTCGTGCTGGACGTGGGCATCAAGATCGCTTCCGCACTGGACTGCGCGAACCGCCACGGCCTGCTACACCTCGATATCAAGCCGGGTAACATACTTTTTAACAACGACGAGCCGCCAGAGCCAAAGCTCGTGGATTTTGGCCTCGCGCAAAGCGCCGAGAGCGCGCGAGACCCCAACGCAGGTCTCTTTGGCACGCCATATTATATCGCACCCGAGCGCATCTCGTTGGGCACAGAGGATTTCAGGTCGGACATGTATTCGCTTGCAGGCACGCTCTATCACGCGCTCATTGGCCAAGTACCCTTCGAGGCCCCTACGGTTAACGACGTGGCCCTCGCGCACGTTGAGCAGCCGCTTAGGCCACCCATCGAGTCGTTGCCGGAAATTCAGGAAAAAACCAATGAAGCAATTATCACTGCGATGGCGAAAAACCCGGACGACCGCTACCAAAGCTACGACCAGTTCATCATGGAACTGACGGCCGCACGCAGCCATCTCTTGATCAAGAAATACGGCGGCGGTTAGTCATTGCAGCTGGTCACGCTCAGACCGCTCACTTCTCCACCGGCTTGCCCGCCGCCTTCCAACCGTTCAAGCCGGGTGCAAGGTCAATCACGGACTTGAAACCGAGTTTTTTCATTTCATCTGCCGCATTAGCACTACGGCGGCCAGCGGCGCAGTGGATGAGGTAGGTCTTGGACTTGTCTAACGCTGCCAATTTTTTTTCAAAGCTGTCTTCTAGCACGTCGAGGTTTACAGCGCCGCGAAGGTGACCGGTCTTAAACTCGTCCGCCGTACGTACATCGATCACTGTGTATTTCTGCTCCTGCCAGAGTTTCTCAAATTCCGCGACGCCTACGCGCTGGAAGCCAGTTGGCTCTGCCGGCGCGGCAGCGGCCAGCGGCTTCACCGGCTGCGCGAGTGCCCACTTCACCGCGTTCAGCATCAGCCGGTCAAATGACTCCGTGCCGAACTCGCCGGGGTGGCCGAGCGAGGTGTAAAATACTGCTGCTCCGTCGTGACTGCGTGTCCACGCCACTGGTTCGGCGGGTTTGCCCTCGACGCTTCCGGTTAGCAGCACTGTCGCGCCCGGCGGCAGTGGGTCGTTGCGATACAGCGAGCCGGGGCTCGCGAACTCCTTGGCCACGCCTTGGAGAATCGGGTGGTTCGCCGCGTCCGGGGCCACGCGGACGGTGGTGGCGAGCTTGTTGTTGTGATGGTTCTGGTAGTTGCCACCGAGCACTTCCCGGTCCCACTCTTTCCAGTTCTCAAATGCATGGCTCGCCGTGCGCAAGCCAATGATGGGCTTGCCCGACGCGGCGAACTTCTTGAAGTGGGCGAGTTGCTCCTCTGGCAGCGTCATGCGGCGGATGTAAATGATGGCGAGATCGGCGGTGTCTAGTGCCTCTAGACCTGCAATCGTCTGCGTTTTCGGATCGGCTGGCCGTGCGAGATAAACGCACTTGGCACCGAACTGCGCTTCAAGCTTGCCCTTGAGAACTGGGAGAGTTTCGGCCGACTTATATTCAAACTCGCCGCTCACGAGTACGATAGTTGGGGCCTTCGCTGGCGCAGCGGCGAGGCCGAGAGACAGCCCAACGAACAAAAATGAAGATAGTACAGCTTTCATGTTGGCGGAGTGATTAGAAAGACAATCGAATCGCGTGGGTGGCTTCAACGCACCATCTGAAACTCTGGGAGCATCAGCACGGCCCAGAGCAGGTCTTGTACGCTCTGGGTCGTCGGTTTCTCACCGAGTACTTCGCGGGCGAGGTTGAGTTCGGCGGCGGTTGGTGCGCGGGCAAGGGCAAACTGGTAGAGCCACTGGGTCAGCGCGTCGCTGCTCGGCCATGATTTGGCGAGAATGCGAGAGGCGCCCTGGTCGAGACGCGTTGCGAGCAGTTGGCCGTTGTTCAAGTCAATCGCCTCGAGCGTGCTTAGTTCCGCCGGGCGCACGCTCACGATCTGCTCGCGGTGCGGGCGGCCCAGCGCGCGCATGAGGAAGTCATTCTTTAGCAACGAGGCGCGAACCATCGGTTGAGTGCTCGTTGCAGCCTGGGCAAGTTGCGTAGCGAGCTGCTTGCCTACCCTTACGTTCCAAATTGCCGAGTTCGCGACCTCGACCGCTGCGCCAGTCCGCTGCGGGCCATCCTTGAACTTGCCCTTCGTATCGGGCGGCGATTCAAGCGTCTCCCATGTCGCGTCAGTTCCGATAGTCTGCATGGAACCGTCGGCAAATTTCAGCCGCACCTCGAAGATGACGCCCGCAGGGTTCGGCGCGTTGCCGCCGTTTTTGGCCACGAGCACGAAATTGTTGGCGCCGGCCTTGAGCTTCGTC
Source organism: Verrucomicrobiota bacterium (assembly GCA_016871445.1). Lineage (GTDB taxonomy): Bacteria > Verrucomicrobiota > Verrucomicrobiia > Limisphaerales > SXTU01 > SXTU01. The sequence continues at coordinate 1,643 of VHDH01000178.1, read as the reverse complement.
TCCAGCGGAATAGCTTCCGGGTTTTCCCAGTTCTCGCTAGACGCGGCCAGCGCGCCGTTGACGTAGAGCTTGAACTCGTTGTCCGCCGTGGCCACGGCACCAGCGCGTACGGGCGCGGTCTGGAGCGTGAACTTCTTGTGCGCTGTGAAAGTTTCGCCAGCCTTGGCGTTGCCGGCGTCGGCGTGGCTCCAAATCCACTTCGCGGTAAGGGTCATCGCGGCGACGGCCTCGGTGCTCGGTTTGCCGCGCACCACTTGGGCGTCGAAGCGGGTCGGAGCGGTGCCGGTGACTTGCCATACGGCGTCTACGAATTGCTCGGCGGTGAGCCGCTTCGCGCGCGGGCCAGCGTAGAGGTAACCATGTTCGTCTGCGTCCTTGCCGAGCACTTGCGCTTGCGATTGGTAGGCGGCGGAGGTGGCAATGAGTTCGAGCGTTTTCTTCAGGTCGAACTTGTTGTCCGCGAGATGCACGGCGAGGTAGTCCAGCAGATCATGGTTCCACGGCTCCGTCTGCATCGCATCGGTGGGATGAACGATGCCCCGGCCCATGAGTCGGTGCCAGAAGCGGTTCACGATTGTGCGGGTGAAACGCCCGTTGTCCGGATGGGTCATCAACGCGGCGAGTTGTTTGAGGCGCTCAGGCTGCGATGCCTTTGCGTCCACCTGGCCAAGCTCGGGGAAGAGCCAGCTCGCTTGTGCGGTCTTGCCCACGGGCTTGTCGCAGCGGTGGATGTCCATCTTGCTGGTCGCGTAAATCGCCGCGAGTCCGTAGGCCTCTTCCAGCTTCCAGCGATCAATGAAACTGTCGTGGCACGACGCACACTTGAGGTTGATGCCCAGGAAGCTCTGGCCAACCGACTGCGCGAACTGAATCTCCGTGGTCGCGCCCGCGCTCACGTCACCGCGCCACTTGATGCCGGCGGCAAAGCCTTCGCTCTCTGGTGTATAAGCGATGAGTTCGCGCGCGAATTGGTCGTAAGGTTTATTGTCTGCGAGCGCGCGGTAGAGCCACTTGGTGATTTGCTTGCGGCCGCCGGTGATGAAACCCGTGCCGGAGTAATCGTTGCGCAGCAGGTCATTCCAAAACGTCAGCCAGTGCTCGGCGTAGGCGGTGTCGTTGGCGAGCAAATCGCGCACGAGCCGGGCGCGCTTGTCGGCGGAATTGTCAGCGACGAACTTTCCCAGCGCCTCTGGCTCGGGCAGCACGCCGACGAGATCAAGGTGCGCGCGGCGGGCAAAGGTGGCGTCGTCCACGGGCTTCGGAGACGCGGCTTTGCGCTTTGCGAGGTCGGCGTCAAGGATGCGGTCGAGGGGATTGGCACGACCCGCGACGATCGGCGGCAGCGCGGGACGGCGGGGCTTGAGCGGTGGTTCGTAGGCGGGCTTCTTGAACGCGAAACCTTCTTCCCACGGTGCGCCCGCATCAATCCACTCGCGCAGCAGCTTCACCTTCTCGGGCGAGAGGCGCGCTCCCTTTGGCGGCATCTGCTTGTCGGGGTCTTTTGACGTGATGGCTTCGATGAGCGAGGACTTCGCGGCGTCGCCGGGCAAAACGGCCTTGCCGCTCTCACCACCGGCAAGCATGGATGCGCGGCTATTGAGGCTGAAGCCGCCTTTCTTCTTGTCGCCCGTGTGGCACTCGCC
>VHDH01000177.1 GCA_016871445.1 Verrucomicrobiota bacterium | reverse complement strand
AAAGAATTCTGCTCCAATCCGCCATTCCCTCACACCCACTCCAAGCGCACCAAGTTGAGCCCCGGCCCATTCCACGCCGGTTGCCGGGCAGGGCGCGGGCCGCGCTGCGGGGGCTAGTGAACGAGTTGCAGCTGGTGAATCAAGGCGATAGCGAGGGAGACGGTGAAGAGGGAGAGGCACGGGAGGCGCTTGGCCCAAGGGGTGTTCACGCGGAGGTGAACGACAAAGGCGCAGACCATCAGGAAGGCCATGCCGGCTCCGCCCACGAGGGCGAGCGGGGAGCGGTCGATACCCAACACGAGGAGTAGAGCGAGAGTGAGCTTGCAAATGCCGACAATGTCGCGGAGCCAGTCCGGCAGCGCGTAGCAGCGGAATTCATGGATGATGTTATCATAGCGCACGACCCAGACGAAGAAGATGGAAGCGGCAACGAGGGCCTGGAGGGTGTAGAGGGTAGTAGCCATGGCGGCGATGAAATAGCGGGTTAGAAAAATGGGTTTAGGCCGGGGCGACCGCGAGCGGACGCGCTGGAGTTTCCGAGGTGATCAAGCGGCGGAGAGCCAGTTGGCGATGGGCGAAAATTTTCTCAATATCCGGGCGGATGAACCAGCGGTGCAGGAGCCAATCAAAGGGGACGGCATAACGAACGACATCGCGAGCGAGCGTGCCACCATCGCGTGCCTCGAAGGTGTGCTCGTGCAGCCACTGGCGGTAAGGGCCGCGAAGCTGCTCATCTACGAAGCGGTAGGGCGGCTGCCACTCCTTGATGAGGGTGCGCCAACGCATTGGCAAGCCGTGGACGCGCAGGCGGTAATCAATGAGCGCCCCAGCTTGCATGGCGATGGGCTGAGGCGTGACGATGTGAAAATGGAGCCAAGGCGGGGTGATGGCATCAAGGTTCGCAGCGTCCGCGAAAAAGGGAAAGAGCTGCTCGGGTGTGCGGGGCAGCCAAAGTTCGCAACGGTATTCGCGGAGGCGCATACAGAATCGAGGTTCAAGGGGCGACGGCCAGGCGGAGCATGACCTCGTTGCGCCGCAGCGGAGCAGGCGTCCACGGGGGATCGAAGTAACCAAAGACGGGGGTGGCAGAAGATTGGAGTGCCTGAGCTGTCAGCCACGTGCGGAGCTCGGCGAGTACCTCGGCTTCCCGCATGGCGGAGCGCCCGCCCCGAAAACGCAGCACGGCAAATCGACCCGCCGACGATTCGCGGACGGTGACTGTGCCGGCGGTGGGCCGGGGCACAGTGGCGGTGGTGAGGCTGGCTGGCATAACGAAGGCCATCGCGGCGTTGGTTGGTTCACCGGACATGAATACGGGCGTGGTCATGGCAATTTTTTGGCCGGCTGCGTTCGCCCCGGTGATGAAGTTGAAGAGCCGCATGAAACTACCATCGCTACCGTCCCGGCGTGAATCAGTCATGGGGGTCTCCACCAAGGTGAGGGCGGGGTAATCGCGCAGTTCGAAACGGCCCTCCGCCCGAACCACCTTGTAGGGGGCAGATTCATAACCAGCTCGCGTGAGCTGGCAGCCACCCAACAAGGTGCCTAACCAGCCGGCAGTGAGGATGGCGGCCATGAATAGCCAAATTTTGCGGCGCTTCACGGGATCCTCGCGGCTTGGCGGATGGAAGGCGCGGGCGGCGTGGACCAATCGTAAGCCACTAAGGCATTGAGCTCGCGGACTAAAACCTGCTGGTCAGCGACGGCTAGGTGGGCCCAAGTTTCACTTTTAGTCAGCTTACGGCGATCTAGCAGTTCAGGCTTTTCCTTGTTGGCATTAAACAGCAGCAATTCCCCTCGTTGATCCAGCGCGAGGAAACGGTCTCCGCCGGCGACGAGGCTCCAGTACTTGCCGAAGGAATCGGGCGTGGTCCACAACTCGCGGCCGGTGGCGACCTCGATGGCCATGGCGCGTTGACTCTTTAAAAAGGTGTAAGCAACACCCCCGATTACCACTGGCGTGGTCATGTAACCCTGCGCCTTGTGCTGCCAAGCTTCTGTCACGGTGAAGCCGCCATCCTGACGGGCAACCTTAAAACCGATGGTCTTGCCGCCGTAGGTACTGGTGAACAAAAGGTCATTCAGAACGACCGGCGTCAGAATGTTCATGCCCCGGAACGCCTCAACCGCCTGTTCCCAAAGGACCTTGCCATCAGCGGGATTCACGCCCACAAGTTTGTTGCGAGTCTGCACTAGGAGCTGCTGTTGGCCGGCCAACGAGGCGAAGGTGGGCGAAGAGAATACGCTACCCCACATTCCGCCGCCGTCTTCAAGCGCCCGCCAAATCACCTTACCAGTGCGCTTATCAAGCTTCACAAAACTAGCCCCAGCCTGGACATACACGGCTTGGTCATCAACCAAGGGCGAACAAACGAAGCCGAACTCCGGCAGCGGGGCTTTTAATTCCTTCACGAAGTCAAAGCGCCACCGTTCCTTGCCGTCTTGCACGTCCAAACAAACGAGCACGTCACGAATGCCGGCAACATAAAGGCTTTCACCGTCGCAGGCCGGCGTGGCGCGTATCCAGTCACCATTGGACTTGGCGAAAAACGGGACACTAAGCGCTCCTGGCCACTCAACACGCCACAATTGGCGGCCAGACTGGCGATCAAAGGCGGTTACCGCTTCCGTCTTTTTGTCCTGCGTTTCAGTGGTGAATACGCGTGTCCCGCTGATAATCGGTCCAGAATAGCTGGGGGGTAATTCGACCCGCCAAGCTTGCCGAAGGTGGTTGGTGTCCAATTTCGCGGGCCAGCTGATGCCGGCCACGTGGCCGTCACGCTGGGGGCCGCGCCACTGAGGCCAGTCCGCTGCGGAAACAGAGAGGAGCGACCCAATTAATGAGAGGGCGATGTGTAGTTGGTTCATGAGTCGGAAGGGGTTTAAGCGGCCACTGGCAGTGTTTCTCGCTGTTGAATTAGCACGCGGAGTTTTTGCAAGGCAAGGTTCTGCAGTTGGCGGATGCGCTCGCGCGTGACGCCAAAACGCCGACCGATACGGCGGAGCGTGAGCTTGCCGGAATCGCCCAGCCCAAAACGCTGCTGCAGAATTACCCGCTCGCGTTCAGGCAGTCGGGGAACCAATTCGCTGACCAGCTGCTGAAGGTCTCGGCGGGCCAAGTCCACTGCCGGATCTTCATTAATGGTGTCAGGGACAATTTCGGCCAGACTACTACTGTCGGTATCACCCATGGGGGCATCTAGAGAGGCCGGCGCCAAGGCGGCGTTTTGGATTTCCACGACGCGCTTAAGACGCATACCTGTCTCGGCAGCCACTTCGGAGGGCGTCGGTGGACGGCCAAGTTCGTCTTCGTAGCGAGTCGCCAACCGGCGCATGCTCCACATTTGTTCCAAAGTGTGGGAGGGCACGCGAATGGTTTTGGACTGATTGGACAAGGCCCGACGAATCGATTGTTTAATCCACCAAGCGGCATAAGTCGAGAGCTTGCCACCCTTGGCAGGATCAAAGCGTTCGACGGCTTTCATCAAGCCCATGTTACCCTCGTTGATCAAATCTAGAAGGGGCAAACCGAAGCCCTCATATTCGCGGGCGATTTTCACCACAAGGCGCAGATTCGCGCGGATCATGTGCTCGCGGGCCGCGCCGTCACCCCGCCGAATGCGCCGGGCAAGTTTTACTTCCTCCTCGACGGTTAGGAGCGGCACCTCGATAGCGTCGCGCAAGTAACGGGCCAGCGGGGTGACCATTTCCGAGCGATCCAGCGAAACTTCAATCGCAGCCGGCAACACATCGGGATCACGAGGAACTTCCGGCGGCTTCGCGCCGGGAGTGAGGCTGCTGCCCAAACTTTCTAGCGAGGCGGCAACTGAGCGCCTCATAGCCTGAGAGGAGCCACGATAATTACGCGTTTGTAGCTTCGACAGACGAGCGTTGGCACGGCGGTTTGAGCGGATTGCAGGGAGACGTTTAATTTTCATTGTCTAGATCTTGTCTCGTTTTTTAGCTCTTGTCTAGCTTTTGTTTAAATTATTTTCAATCGGTCAATTTTACCCATTTTTGTGGTGGTTATCTGACATGCAGCAAAAATTTAGCGCTTTATTTTATTGCGTCTGTCCAAATTCTGTCTACATCTGGTACGTGGATGAGATTAATCATTCAATTGGTGTGGCCGCTCAGCGGTCAGGGCTTACGCCACATGTCATTCGAATTTGGGAAAAGCGTTATGGGGTGGTAGAGCCCGGGCGGACGGATACTAACCGGCGACGTTACTCGGATGAAGAAATCGATCGCCTGACTTTGTTGCGGCAGGCCACTGAAGCCGGCCATAGCATCGGAACCATCGCTGAACTCGCGAGCGAGAAAATTCGCGGGGTGCTGGCAGCCGACCGCTCAGTTCCATCCATTGGTCCAACACGTCGGACGTCAGGAGAATTGGTAGCTCGCGCGTTAGAAAAAGTGCGCCAATTAGATGGGGCAGGATTAGAGGCCGTGCTGCAGGCCAGCACCATCGAACTGGGGCAACAGGGCCTGCTCTGCAAACTGATCGGCCCGCTGGCCACTGCACTGGGAGAACACTGGCAAAGGGGCGAACTTACGGCGGCTCACGAGCATTTCGCCAGTGCGCTCATCAAGAGCTTCCTGAACCGTATCACCCGGCCCTTCGCGGCGCGAGAGGACGCGCCAAGGCTCGTGGTGACCACGCCTGCCGGGCAGCTTCACGAACTGGGTGCCATCATGGCAGCTTCGGCCGCAACCAACGCCGGTTGGCACATCATATACTTAGGTCCTAGCCTGCCGGCCGCAGAAATTTCCGGCGTGGCGCGGCAATGCCAAGCACGTGCGGTCGCATTAAGCGTCGTTTATCCGGCTGATTGTGTTCGCTTGCCGGAGGAACT
>VHDH01000176.1 GCA_016871445.1 Verrucomicrobiota bacterium | reverse complement strand
CCCGCAAGGCCGGCAAGAAGTTCATCATGATGGTGCGCGGGCGCATCCCCGGCGGCGTGATGACCCCGGCGCAGTGGATTACCTTCGACGACCTCGCGACCAGTTTTGCCAACAACACCCTCCGCATCACCACGCGGCAAAGCATTCAGTTCCACGGCATCGTCATGAGCGGCCTTGGCCCGCTGATCAGGAAAATCAATGACTCACTCCTTTCCACGCTTGCGGCCTGCGGTGATGTGAACCGCAACGTCATGGCTTCGCCTGCGCCCGCCCGCGACACCGCCCGCGCCGCGATGCTCGCCGACGTGCACAAAGTCGTCGCCGCGCTCGCGCCGCAGACGAAGGCTTACCACGCCATCTGGATTGACGGCGTGCAACTCAACCTCGAAGACGCGGCGAACAAAGACTTCGTGGATCCCCTCTATGGCAAGACTTACCTACCGCGCAAATTCAAGGCCGCCTTCGTGCTGCCGCCAGCAAACGACATGGACGTCTTCACGCAAGACCTCGGCTTCATTGGCATCGTCGAGAACGGCCAACTCGTTGGCTACAACCTCACCGTCGGTGGCGGCATGGGCCGCAGCCATGGCAACGCGCAGACCTACCCACGCCTCGCGGATGTGATGGGCTTCCTCACGCCCGACCAAGTCGTCGCCTTCGCGCGGGCCGTGCTTCTCACGCACCGCGACTTCGGCGACCGCACCGACCGCAAGCACGCGCGCCTCAAATACGTCGTGCAGGAACGCGGCGTTGATTTTGTCCGTAACGAAATTGAGCAACGCGCCGGCTTCAAACTCGCGCCCGCGAAGCCTTTCAACTTCACCACGACCATTGACAGTTATGGCTGGCACCAAGCGCTCGACGGCTCGCACTTCCTCACGCTCTTCGTCGAGACGGGTCGCGTGAAAGACGCCGACGATCACCGCATGAAAACGGCGTTGCGCCGCGTCGCGGAGAAGTTCAGCAGCATCGAGTTCCGGCTCACCGGAAATCAGAACGTCATCCTTGCCAACGTCACCACCGCAGACAAAGCCGCCGTCACCGCGCTGCTAGCTGAACACGGCGTGCGCGTGGAAAATCAGGCCAGCCTGCTGCACGGCGGCTCGATGGCCTGCCCCGCGTTGCCCACGTGCGGACTCGCGCTCGCCGAGAGCGAACGCGCTTTACCTGGCCTCATTGACCGCATTGAGAAGCTCTGCGGCAACCTCGGCCTTGGCACGGAGGAAATCATTATCCGCTCAACCGGCTGCCCCAACGGCTGCGCCCGTCCCTACATGGCGGAAATCGGCTTCGTCGGCAAAGCCCCCGGCCGCTACCAGCTCTGGCTCGGCGGCAACGCCAGCGGCACGCGCCTTAACCAGCTTTACAAGGACGTCATCAAGGAGGCCGACCTCGAAGCCGAGTTGACCCCGCTCCTCTCGCGCTTCGCAAAGGAACGTTCCGCCAACGAACGCTTCGGTGATTGGTGCGCTCGCATTTTGCTGAAGGAGAAAACCGCCTCCAATTGAAGTGCGAATCCAGTCTCAACCCAACCCCGCATGGCCGCTGAAGAAAAACCCTACCGCAGCCTTGTCAAAGCCATCTCCTGGCGTATGACCGGCACCGCCGACACCATCCTGATTTCCTGGCTCATCACCGGGCAGTTCCGGGCCGCCCTCGGCATCGGCTTCATCGAATTGTTCACAAAGATTGGTCTCTACTACGTCCACGAGCGCATTTGGAACCGCCTCGACTTCGGTCGCGTGAAACCAGCGGCCAAGGACAATTTCGATATTTGACCAAAACTGCTTTGCACTTGCACATGACTCCCGAGCAAATCACACAAGCCAACGCTGTGCTGCGCGGCAAGCCCGCCCTCGAAGTCGTCCGCTGGGCCATCGCCCAAGCCGGCGGACGCGCCATCGTCTCCACGAACTACCGGCCTTACGAAGCCGTCATCCTGCACCTCGTCACGCAAGTGCAGCCGGACATTCCGGTCCTCTGGGTGGACCACGGCTACAACCGTCCCGCGACTTACAAGCATGCAGAAGAGGTCAGAAAACTCCTCAAGCTGAACATCAAAGCTTACCTGCCGAAGATGACCGCCGCCCATTACGACGCGGCCTTCGGCGGCATGCCCGAGCCCACGCCGGAGAACGAGGAGCGCATCAAGGCCTTCAGCACCGTGATGAAGCTCGAGCCCTTCCAGCGCGGCATGAAGGAACTCGCGCCCACCGTCTGGCTCACCGCGCTGCGCAAAGTGCAAAACCCCAACCGCGCCGGTCTCGACATCGTTTCACCTGACGGCAATTTCAACTCCCTCAAAGTCAGCCCAGTCTTCCACTGGTCCGACGCGGAGATGGAAGCCTACCTCAAGCAGCACAATCTCCCGAATGAGTGGGATTATTTCGACCCAGCAAAGGCGGATGAAAAGCGCGAGTGCGGCCTGCACGCGAGTTGGGGAGGGAAAGCGGTCGCACAAAAATGATTTCAGCCACGGATTGAACACGGATGAAACACCGATGAAGCCCGTATCCGTGTTCAATCCGTGTTTCATCCGTGGCTAAAAAATGAGCACCTATCACCTAGACCATCTTCAGTATTTGGAGACCGAAGCGATTCACGTCCTCCGCGAAGTTGCGGCTGGCTTCGAGCGCCCGGCGATTCTCTTCTCCGGCGGCAAGGACTCGATTTGCATCCTGCGCCTCGCTGAGAAAGCGTTTCGCCCGTCCGACATCCCGATGCCGTTCCTCAACGTCGAGACCGGGCACGAGTTTCCCGAGTTGATTGATTTTCGTGACCGTCGCGCCAGGCAACTCGGCGCGAAGCTCATCGTTCGCACTGTGGATGAAGCTTTCGCCAAGGGCCTCGCCACGCCCACGCCCGGCCAGATCAGCCGCAACCAGCTCCAGATTCCCGTGCTGCTTGGCGCGATTGAGGAGTTCCGTTTCGACTGCTGCATCGGCGGCGCGCGCCGCGATGAAGAGAAGGCCCGCGCCAAGGAACGCTTCTTCAGCTTTCGCGACGCCTTCGGCCAGTGGGACCCGAAAAACCAGCGTCCCGAAATCTGGAACCTCTACAACGCCCGCGTGAACCCCGGCGAAAACATGCGCGTGTTCCCGCTCTCCAACTGGACCGAGATGGACGTGTGGGAATACATCCGGCAGGAAAAACTCGAAGTGCCGACCATCTACTTCACGCACGAGCGCGAGTGCTTCCGCCGCGCCGGCCAATGGCTGCCCGTCCCACCCGCGCACACGGACACTACGAAGCCTGACCCCTACGCCGGCGCGCGTCCGACCGCGAAGGAACCCGTGCAGCGCATGACCTGCCGCGTCCGCACCATCGCGGACATGATCAGCACCGGCATGATTGAGAGCCGCGCCGACAGTGTGGACGACATCATCACCGAGGTTGCCGCCGCCCGCGTCACCGAGCGCGGCTCCCGCGCCGACGACAAGGCCAGCGAAGCCGCGATGGAAGACCGGAAGAAGGCCGGTTACTTCTAACCGGCGGAGATGGGAAATCGGAGATAGAAGATTGGGAACGAATATGGCCGCCCCGGAATCATTTGAAGATTTGGACGCATGGAAAGTGGCGCGTGAGTTGACTAACCGAGTTTACGACCACTGCCGTCGTGAGCCGCTCTGTCGGGATTTCGGCCTGACCGACCAACTCCGCCGGGCGGCGGTGTCGGTCATGAACAACATCGCGGAAGGTTGGGAGAGCATCAACATAGGCGAAAAGCGTCAAGCCTATGGCTATGCGCGGCGCTCCTGCGGTGAAGTCCGCTCCATGAGCTACGTGCTGCTCGACAACCATTTTATCTCGCCAGAAGAACAAACAACCCTCCTCGACCAGTGCATCCGCACAGGCAAACTCGTCAGCGGCCTCATACGCTCACTGGACAAACGCGACTAAACTCGAACGTCGAGCTTTCACTTCCGCATATGCCTTCCCAATCTCCCAACTCCCAACTCCGATCTCCGAGTTCGCATCCCATCGAACTCCTCCGCTTTAACACCTGCGGCTCCGTGGACGACGGCAAGTCCACGCTCATTGGCCGGCTGCTTTACGATTCCAAGTCCATCATGGAAGACCAGATGGAGGCGCTGGAACGCAGCGCGGACATCACCGGCGGCGGGCAGGTGAACCTCGCCAACCTCACCGACGGCCTGCGCGCCGAGCGCGAGCAGGGCATCACGATTGACGTGGCTTACCGCTACTTCGCCACGCCGCGCCGCAAGTTCATCGTCGCGGACACGCCGGGGCACGTGCAATACACCCGCAACATGGTCACGGGCGCGAGCACGGCGAACCTCTCCATCGTGCTCGTGGACGCGCGGCAGGGCGTCATCGAGCAGACGCGCCGGCATACTTACCTCGCGGCGTTGCTCGGCATCCCGCACCTCGTCATCGCGGTGAACAAGATGGATCTCGTGGACTGGAGCGAGGCGCGCTTCGTCGAGATTCGCGACGAAATCGAGTCTTTCCTGCCCAAGCTCGATGCGTTCAAGGACGTGAAGTTCATCCCGCTGAGCGCGCTCAACGGCGACAACGTGGTGGAGGCCTCGAAGCACACGCCGTGGTATTGCGGCCCGACGCTGCTAGGGCATTTGGAGACCGTGCACATCGCGAGCGACTGGAACCTCAGCGGCCTGCGTTTCCCCGTGCAATGGGTGAACCGCCCCAACAACCCGACTGACAAATCACTGCACGACTTCCGCGGTCTTAGCGGGCAAATCGCTGGCGGCATCGTGAAGGTCGGGCAAAAAGTCATGGTGCTGCCCAGCGGCGTAAAGAGCACGGTGAAGCAGATTTGGACCTATGACGGACCGCTTCAGGAAGCCTTCTGCCCACAGTCCGTCACGCTCGTCCTGGAGCACGACGTGGACGTGAGCCGGGGCGACATGCTCATCGGCCTCG
>VHDH01000175.1 GCA_016871445.1 Verrucomicrobiota bacterium | reverse complement strand
AGCGACGCCGAGAAACGCGCCGACCTCCTCAATCGCGTCGGCGACAGCATCGGTGCCATCGGCGAAGCCGCGAACGATCAGGAGAAGCTCAACCGCGTCCTCGGCGACCTCATCCAAGGCCGCCCTGAGCGCCCATGACCCTCTACCAACCAGCTTACAGCAGCTGCGCTGGATGGGGGTTTTCAGCAGTTGTTCCTGCAGTTTTCCCGACGCAAAGCTGAAAGTCGTCGGCCGGGCTAATGGAGTTTCGCTGCCACCCACTTCTCCAGCTTGATGATGTCAGCGGTGAAGAGGCGAATACCTTCGGAGAGCTTCTCGGTAGCCATCGCGTCTTCGTTGTGGGCCCAACGGAAGGCCTTCTCATCGAGGTGGATTTTCTCGCGACCCTGTGTGGCGGCGGTGGCGGGGTCGAGCTTGCGAGCGACAGACCCGCTTGTTTTCTGCATCTCTTCCAGCAGTGCAGGGCTAATGGTGAGCAGATCGCTGCCGGCGAGTTCGAGGATTTCGCCGACGTTGCGGAAGCTCGCGCCCATGACTTCCGTTGTGTAGCCGTGACGCTTGTAGTAGTTGTAAATGGCTGTGACGGAAATGACACCGGGATCCTCCGCGCCGACGAAGTCCTTGCCGGCCGATTTCTTGTGCCAATCGAGAATGCGACCGACGAACGGCGAGATCAGTTGCACGCCTGCTTCAGCACAAGCAACCGCTTGGGCAAAGCTGAAAAGCAACGTGAGGTTGCAGGCGATGCCATTCTTCTTTAACTCCTCGGCAGCGCGGATGCCTTCCCAAGTGGCCGCAAGCTTGATGAGCACGCGTTCCTTCGGGATACCTGCCTTTTGGTAACTGGCGATGAGCGAGCGAGCCTTGGCAACAGACGCGGTGGCATCAAAGGACAGGCGCGCGTCCACTTCGGTCGAGACGCGATTGGGAACAATCTTGAGAATCTCGATGCCGAACGCGACAGCGATTTGATCCATGGCCGCGCCGAGCAGCGCGGAGCCGGTGGCCTGCTGCTTGGCACTGGCGATGGCCCGGTCTACGACGGCGGCGTATTCCGGCATTTGGGCAGCCTTGAGGATGAGGCTGGGGTTGGTGGTGGCATCGCGCGGCTGATACTTGCGGATGCTCTCAAAGTCGCCCGTGTCGGCGACGACGACGGTATGCTGCTTGAGGCTGGAAAGGAGGTTGGAGTTCATAGGTCGTGGTGTTCTAAATCATGCGAGTCATAGCATCGGAACACTGTCGGCAAAAGCCCACCGAGTCGTCAATGCTTCGTATTTCTCTCTCGTTTGGCGCTTTGCTAGGCGCTCAACCGCCGCTTGCTAACCTCCCGACGGGCCCATAAGGTACTCGCCAGCACAATGTCGTCCGCCGCCGTCAAGCCGCCGCTCGCCCGCTCGCCCGGTGTGCCGCCCCCGCGCGGTGGCATGCCGTCGGTGAAGGTCATCGCCAAGGCCGCCTCGGTGACTCGGCCGCGGGTGCTCGCAGTGGACGACACACCCGAGGCGCTGCGGCAGCTTCGCGAGTGCCTCAAACTGCTCAACGCCGAGTGCTTCACCTGCGGCAGTGGAGCGTCGGCCATCGAATTTCTCAGCAAGGAACTCGTCGATCTCGCCATCGTGGATGTGTCCATGCCCGGCATGGATGGCCTCGAAGTGTGCCGCGCCATCAAGCAAGACGCCCGCACCAAGGACATTCCGGTGATCCTCGTGACCGGCGACCTGAAGAGTGAGGCAACCAACCGGGGCCTCGAACTAGGGGCGTTCGACTACCTGAGCAAGCCCGTCGAGCAGAATGAGTGCGACGCCCGAGTCGCCGCCGCGCTGCGCTACAAGCGGCTGGTGGACGAACTGAACGTGCAACTCCTCGCGCCCGACGAGCAGCGGCGCGCGCACTCAGAACTGGAGCGAAAGATGGCGGACTTTGCGCACGGCATGACTACGGCGCACTTCCAAACGCGCTTCGGACAGCTCGCCGCGTCTTTCGTGAATGAGATCCATCTCCCGCTCGCCCACGCGCTGGGCAGCCTGCGCGTGCTGATGTTGGACGAACGGTTGGACGAGGACGTGCGCCAGCGGATGCTGCTGCTGCACTCCCAGTTCCACCGGGTGAACGACCACCTGCGTCGGCTGCTCAATGTCTCCGTTTACAGCCGCAGCCCGGCGGTGATCCGCCCGGCGGAGCTGGTGTCCGACGTGACCAAGCTCCTCGAACCGGAGTTCACCTACCACGGCATCGAGCTTCACCAGCACCTGGACCCGGCGATTCAGTGGTGGGGCATGCGCAGTGAGATTAGCCGTGCCATCCTTTACGTGCTGCACAACGCCATCGAGGCCCACGCGGAGAAAGGCCCCGTCATCAAGACCCGCTTCGAAGACGAGCGCGAACCAGAGCCGACACTCGAGGACACCGGCAAGATGCCCACCGTCCGGATCGTCATGGGCCAGCGCGATAACGCCATCGCTATTCACATCCGTGACAACGGCCCGGGCGTCCCCGCGGACATCCATGAAAAAGTTTGGGACCCCTACTTCACCACCAAGACGCCGCCGCACACCGGTGCTGGCCTGCACCTTGCCCGGGCCATCATCCGCGCGGTAGGAGGCGATATTCAACTGACCTCACCCGGCTCAGACTGTGCCACCCAGTTCTCTATACTACTACCGATCAACGTCATCGAGGAGGAAGAATCCTTTGAGGAGACTCCACCGACGGAGGAAGCTGCGCCCTCCTTGAGTGAGGAAGCCGATGCCGCACTCGCCGCCGCAGAGGCCCCAGAGGATGAATCGGCCAGCCGACCCTGAGCCGCATCCCTCAACTGCCACTACCCGCACCAATTCAACACCCGCCGGCCCGAGCTTATCGAGCGACGCACTTCGACGTCCGACTTAAACTCCCGCATGTTTCTGAATTTACCGCTGCCCCCCAAAATCGCCAGCCTAAGAGCGATTAGTTGTCGCGGTAATTGGTTAAACCCATCAGATTGACCAAATGAAAACTTGGTTGTGCTTGGTCACGTGGCTGACTACTTGGGGCGCTGGACAATCTTTTGCCGCCGACCCGAAGCTAAAGGCTAAGGCCAAAGAGATGGCCCCCGCCGGCGTGCCCGCCATCACGCGGCTGGAACCACGCGGCATCCAGCGCGGCGTAGAGACGCGGCTCAAGCTCGTCGGCAACAATCTCACGGGGCTAACCAACGTCACGTTCCACCATCCCAAACTCAACGGGGCATTGCTGCCGGACGCGAAGGAAGGCGATGTATGGTTGAAAGTCAATGCCGCGCCCGACCTTGCGCGCGGAGGCTATGAGTTGTCAGTGAAAGGACCGGGCGGCGAGAGCGCGCGGGTAAAGTTGCATGTGGATGATTTGCGGCAGGTATCAGAAGCAAAGCAGACAGAGTCGTTGCCTGTGAGTTTCTGGGGCACGCTGGAGCAGCCAGGCAAACCGGTTGAGTTCAGCTTCACCGGCGTCGCCGGGCAAAACCTCGTCTGCGACCTCGCGGCGGGAAGGCTTGGCTCGAAGGCGGTCAACGCGATGCTCACGTTGCTCGACGAACACGGGCGCGCGCTAGCGGTGAATCGCGGCTTCGATGGCAGCTCCGATGCACTGCTCGTCCACCGGCTCGCCGCAAAGGGCCGGTACAAGGTGCGCGTGAGCGACCTGCAATACCTGGCCTCACCAGAGCATTTCTTTCGTGTGTCGGTGGGTGAACTGCCGATTGTCACGGGCGTTTTCCCTCTCGCCATACCGGCGGACAAGGAGAGCGAAATCCAACTCACCGGCGAGAATCTTCCGCCCGGCGCGAGCGCGAAGGTGAAGGCGGGTGCGACGGCCGAAGCGGTCGTACCGGTGGACACGGAGAAGTTCCGGGCGCGGAAGGAGTTCAAGGTGCTGGTGAGCACGACAGCGGAGGTGAATGAGATGGAGCCAAACGACTCGCCCGCAACGGCCACGAGCATGAAGGTACCGGGCGCAGCGAATGGCCGCTTCCGTGCCGGCGACAAGCAGTCGCCGCTTCAGGACTCCGACCACTTCCGCTTCGAGGCCAAGCGCGGCCAGCGCTGGGTCATCGAGACGATGGCAGCGCGGCGCGGGTCGCCGGCCGACACGAAAATTGAAGTGCTACATCCTGATGGCCGACCCGTCGAGCGTTTGTGGCTCCAAGCAGTGCGCGATTCCAGTGTCACCTTTCGCGGTATTGACTCGAGTAACGCCGACGTTCGCCTCGTGCATTGGGAGGAGATGGAGTTGAACCAAATGCTCTACTTCGGCGGCGAGGTCTGTCGCCTTTTCCGCGCGCCGCGCGGGCCAGATGCGGGCTTTCTGCTCTACAACCGCGGCGGACGCCTTGCCTACTTCGACACCAGCCCCGTCGCGCATCCGCTCGATGAGCCGGCCTACATCGTGGAGCCGCACGCGCCGGGCACGCAGTTCGTGCCGAATGGCTTGCCGGTCTTCAAGCTCCCCTATGTCAGCGACGACGACGGCGAGCGCAAGCTCGGCACGGACTCGCGCCTAAACTTCACACCGCCCGCCGACGGTAGCTACATCGTGCGCGTCACGGAGTCGAAGGGTTTTGGCGGCGACCGCTATGCCTATCGCCTGATAGCGCGCGAGGCAAAACCGGATTTCACGCCGTCTTTGACAGGCGCAAATCAATCCATCCCGCGTGGGTCGGGCCGGAATTTTTCCGTTAAAGTGGACCGCGAGGATGGCTTCACCGGCGCAGTGCGAGTGGACGTCAGCGGGATGCCGAAAGGTTGGTTCGCCTCCGCACCGCTGGTGATCGAGGCTGGTCACTTCGAAGCAGATGGAACTATCTTCGCCAGCGTCGATGCCATGGAGGCAAGTGTCGACGCATGGAAGCAAGTTAAACTCACCGCTACCGCGAATGTGGATGGCCAGTCCGTGACGAAGCCGCTCAACAACTTCGGCATCCTCAAGCTTGCGGACGCACCAAAGGTTTTCCTCTCGCTGCAAACCTCCGCCACACC
>VHDH01000174.1 GCA_016871445.1 Verrucomicrobiota bacterium | reverse complement strand
AACTCGTTCACTAGCCCCCGCAGCGCGGCCCGCGCCCTGCCCGGCAACCGGCGTGGAATGGGCCGGGGCTCAACTTGGTGCGCTTGGAGTGGGTGTGAGGGAATGGCGGATTGGAGCAGAATTCTTTTCTTGTTCCGCCCCGGGACGCTGCCCAGATTCGCGCAGCCATCATGAAGCCCACCCGCCGCCGTTTTCTCCAGTCCGTCGCGGTCGCGACCACGGCCGCGCCGTTGGCCGCACGGCCTTCACTCGCTGCTGCGCCGGCCCCGATGCCGCAGTCGGTCACGGAGCTGTGGGCTGACTTCGATCCGCGCAAGGACCCGCTCGAAGTCGAAGTGATCCGTGAGTGGCGTGAGGATGGCGGTGTGTTCCGGCAGGTGCGATTTCTCGTCGGCACGTTTCGCGGCCAACCCGCGCGCATGGCGGCGATTTACGGCTTTCCCGAGGGCGCGAAACAGAAACTGCCGGCCGTGCTCCACATCCATGGCGGCGGCCAGCGGGCGTTCTTGCACGAGGTGAAGTTCCTTGTCGCGCGCGGTTACGCGGCGTTGTCCGTGAACTGGGGCGGCAGCGGCACCGGCCAGCCGCCGTTCAATTCTCCCGACGGCGCGCAGCCCGGCGACCCGAACACGGACTGGGGTGCGGTGGACCCATCGCAGCTCAACGTGCCCGGCTACAGCTCGATGCTGCCCGGGCCAAAGCAGTTCTTCACGGACCGCGAGCATCCAAAGAACAACAACTGGTATCTGCTCACGCTCGGCTGCCGTCGCGCGCTGACGTTTCTTGAACAACAGCCGGAGGTGGACGCGCAGCGCCTCGGCGTCCACGGCTACTCGATGGGCGGGAACCTCACCATGTATGTCGCCGGCACCGACGCTCGCGTGAAGGCCGCCGTGCCGGGCGTCGGCGGCCAGGGCTGGCGTTGGGAGGAGCATGAATTCACCGGCGGCCGGGCGCGCCCGCAGGACGCGGTGAAGGGCGACGTGGACACCTTTCGCCGCACATTGAGTTTCGAGAGCTACGCACCGCTCATCCGCTGCCCCGTGCTCCACCGCAGCGCGACGAACGACTTCCACGGCTGGATGGACGACGTGTATCGCACCAACGCGCTCATCCCCGGCCAGCCCACGCGCTACAGTTGGGCCCCGCATTTCAACCACCGCCTCAAGCCCGAGGTCGCAGTTGCGATGCCGCTGTGGCTCGACCAGTTTCTCAAGGGCGGCCCCGCGCTGCCTGAAACGCCGCGCAGCGAACTCGTGCTCAAGACCGCCGACGGCGTGCCCACGCTGCGGGTCACGCCCGCGAAACACACGTGGCCCGCCGCGCGCTGCGACATCTACTACAGCGTGGACTCGGACCCGCGCGCCCGCTTCTGGCGCAGCGCCGACGTGACGCGCAATGGCGACGCCTTCCTCGCCCAGCTCCCGCTGCACGCGCTCGGAACGCCGCTCTTCGCCTTCGCGAATGTTCATTTCACACTGCCCGAACCCGTGCCGATGAAGCTGCTTCCGGGCAACGGCGAGTTCGCCCGCGAAGTGTGCCTGAGCAGCCAGTTGCATAGCGTCACGGTGGCGGCTTTGCGCGACGCCGGCGTGAAGGCGACCACGCGGCCCGGCCCGTTGGTGGACGACTTTTCGCGCGGCCTGCGCGACTGGTTCCAGCACAACGCCGGCAACCACGCGCACCTGCAAACGTGGACCCGCAAGCTCACCGACCCGCTCTGGCGCGGCCCGTCGGGCGCCAAGCTCAAGCTCACTTACAAACTCGCGCGGCCCAACCCGCTCGCCTTTGTCATCCACGAGAATGAATGGCGCAACTACCGCGGCCCGCGCCGGACCTTCGTCTGCGAACGCGACCTCCCCGGCGCGGACGCGGAGCAAACTGTGACGCTCGCCCCCGCTGACTTCACCTCCGCTGACGGCGCGTTGAAATCGTGGGCGGACGTGGACCAATTCGGCATCTGCGCCTACAATCCCGAGCGCCCGCAGCGCGGCCCGCGCCCTGCCCGGCAACCGGCGTGGAATGGGCCGGGGCTCAACTTGGTGCGCTTGGAGTGGGTGTGAGGGAATGGCGGATTGGAGCAGAATTCTTTCCTTGTTCCGCCCCGGGACGCCGCCCAGATTCGCACAGCATCATGAAGACCACCCGCCGCCGTTTCCTCGGGACCGTTGCCGCCAGCAGCCTTGCTTTCGCCGCGCGCGGGGCGGAGGCACCGCGTCTGCGTGTTGCCGTTATTGGACACACGGGGCGCGGGGATTACGGACATGGGCTGGACACGATGTGGTTGAAGCTGCCGGAGACTGAACTCGTGGCGGTGGCCGATGCCGACGCCAAGGGCCTCGCCGCCGCGCGCGAGCGGCTGAAGGTCACGCGCGGCTTTGCGGACTACCGCGCGCTGCTCGCCGAGGTGAAGCCGGATATCGTTGCCATCGGCATGCGGCATGTGGACCAACACCGCGATGTGGCGGTGGCCGCCGCGAATGCCGGGGTGAAGGGGATTTACATCGAGAAACCCTTCTGCCGCACGCCGGCGGAGGCGGATGAAATCGTCGCGGCCTGTGAAAAACACAAGGTGAAGCTCGCCGTCGCGCATCGGAACCGCTGGCATCCCGTGCTGCCGATGATTGATAAACTGCTGAAGGACGGCGTGCTGGGCCGGTTGCTGGAGATTCGCGGGCGCGGCAAAGAGGATGTGCGCGGCGGGGCGTTGGACTTGTGGGTGCTTGGCTCGCACGTGCTGAACTTGTGCTGTTACTTCGGCGGCGGGCCGTTGGCCTGCTCTGCAACGGTGCTCCAATCGGGCAAGCCCGTGGCGCGCGCGGACGTGAAGGATGGCGCGGAGGGGCTGGGCCCGCTGGCCGGCAATGAGGTCCACGCGCGCTTCGACTTGGAGCGGGGCTTTCCGGCTTACTTCGATTCCGTCGCGAACGCGGGCGACCGCGCGGCGGGCTTCGGCTTGCAACTGGTCGGCACGAAAGGCCTCATTGACCTGCGCGTGGACCAAGATCCGGTGGCGCATTTCCTCGCGGGCAATCCGTTCCGACCAGTGAAGGAAGCGCGCGCGTGGCAAGCCATCAGCACGGCTGGCCTGGGCCAGCCCGAGCCGCAGGTGGAAGCGGTGAAGGATGTGCCGGCCCACCTCACCGCTGGACGCGATCTGCTCGCGGCCATCCGCGAGAACCGGCAGCCGCTGTGCAGCGCGCGGGACGCGCAGATGACCGTCGAGATGATCACCGCCATTTTCGAGTCGCACCGGCAGAACGGCCAGCGCGTCACGCTGCCGTTGCCTGACCGGGGCAACCCGCTGGCCCGGCTATGATGGTTTGAATGTTGAGCGTTGAACGTTTTCCCTGAACCCGCCCATGAACGAAGCCTCCTCTCGCACGCTTTCACATGCCGACTTGCTCCAGCTCAAGCGCTGGAATACGCCGACCATTTACAACGGTTGGGAGCAAATCACGCAGCACGACCGCACGCGTGACGGCATCAACCTCGAGGAGACGCGCGACTTCATGCCGCAGATGGGGCCGATGGTTGGTTACGCGGTCACAGTCGTCGTTGAGCCGAGCAACCCAGCGCACAAAAACCATACCGGCGCACCCGCCGAATACCGTCGTTACCTCGCCTCCATGCCGGGGCCAAAGATCGTGGTGGTGCAGGACCTCGACAAGCCGCGCGTCATTGGCTCGCTCTGGGGCGAGGTAAACGCGAACACTCACCGCGCGCTCGGCTGCGTGGGCACCATCACCGACGGTGCGATCCGTGACGTGGATGAAATGACCAACGCCGGTTTCAAGGCGTTGGCCCGCCGGCTCTGCGTGGGGCACGCGTGGGTCACGCCTGTGCGTTGGGGTTGCCCCGTGGAAGTCTTCGGCCAGCGTATCGAGCCGGGTCAATTGATCCACGCAGATAAGCACGGCTTTCTCGCGGTGCCGCTGGCGGACGAGGCGCGGCTGCTGGAGGCGGCGCGCTTCATGGACGCCAACGAGTGCAACACCGTCATCCCCGCCGCACGCGGCGCGGCGGGCAAACCCTATGAGCAAGTGCTTGCCGAGATGGACGCGGCGGGCGTCGCCTTTCGCGACGCGGCCAAGCAGAAATTTTCGCGTGGTGGGGAGTGGTGAGTGGCCGGAGCCTTCAGGTGGGACTTGGCAGTCAGTTGAAAAACTGCAGCGGCGCTCTGTGAGCGCCAAATGAAAGCCCAGCAGCGGCCCAAACTCGGCGGTCACAGAGCGCCGGTACACAGCTTTGGGCAATTTTGACGGGCTGTTGGAGGTTTGCTGGTTCTGCACCTGCAGTGGGGCGGGTATGGGTCATCCTCGCATTAGTCGGACCCAGCTAAGGGTTCAATTCCGCTTCTCTTTCTTCTTCGCGCCTCCGCCGGGCGCGGGCCAAGGGCGCGTCGGATCCATGCGCTTGTAATCTTCCTCTGTGGGGCCGCCGCCGAATTGCTTCCAATACATTTCCGCGAAGGGGTTGAGCTTCGGGCCGATGACTTTCTCGTTCACCATCAGCGGCAGGCAGTCGGACCACCATTGGTCGTAGGCGGCGGCAAGCTGTTTCACGACTTCAGGGTTTTGGGCGGCTACGTCGGTCTGCTGGCCGGGGTCGGCTTTCACGTCGTAGAGCTGCCACTTGGGTTCCGCGCCGCCGTTGGGGGAGATGAGTTGCCAGCGGGTATTCCGCACGCTGCACATGGCGAACTTGGATTGGTTCGGGTCGGCGAGTTTCGGCCAGCGGCCCACGTGGGTGACTTGAATGCGGTCCGGCAGCGTGCTGCTAGGCTTCTCCAGGAGCGGCACGAGGCTGCGGCCTTCCACCTGTTTGCGCACGTCGTCCGAGAGTTTCGCTCCGGCGATCTCGGCGAGGGTGGGAAAGAAGTCAATGTGCGCGGAGAGCACGCCGCAATCGGCGGGCGTGAGCGTGCCGGGCCAGCGCCAGAAGGAACTCGCGCGCGTGCCACCGATCCAGGTGGTGCCTTTGCTGCCGCGCATCCCGGCGTTCCACACGGGCACGCCGGCGGTGCCG
>VHDH01000173.1 GCA_016871445.1 Verrucomicrobiota bacterium | reverse complement strand
ATCGAACGGGGCGCAACAGTTGCACTTGTTCACAGCGGCGGGCAAGAGGACGGCTTCACTTGAACTGACCAGCCGGCCGGTTTAGGTAAAAGCATAAAACGCATCTTGACCGTTCCTCGCCGTCCGATAATTTTAACACGTCAACCCGACGATTTTATGAGCACTGAAAACAACTCCCCCGTCTCCGGCGCGTCGCGTCGCGAGTTCCTCAAGTCCGCAACCGCCGCCACGGCAGCAGTCGCCGCCACCGGCATCATCAAGGTGCCTGTTTATGGCCAGAACCAGGCTCCCTCCGCTAACGTGGTCGGTGCGAACAACCGAATCACCATCGGGCACATCGGTGTTGGCGGCCAAGGCATGGCGCACGTCAACCAGATGAAGCCCAAACACGGCGACAATAACACGGCCTCTGTGGCTGTCTGCGACGTATCCAAATATCGGCAAGACTTCTCCAAGGGAAAAATTCTTGAGAACAACGCTGGGGCGAAGGTGGAAAGCTATGGTGACTATCGGAAGCTCCTTGAGCGGAAGGACATTGATGCCATCGTCTGCGCAACGGTGGATCACTGGCATACGAAGATTTCAGTGGACGCCCTGAACTCCGGCAAACACGTCTATGTCGAGAAGCCAATGACCCGTTACTTGGGCGAAGCCTTCGAAATTTATGATGCGGTCAAGAAGTCTGGCAAGATCCTCCAGGTTGGTTCGCAAGGCTGCTCGGATATGAAGTGGCATGAGGCTGCCCGCCTCGTGAAGTCCGGTAAGATTGGACCCATCGTTATGTCCCAAGGTTCTTACATGCGAAACAGTCCTAAGGGAGAGTGGAACTACACCATCCAGAACTGGTGCACGGACACCGACACCGACTGGAAACAATGGCTCGGACCGGTGAAGAAGCAGATTCCATTCAGCGCTGATCACTATTTCCGTTGGCGCAAATATTACCCCTACTGCGCCGGTCTGTTGGGTGACTTATTCCCGCACAAGCTCCACCCTTACATGCTCGCCACTGGTAACCCGGAGTTTCCCACGCGCGTTGCGGCTGTCGGTAGCAAGAAGTTCGAGACTGATAAGAACACGCCTAATACGCCGATGCGCGACGTGCCGGAGATCGTCCAACTTATCGCCGAGTTCCCCAGCGGCTACGTGATGCACATCACCAGCAGCACGGTGAACGAGGTCGGCACGCAGGAAATGATCCGCGGTCATAAGGCCACGCTCACCATGGCGGGCAATAAGGTAGAGCTGACGCCGGGCCGCCCCTTTACCGAAGAAATAGACCCTTACACCAGCCCCGCCTTCCCGGGCGAGAACCTACCGAACCATCATAAAAACTGGTTTGACAGCATTCGTGCCAACAAAGAACCCAACGCGGGCATTGACCTTGCTGTCAAGGTTCAGACCGTCATTTCGTTGGCCGAAATGTCCGATCGCCTAGGCATCATGTGTAACTTCGACCCGAAAACTCGTAAGGTTACGGATGGTGCCGGCAAGGAAATCAAGGCGCTCACTTACGGGAGCTTGCCGCTGTCCTGAGCCGCCGAAAGCACACTCACAAACGGGCTTCGTGGCGACGCGAAGCCCGTTTTTTCTTATCATGACCCCCATCACGCTCGCCCGGCAGGCGATGGCCACGCGTTTCGAACTCGTCCTTCATGGCGGGGATGAAGCGGCGTTGCGTGCCGCCGGTGAGGAGGCGCTTGATGAAATCGTCCGACTTGAGGACGAACTTAGTTACTTTCGAGCGAGTAGCCAGATTTTCCGAATGAACCGAGAAGCCGCGCGACGCCCCGTGCGCGTTTCTCCATGGCTCTTTTGTCTCCTCCAGCGCGCCCGCCAACTCTCTGCGGAAAGCGCTGGCGCATTCGACATCACCGTCGCTCCGCTCATGCGTTGCTGGGGCTTCTACACCCGCGAGGGGCGCGTGCCCGAACCCGCTGCGCTCGCCGAAGCCCGTGCCAGCGTTGGTATGCACCTGGTGGAGTTAAACGAGACCGAGTTCACCGTTCGCTTCACCCGCCCCGGCGTGCAGATCGACCTTGGTTCCATCGGGAAGGGCTTTGCCGTCGAACGTGCGGGCGCACTACTCCGCGAAGCCGGGGTGACCAGTGCGCTCTTGCATGGCGGCACCAGCACCGTCCTCGCCATCGGCGCGCCGCCCGCCGCCGCCAGTTGGAGAATCGCCCTCGACCATCCCGACCAACGCGCAACCCAAAACCCGCAACCCGCAACTCCAAACGCCCCTTACGCTCCACGGGGCACGCACCACGCCTCCCCGTGGTCCACCGTCTCCCTTCGCGACGAATCCCTCTCCGTCTCCGCCGTGTGGGGCAAGTCCTTCACCACCTCCGACCGCAGCTACGGCCACGTCATCGATCCGCGCACGGGCGAACCTACGCAAGGTGCTGTGCTCGCTGCGGTCGTGCTGCCGAGCGCCACGGAAAGCGACGCGCTCTCTACCATGCTGCTTACATGCGGTCCTGAGGGCTTCAAGGAAGTTCTACGCTTGCGTCCCGGTCTGCGCGCGTTGGTGGCCGCCCAAGTGCCGGGTCAGAAACCTCTCCGCATCGAATCCTCTGGCTTCGAAGTGCAGGCGAGCTGACCGGAGGCCGGCAAACCCCGAGAGGTCCGTTAGTAAACAGCACCGGCCATCAGGTCAGCGCATTACGGTGGACTAATCTGAGTTAGTTAGGCCGCGATGGGCGGGGGCCGCAGGCCGAGTTCCTCGGTGTCAATAAAGCCCTCTAACTGGCGCAGGCGCGTTGGATGGCGCATTTTACGGAGCGCCTTGGCCTCGATCTGGCGGATACGTTCGCGCGTCACTTTGAACATCTTGCCCACTTCCTCTAGGGTGCGGGCATAGCCGTCCGCCAAGCCAAAACGCATCTCGAGCACTTTGCGCTCGCGCTCGGTGAGAGAGTCAAGCACGTCAGCGAGCTTATCCTTAAGCAAACTGTAGGTAGCCATGTCGGACGGATTTTCGGCGCTCTTGTCTTCGATGAAGTCACCAAAGTTGGTGTCTTCGCTGTCGCCGACTGGACTTTGGAGAGAAATAGGCTGCTGTGCCATCTTCATGATGGCGCGCACACGCTCGACAGGCATTTGCATCTCATCGGCGATTTCCTCCGGAGTGGCCTCGCGCCCGAAGTCCTGCACGAGCTGCTTTTGCACGCGCATGAGCTTATTGATCGTCTCGATCATGTGCACCGGGATGCGGATGGTTCGGGCCTGATCGGCAATGGATCGGGTGATGGCTTGGCGAATCCACCAGGTGGCGTAAGTGGAAAACTTGTAGCCGCGACGATACTCGAACTTTTCGACCGCTTTCATCAGGCCCATGTTGCCTTCTTGGATGAGGTCGAGGAAGGAAAGGCCACGGTTGGTGTATTTCTTGGCGATGGAGATGACGAGGCGAAGGTTAGCTTCAACCATCTCGGTCTTGGCTTGGAGTGCCTTGGCAGAGAAGTGCAGGAGTTGCTTGTAGGCGTTGAGGTAGTCTTGGTAGGGCATGCGGACAAACACCTCGAGCGCTTTGATCTTCTTGCGTTCGCCGTCGGCGATCTGCTGCGTTTGTGAAGATTTACGTTGGGCCTCAACCTGTTCAATCACGCGCAAGCTGGCCTGCACTTTGTCATGGATATTCTCGGCCACTAATGCCATTTCCTCGATCACCTTTTGCTTGTAAAAAAACTTGGGAAAAGAGCGCTGTAACTTTTCATCGGACTTCCTAAACGCGGTGTGCGCTTTCTCCTTCTTGGCTTTGTTGGGCGCACTTTGCCAGTCCGCATAGTAATCGTCCACCGTCTGATCCACGAGGCGGATATCCTTAACGAGCTTCCGCAGAACCTTGAGGTGGCTGTCGCGGCTGTCAATTTTCTTGTCAATGATGACTCGGTCGAAGCGCTCTTTAGGCGGCTCGGAGACAAGCTTTTCAGCCAGAGCGATGTGCTCCTTGCCAGCGAAGCCGAAGCTATAAATTATGCGCTTAACCTCGTTCTCGGCGTCCTCGATCCGCTTGGAAATCTCAACCTCCTGCTCTCGCGTAAGCAGCTGCACTTGACCCATCTGCTTGAGATACATGCGAACTGGGTCATCAAGGATGTCCAATCGGCTTTTATCCTCCGGCTCCTCCTCCGGTTCAGGCTGCTTGACGCGATCAACCTCGGCTTGATCCACAACCTCGATTTCAAGGTTACGAAGCTTGCTATAAATCTCATCAAGGTCCTCTGGAGTGACGATATTGTCGGGTAGAGCGTCATTGATGTCGCCGTAGGTGAGGTAACCCTGCTCCTGCGCTAGCCGGACGAGTTCTTTGACCTTTTCGGTCAAGTCCACGCCGGCCTGAGTCTTCACCTCGGTGATTTGTGGTGCCCCGGTAGCAGGCTCGGTTCCGGTCTGGCCAGGTGACGTAGCGGGATTGGAGCCCTTGACACTGGGGCTAACCGACACGCGGCGGGCAGCGGCAACAATAGCGGGCGTCTTAACTGGCTTGACGGACTTGCGAGCGGACGAGGGCGGAGTGGCGATTTTTTTTGAGCCGCGTTTGGCGGAGGGCTTTGCAGCCTTTGACTTGGCCATAATAGTGGTCGGGTGACTCCGGCTTTCTATCCGGAAAAGAGCCCGCGAATATGCATACAATCACCGACCAAGTCAAGGAGAGAGGTGACTATTCGAACAGAGGCACGGTCAAAACTTTAAAGCAAGACGAATGCCAGAGCAGACAGGTTTGGTTGATGAACTCGTCCTTCAAGCGTTAGTTTTGGTTTTCAACTCGCCTCAGTCACAGTATTTTTCGATGTTTATGTATCAGATTACACGTCTGCTGTTTTGTCTAGCCTGTGCTCTAAAAACTAGCGCTGCTCCTCTCGTTTTCCAAGGCACGGATGGCCCCGGCAAGGGCAAGCACCTAGTCTTAATCGCGGGCGACCACGAGTATCGCTCGGAGGAGACGCTGCCGGCGATGGCCCGCATCCTCGCCAAGCATCATGGCTTCAAGTGCACCGTGCTGTTCGATATTGATGCCGACGGCCACATCAGTGCGG
>VHDH01000172.1 GCA_016871445.1 Verrucomicrobiota bacterium | reverse complement strand
CGCGCCGCGCATGATGACCAGCACGCAAATCCGCCAGTCGTTCCTCGACTTCTTCCGGTCGAAGCAACACACCATCGTCCCCTCGTCCTCGCTCATGCCGGACAGCCCGAACCTGCTGTTCACCAACGCCGGCATGAACCAGTTCGTGCCCATCTTCCTCGGCGAACGGAAGGCTGATGTCTCCAAGTGGGCCGGCGCCGTCCCGTCCCTCGATACCCGCGCCGCCGACACCCAGAAGTGCATCCGCGCCGGCGGCAAGCACAACGACCTCGACGACGTCGGCCTCGACACCTACCACCACACGTTCTTCGAGATGCTCGGCAACTGGAGTTTCGGCGATTACTTCAAGAAGGAGTCGCTCGAATGGGGTTGGGAACTCATCACGAAAGTCTGGAAGTTCCCGCCCGCGCGGCTCTACGCAACCGTCTATTCGCCCGACAAGCCCAAGGGCGACCCGAGCGACTTCGACCAGGAAGCCCACGACATCTGGGCGCGGCTCTTCCGCGACGCCGGACTCGACCCCGCCGTCCACATCGTCAACGGCGGCAAGAAAGACAACTTCTGGATGATGGGCGAAACCGGCCCGTGCGGTCCGTGCAGCGAAATCCATGTGGACCTCACGCCCGGCGGCGACACCCGCGGCGCGCTCGTCAACCAGGGCGACGCCCGCTGCATCGAAATCTGGAACCACGTCTTCATCCAGTTCAACGCGAACCCCGACGGCACCTTCTCACCGCTGCCCGCGCAGCATGTGGACACCGGCATGGGCTTCGAGCGCGTCACCAGCATCATCCAAGGCACGAAGAACCTGACCGACTTCCAGAACGCAAAAATCTCCAACTACGAAACTGACGTCTTTCGCCCGCTCTTCGATGAAATCGAGAAACTCTGCGGAAAGAAATACGGTTCCACACTACCTAAGCCTGGGAGCACCGGCGACACCGAGCAGGAAAAAGTGGACGTGGCTTTTCGCGTCATCGCGGACCACATCCGCACGCTGTCCTTCGCAGTCGCGGACGGTATTCAACCCGGCAACACCGACCGCAACTACGTGCTGCGCCGCATCCTGCGCCGCGCGGTGCGCTACGGCCGCACGCTCGGCTTCCACGAGCCGTTCTTCTACAAGCTCGTGGACGTGCTCGCCCGCACGATGGGCGATGTCTTCCCCGAAATCCGCGCCAAGCAGCAGCAGGTGAAGGACGTGCTCAAACTGGAGGAGGAGAGTTTCAACAAGACGTTGGACAAAGGTATCGTCCTGTTCAACGAAGAGGTGGCGCGCCTCATGAGACCGGACGCAGCGGCCGCCGCGCCGGGGAGCGCACGCGTCCCGCGTGCTGTTTCCGGCGTCCCGCCGGAAACTCGTTCCACTAACTTCCCCGTCGCTCTCGAATCCGCAACCGGTTCCACCTACTCACGGCGCAACCTGCCTCATTTCGAGCGACCGTGGTCCAAATACATGGTGACGTTCACCACGATGGACAAACGCCAGCTTTCGCCCAAAGCCCGCGACATCGTGCTGGAAAGCCTCCTCTTCACGCACCAGCAACGCCGTTGGCAGATGTTCGCCGCTTGTGTCATGCCTGACCACGTTCATGTGTTGTTTGAGCCGCAAATCAAAGCGCAAGACCCGGACGGCAAGCCCATTTTCTGGTCGTTGACCGAACTGCTGCACTCTGTGAAGTCCTTCTCCGCACATGAAATCAACAAGGTGGAAGGCACGAGTGGTGGCGTGTGGGAGAAGGAATCCTTCGACCGGATGATGCGGTCGGATGCGGATTTGGAGGAAAAGTTCCACTACATCTGCCGGAATCCTTGGGATGGCGGGATCGTTTCCGTGACGGAAAACTATTTGTGGCTGTGGACTCCGAGCGCGGAGGCGGCAGCGACGGGGAGCGCACGCGTCCCGCGTGCGGTTTCCGGCGTCGCGCCGGAAACCTCGTCTGCACTGACTCCCACCGGAAAGTCCGAAGAAGAGAAGTCAGTGGAACGAGCTGCTCGGCGGGACGCCTCGCAGAGCACGCCGGAGGCGTGCGCTCCCCAGATTTCCGCGCCGTTCGCCTTCCGCCTTTATGACGAACAGGGCTTCCCCCTGGACCTCACCGAGCTGATGGCCCGTGAGCGCGGCCTGACCGTGGACAAATCCGGCTTCGAGAAGTTGATGGAAGAGCAGCGCGCCCGCGCCCGCGCCGCGCAGAAGAAAGAAGTCATTTCGCTCTCGCAAATCGAAACCACCACGCCCACCCAATTCGTCGGTTTCGAAAACCTCGCCGTGTCCGCGAAGGTTTTGGAAGTCGTCTCGCTCAAAGACAAGACCGCCGTCATTCTCGACACCTCCACCTGCTATGCCGAAATGGGCGGACAAGTCGGCGACACCGGCGAATTGATTGGCAGCGGCCAGCTCTGGCGCGTTGCCAATACGCAAAAGTCAGGCAACACGTTTCTGCACTTCGTCGAGGGCGGCGATGCTCCGGCGGTCGGCTCGAACGTCACGCTCACGGTGGAGAAAGCCCGCCGTGATGCGATTCAGCGCCATCACACGGTCACGCACCTGCTGCACTGGGCGTTGCACGAAGTCGCCAGCAAGGACGCGTCGCAGAAAGGCTCCTTCGTCGGCCCGGACAAGCTGACCTTCGACTTCAACAGCGCGCCGCTCACGCCCGCGCAAGTCGCCGACATCGAGAAGCTCGTCAACGAACGCATTCTCGAAAACGCTGGCGTCTCGTGGACCGAAGTCGCGCACGCCGACGTGAAAGGCCGCAAGGACGTGATGCAGTTCTTCGGCGACAAATACGGCGACACAGTGCGCGTGGTGCAGATTGGCGGCCACGCCGCGAAGCTCGACGGCTACTCGATGGAACTCTGCGGCGGCACGCACACCCGCGCGACGGGCGAGATCGGCCTCTTCCGCATCGTGGCCGAGAGCGCGATTGCCGCTGGCGTGCGCCGCATCGAAGCCGTCGCCGGCCTCACCGCCTTCGACGCGATGCGCCTGGACCGCGAGCTCATCAAGACCATCGCCGGCAAAGTGAGTTCCCCTGTCGGTGAATTGGAGAAGAAGATCGAGGCCGTGCTCGCGCACCAGAAGGAATTGGAGAAGCAGCTCAAGCTCGCCATCGCGCGCAACGCCTCGAACGCCGCGGGCGAACTCCTCAGCCGCGCGCACGACGTGAACGGCACGCCGCTCATCGCCCACAACCTCGGCGACGCGGACGGCGAATTTCTGCAAGCCGTGGCGGACGCGCTCAAGAGCCGGTTCCGGGGCGTGATCGTCCTCGGCGGCGGCGCGGGCGGCGCGGTCACCCTCATCGCGAGCGTCTCGGCAGACTTCACGGCGAAGGTGCAGGCCGGGAAAATCATCCAGCAGATCGCGCCCATCGTCGGCGGCAAAGGCGGCGGCAAGCCCGACAACGCGCGCGGCGGCGGCAAGGACGCAACCAAGCTGGATGAGGCGCTGGCGAAGGTGCGCACTCTACTCGGATAAGCGTCCTGCGCTGACGCCATGAGCACCGTAGCTGTCCACATTCATCCCAGCCAATTTCCAGCAAGCGTGGAGGCGGCTTTTTGCGAGTCGCTTGACCGGCGGCGGATGAACCACCAATTCCACTACAGCACGCCCATGCAATCAGCGCGGTGGCTGCGGGTGCACGAAGCGTATTCTCCGGCTCGACAGGACGATTCTTGCCTTGCTGCCTACGAACATGCCTTCGCGGCCACGGCGGATGGCATCGGCAACGGGCCAGTGACGGTCGTGGGCCTCGGGTGCGGTGGCGGACAAAAGGAGGCCGCATTGTTGCGCGCCCTTCTCAGGCATTCGGCCGCCCTGCCGCTCCGGTACGTGCCGGCGGATGTCAGCCCCGGGCTGGCGTTAGTCGCGCGGGCGGCGGCGTTGGCCACGGGCGCGGTCCAAGCAGAGGAAGTCGCACCGGTGGTGCTCGACCTCGCGGCAACAAAGGACTGGCGGGAAGCGCTAGAAGGCGTCGCTCCCGGCAGCGCGCGGCGGATCGTGACCTTCTTCGGAATGCTGCCAAACTTCTCACCTAACCAAGTGTTAACCCAGCTGTCCGCGTTGCTCGCGCCGGGCGACCTGCTGCTGGTAAGCGCGAACCTGGCCCCCGGCTCGGACTACGGAGCAGGCGTGCGCCAGGTGCTCCCGCTCTACGACAACGCGCCCACAGCGGAATGGTTGTTCGCAGTGCTGGAGGGCGTGGGCATCTCGACAGACGATGGCCGTATCGAGTTTGGCATCGCCGCCTGCCCAGAGGGCTCCGGCCTACAGCGCATCGAGGCGGACTTCGTCTTCCAGCGTGCCAACGCGGCATGCTATGCAGGCCGGTCGTGGCCCTTCGGGGCGGGCGATCGCTTCGGGCTGTTCTTTTCTTACCGCCATACGCCGGAGCGAGTATCGGCACTGTTCGCCCCATTCGGATTGGCGCTGGCAGGCCAGTGGCTCAATGCGGGGGGAGATGAAGGCGTATTTCTTCTGACACGCAGCGGCATGATTACCAGCTGACTGACTGAGAAAAGGTTGGCAGTTGAGAATCAGCCGTACACGCTGCGCGCCATGCCAGAACTGCCCGAGGTCGAAGTGCTCGTGCGACACCTCGCCCCGCTGCTGCGCGGTCAGGTCGTGCGCAGCGTCACTGTGCGAAAAGCAAAGGTGGCGCGACCCACCTCGGAACGCAGGCTGCGGGCCACCCTGACCGGGGCAAAATTCCTAAGGCTGGAGCGCCGTGGAAAATATCTCGTGTTCACGCTGCGCCGTCCGCGTGGACGCGGGACGCTGACGGTGACAGGTCATCTAGGCATGACAGGGCGGATGTTTCTCCAACCGAAGGCCGCGCCACTACCAAAGCACGCCGTCATAGTGCTGGACCTCGGCCGGCGCGCGTTCGTGTATGAAGATCCCAGGCAGTTCGGGCGGTTCACGCTGGATGACTCAGCGGTGCGCGCGCTAGGACCGGAGCCGTGGGATGAAAGTTTCTCCGTCGCGGCGTTCGCTGGTTCGCTGCGCCGCTCGGCGCAGGCCATCAAGGTGAAGCTGCTCGACCAATCGCT
>VHDH01000171.1 GCA_016871445.1 Verrucomicrobiota bacterium | reverse complement strand
CGCGCCCCAGCACCATGAGCACGGCCACGGCCACCGCCACGGCCACGGCCGCTTGCACTAGCAAAAGCCGCGTCCAGCTAGCCCGTGTCAACGCAACCACGCCGCCAAACGTCAGCGGCTGCCACGCAGGCATTGGTGGGGTCGGGGGCGCTTTTTTCAAGGCGCGGCTATCAAACCATGGCGTGGACGTGTGCGGCAATGCCAGTCCGCCACCAACTGCATTGCCCGCGCAAGGAAATGTGCCTACCCTCGCCCGTGCTCCGCCGCCTCGCCCTCGCCTGCCTCGCGCTGGCCAGCGGCGGCGCCGCGTTGTCCGGCGCGGAGCCGCGCGTGTTCGATGCAGCGCGTTATCACCTCGGCACCGAGGGCTTCCCCGAGTGGCAGGAATTCGTCGGTAAAAAGCCGCACGGCCGGATGCTGGAAATCCGCTTCGACGCCCAGCGGAACGCCGCCGAGCAAACCCTCCTCCTCCGCCAGCGCGACGTGAAGCAGGGCTGGCAGGTGCAGCTCAATGGCCGCCGCCTCGGCAGCCTCGTCACGCAGGAAACTCCGCTCGTCCACGCGCTGGCCGTGCCACCGAACGCCCTGCGCGACGGCTCGAACACGCTCGCCATCCTGCCACCCACGGCGGTGGACGACATCGTGGTGGGCGAGTTCCGCCTGGCCGACGCGCCGCTGATCGCGACGCTCACGCAGGCGACGCTGCAACTGGCAGTCACCGACGCGGACGCACAGGCCGGCACGCCGTGCCGCGTGACCATTGTGGACGCCGAGGGCGCGCTCGCCGCGCTACGCCCCGGCACGACCAACCAATCCGAGCTGGCCGCGCGGCCCGGCGTGCTTTACTCGCGCGAGGGTGTGGTCACGGTCGGGCTGCTGCCCGGCGCTTACACGGTATTCGCCTCGCGCGGCTTCGAGTTCAGCGTTGCCACCCAGGCCGTGACGCTCGTCGCCGGGCAGACCCAGGTGGTCGCGCTGGCGATTCGCCGCGTCGTGTCCACGCCGGGTTGGATCGCGGCGGACACGCACATTCACACGCTCACCAAGAGCCGGCATGGCGACGCGACCGAGGACGAGCGGATGCTCACCATCGCGGGTGAGGGCATCGAGTTGGCCGTGGCCACCGACCACAACCTCCACGCGGATTACAGCGAAGCGGCCGCGCGCACGGGACTGCACAGCCGCTTCACGCCCGTGCCCGGCAACGAGGTCACGACCAAGTCCGGCCACTTCAACGCCTTTCCCATCGCGCCCGGCAGCGCGCCGCCGGACTTCACGGTCACGAACTGGCCAGCGCTGCTCGACGGCATCCGCGCGACGCCCGGCGTGCAGGTCATCACGCTCAACCACCCGCGCGACCTGCACGGCGGCTTCGTGCCGCTTGGCCCGGCGAACTTCAACCCGGTCTCCGGCGGGGCCCTGCGCGGGCAGGCGTTCACCTTCGACGGGCTGGAAGTCGTCACCTCCGCCGCGATGCAGTCGGACATCATGCTGCTGTTCCGCGACTGGTTCGCGCTGCTAAACCACGGGCACCGTCTCACGGCGCTCGGCTCCAGCGACACGCACGACGTGAGCCGCTTCATCCTCGGCCAGGCGCGGACCTACGTGCAGTGCGCGGACACCAACCCCGCCTCGCTCGACGTGGCCGCCGCGTGCCGCAGCCTGCGCGAGGGCCGCGCACTCGTGAGCTTCGGCCTGCTCGCGAATCTCAGGGTCAATGACCGCTTCGGCGTGGGCGACCTCGCGCTGCGCGGCCAGCGCGGCGTGACGGCCGTAGTGACGGTGCTCGGCCCGGCGTGGGTGCGGGCGGATCGCGTGGAGCTTTTCGCCAACGGCGTGCGCGTGGCGGAACAATCGCTGGCCCCCGTACCAGACGTGGTGCGGGCGCGCGTCGTCTTCAAGCTGCCGCGCCTCAAGCACGACGCGCACCTCGTCGCCATTGCCAGCGGGCCAGGCGTGACCGCGCCGTTCTGGGAGACGCCGCGCCCGTATCAACCCAGCTCAAAGGATTTCAACCCGCGGGTGCTCGGTGCGACGAACCCGGTGTGGGTGGATGCCGACGACGACGGCAAGTTCACTTCCGCCCGCCGCTATGCCGAGCAACTCGTGGCCCGCCACGGCACGAACCCGGCGAAGCTGTTCCCCGCGCTGGCCGGCCACGACGAGGCGGTCGCCGCGCAGGCCGCGAGCCTCTGCCACGCGGCGGGCGTGGACCTGCGCTCGGTCGAGGCCGTCCGCGCGCTGCGGGCGGGCACACGCGCCGCGCAGCGCGGTTGGGTGAGCTACGCCGGGACAGTGCCGTGACCAGCGCGGCTCCGTTCTCAGTGAGCTGCGGAAATTACTTTGCGAACGAAACAACCGCGCCGCGTCTAAAAGGATCATGCTGGGCCGCTTCAAGCATCAGTACTTGCCTCTATCTCAGCCGACCAAGATGGGTTTGACCGGGGCTTGGTGGGCGCGAACATACTTTTATCTGTGGCTTAAATTGAGTCGTCTACAAAATCACAGTTCGACTTTGTGATTCAATCGGTCATGATTCTTTAGATCTCGCATGAACCGCCGCTCCGCCCTCCGCTCGCTCGCCGGGAGTTCGCTCCTGCTGCCGGGCATCGTCTCCGATCTGCTCGCCGCGGATGCGAAGCGCGCCGCGAGTTCACCCGCCGCGCCCGCCGACCCGCTCGCGCCGAAGCAGCCGCATTTCACGCCGAAAGCGAAACGCGTCATCTTCCTGCACATGAGCGGCGGCGTGTCGCACGTGGACTCGTGGGATTACAAGCCGCGTCTCATCGCGGACCACAACCAGCCTTATCAGGTGCCGAAGAAAATGCTCGAGGCCTTCGCGCAGAACAACCGGAGCGAGGTGAAGTTTTACAAGAAGCCCGGCTGGGAATTTAGGCAGCGCGGCCAGTCCGGCCTCTGGATCAGCGAGCTGTTTCCCAAGACCGCCGAGTGCGCGGACGACCTTTGCCTCATCCGCTCGATGTTCAACGACCACGCGGACCACGCGCAGGCCACGCTCGGCATCCACACCGGCTCGGTGACGTTCACGCGGCCCAGCATGGGCGCATGGGTGAGCTACGGCCTCGGCACGGAGAACGCGAACCTGCCGAGCTTCATGGTCATCGCGCCCGCGCTGCCTTATGCCGGCGCGCAGGTGTGGTCGGCGGATTTTCTCCCGGGCTGCCATCAAGGCACGCGCGTCGTCCCCGGCGCGGAACCCGTTCCTAATATCAACCGGCGCATCACCGACCCCGAGTTGCAGGAAATGGAACTGGGCCTCGGCGCGGCGTTCAACCAAAAGCATCTGCTCAAGCGCGGCAACGACCCGCAACTCGCCGCGCGCATCAAGGCCTTTGAGACCGCGCACGGCATGCAAGCCGCCGCGCCGGAAGCCTTCGACCTCGCGAAGGAAACCGACGCGACGCTGAAACTTTACGGGCTCGAACGCGGCAGCACGAAGGGTTTCGCGTGGCAATGTCTCATCGCGCGCCGGCTCGCGGAGCGCGGCGTGCGGTTCATCGAGCTGATTGACACGGGCGCGTCGGGCAATTGGGACTCGCACGGCGACATGGCCGCGCACGGCCCGCTCGCGAAGAACGTGGACCAGCCGATGGCCGCGCTGCTGAAGGATTTGAAGAGCCGCGACATGTTGAAAGACACGCTCGTCGTGTGGGCCACGGAGTTTGGCCGCACGCCATTCAACACGGCGAAGGACGCGAAGGGCCGCGAGCATCACGCGCAGGCGTTCACCTGCTGGCTGGCCGGTGGCGGCGTGAAGAGTGGCTTCAGCTACGGCGAAAGCGACGAGCACGGCAACGCGGTCGCGACCAACGGCGTCCACGTCCACGACTTCCACGCCACGATGCTGCACTTGCTGGGCTTCGACCACACGCGCCTGACCTACCGCCACGCAGGCCGCGACTACCGGCTGACCGACGTCTTCGGCAATGTGGTGAAAGACGTGCTGGCGTAGGGTGCGGCCTGCCTGCAGCCTACTTCGTGGGCGCTGCGAGCGCCGGCGCGACGCGCTTAAAGTCCTTTGCCTCTTCTCGGTAATGCAGCCGTTTGTTCACGAGGAACTCGCGGCCCGCCATCTGGAAATCAATTACCGTCGGCAGCCAGGCATTCGGCTCAACGGGCGCGCGGTCTAGGAGCAACTCGAACTTCCGTAGGACGCCCGCCACACCACCGACGAAGGTCAGTTCCTCTGTCAGCCACACTTTGAGTCGTGCTACTTCCCAATCCTCGGCGTCGATCCAGACCTTTCCCGCCACCTTGTTCGCTACGCGGTCGGTGACTTGCTTCACGGGCAAGTCTTTGCTGCGCGGCGTGAATTCAACCACCCACGCGGGCCGACCGCGCAAGGTCTCTTGGTTTGTCACCTTGAATGTATAGCGCGCAAGCATCTCGTCGGTGAACTGCCATTCTTTGTCACGTTTCGTGGTCTCGGGACTGCGGGCGGGGCGTTTACCGGCTCGCACGGCGGCTTCGCGTTCCTCCTCAGCCTTGCGCTCCTTCTCCGTGAGGGGCTTGCCATTGCGCTCGATGGTACGCGCGAAGGGCAAGCCGTTGACCGGAAAACACTCCTGCCGGGATTGCTTGCGTTCAGTGACCTTGTCCTTGCTGTCCAACTCCTTCAGCTCGCGCTGTTTGGTAAAAGCAAATTGCGCGATGACGTTTTGTGTGCGCTCGAATTTCGAGCGAGCCACGACGTTTGAGGCGAGTTGCTCGAAGGACGGCAACGTGACGTTGTTGGTCGCGCCAGATAAAAGTGATTGGCTAGCGAAGGCAGGCAGGGCCAGTAGAAGAAAGACGATTGACCAAGGGCAAATGCCAAATGAATGCCCACGGACAAATGACTTGCGGCCGCCGCGCATGATCGACCGCCCCTTCGTCATCTTGCCTTGGCCATTCATTCGCTGATGGGAATATAACATATACCCCTTGGATTTCATATTAGGGCCGCACCACACGCACGCGGTGCGCCTCGCTGTCGCCGATGAACACGCTGCCGTCGCGGTCCACCCACAAGCCGTGCAGGCGGGCCAGCTTGCACTTGAGCGGGTCGCCGTCCGGGCCGTCGCCCTTC
>VHDH01000170.1 GCA_016871445.1 Verrucomicrobiota bacterium | reverse complement strand
AAACCCTCTTCCTTCGCCAATCGCCGGGCCATGGCAAAAGCGTCGTCGTTGGACACTTGCACGCATTCGGTAATTTGCGCACCGCCTTGAGCGTTCTTCAGGTGCAGGTTCGCCGGAACAAAGCCCGCGCCGGTGCCTTGAATTTTGTGCGGACCGGGTTTGACCGGTTCACCGGCCAGCGTTTGCGAGATGACCGGCGAGTCCTTTGGCTCAACAGCGATGGCTTGAAAAGTGTGCTTGCGCGGCTTGATGACCTCGCAGCAGCCGGTGATAGTGCCGCCCGTTCCGACTGCAGCCAGGAAAATATCCACCTTACCATCGGTGTCTTCCCAGATCTCCAAGGCGGTGGTGCGGCGGTGAATTTCCGGGTTGGCTGGGTTTTCAAACTGCTGCGGAATCCACGAGTTGGGTGTGCTGGCGGCTAGTTCTTCGGCCTTGGCAATCGCTCCCTTCATGCCCTTCGCGCCTTCAGTGAGCACGAGCTTCGCGCCAAGCATTGCCAGCAAAACGCGCCGCTCCTGCGACATCGTCTCCGGCATGGTCAAAATCAGTTTGTAACCCTTGGCGGCGGCAACGAACGCGAGAGCGATGCCGGTGTTGCCGCTGGTCGGCTCAATGATGACCGTGTCCTTGTTCAGCCTACCACTACGCTCAGCGGCCTCGATCATTGCCATGCCGATGCGATCCTTAACGGAGCCAAGCGGATTAAAAAACTCACATTTGAGCAAAATCTGCGTGGAGGAATCTACTCCGAGGCTGGCAGGAATGCGGTTGAGGCGCACGAGCGGCGTGCGGCCTACGGTCTCGACGATATTGCTGTAGATGCGGCCCATAAGTTTAAAAGCGTTGCGAGCGCGTTGAATCGTGTGCGGGATTGTGGGCGGCGGCGGGGGGGGGGCAAGGTTTTTCTCTCGCGTGGCGGCGGGCTTCAGCTAAATCCTGTGCTGCGTGAAGCTAGTCGCGGGCAAAATTCGGAGCGTGGGGCTGGTAGCCAACGTGGAAAAGCACTCCTGCCGGGCCGTCGTGCAGCAGGCCGCCCGCCTGGTGCGCGCCAGTGGGCGCACGGTGCTGGCTGACGCCGCCACGGCGCGATTCGCCGGCTTAAAATGCGCCGTCGCGCCAGATGCCGCGGCCGTCGCGCGCGAAACCGAGCTCCTGCTGGTCTTTGGCGGCGACGGCACGATGCTGCGCGCCGCGCGCGAAACCGCTGCCGCGCGCACACCGCTAGTGGGCGTAAACCTAGGCGGCCTTGGCTTTCTAACGGCGATTTCCGCCCGCGACCTCGCCCGCGGTCTGCGCGCTATCTGGGCCGGCCAATTTACGGTTGAGTCGCGGCCCCTCATTGCAGTCAGCGGGGCGTTAAGTGGCCGGCTGCTTACGCGCACGGCGGTGAATGACTTCGTCGTGAGCCGCGGTTCCGGCTCACGACTGATCGAACTGGAAGTGACCGTGGACGGCGAAGAACTCACTCGCTACCGCTGCGACGGCCTCGTGGTTAGCTCGCCCACCGGCTCGACGGCCTACTCTTTGGCGGCCGGGGGAGCAATTGTCAGCCCAAGCGCCCCGGTCTTCACGCTGACGCCTATTTGTCCGCATACCTTGTCTAATCGCTCGGTGGTAGTGAGCCTAGCCTCGGTGATTGGTATCCGGGCATTGGGTGGTCGCGTGGAGACGCTTTTGTCCGCAGATGGAGAAGTGCTTGCACCGTTGGCCGCCGGCGAGACGGTGCTGATTCGCCGCGAGGCCCGGGCTGTGCGGCTGGTT
This sequence comes from Verrucomicrobiota bacterium, assembly GCA_016871445.1. Taxonomy (GTDB): domain Bacteria; phylum Verrucomicrobiota; class Verrucomicrobiia; order Limisphaerales; family SXTU01; genus SXTU01. The sequence goes on along the minus strand of VHDH01000170.1, from coordinate 3,447 downwards.
CACCTGACGGGCGACAGCTTCTTCAAAAAACTCCGCCGAAAACTAAGCTGGAGCGGAACCAACGTCTAAGCCGGGCCAAAGCAATCGCGCTTTAGAGACCGCGCACGGTACGGGCCATCTGGGCCATCAGGCGATCGTTAAGTTCCTTGGCCGGATTATGGCCGGCACGGCGCAGCTTGACTTGCAGCGCAGCTACTTCGATAAGGCGCGCTAGGTCGCGCCCAGGCCGCACCGGGATGGTCACCCGAGGGATGCGGGTGCCAAGGATCGACTCAAATTCCTCCTCCATGCCGAGCCGATCAATGTCCTTAACCTCGTCCCAGGCCTTAAGCGTGACCACCAAGTCAATGCGCTTCTCGGAGCGCATGCTCTTGGCGCCAAACATCGCCGCGACGTTCACGATGCCAATACCCCGGATCTCCATGTGGTTACGCGTCAGGTCGGAACTGGTGCCCACCACCTCGCGGCCGTCCACCAGGATCACACGCGTCATATCATCGGAGACAAGGCTGTAACCGCGCTCAATAAGCGCGAGGATACTCTCGCTTTTTCCGATGCCGCTATCACCTCGAATCAGCACGCCTACGCCATGAATGTCCACCATGCTGCCCATCTCACTGCCGCGCGGCGCGAAGAGTTGCTCCAGCGCGAGCGTGGCATGGTTGATGAACTTCATCGTAATGAGCGACGACGTGAAGATGGGGATGTTCCGTGCCTCGGCTGCACGAACGCAGTCGCGCTCAGGCGGCAGGCTGCGGCAGAAGACCACGCAGGGCAGCGGATGGCTGAAAAGCAACTCGTAACGTTTGCGTCGTTCATCACGCGGCAATGTCTTCAGGTAGGTCACCTCCGCGTGGCCCATGACCTGCAAACGGTGGCGCGCAAAATACTTCGTGTGGCCAGCCAAGGCGAGGCCAGGGCGATTTACGGTCGGCTCGCGGATAACCCGCTTGAGCCCGATGGCACTGCCGACCAAGCGCAAGTCAAGTTGGCTGGAGTGCTCGTCATAGAGCCGTTCGACGGTGATGAACTCGCGGGGCATGGCGTGGTAATCGGCTATGAGAGCAGCTTGTCACACCTCGGGGCGCGAGGCAACCACAGCAGACGACCTGAGGCATCTGGCTTCTTGCTCAGGACGAACACGCGGAACATTGACAGTAACTTCAAAAGTCATTTCCCGGAGCTTGCTAACCGGTCAAATAACGCTGCTAACGCAAAGTCCTTTTCTGTCAGGCCGCCTGCATCGTGCGTCGTCAGTGCGAGGGTCACGCGGTTCCAGCGGATGTCGAGGTCCGGGTGGTGCCACGCGCGTTCCGCCGCGCGCGCGACCGCGTTCACAAACTTAATTGCAACGACAAAGTCCTTGAACTCATAGGTGCGAGAGATGACGGATGCCCGGCGACGCCAGCCCGGAACCCTAGCGAGCGCGACCTTGATTTGTGCGGGGGATAGCTTGGCCATGCCGAAGCGTTGCGCCAACGGGCCGCGCGGTCAACCGGCGCCGCGCCGCGTCAGGAGAACAATTCCTTGATCGGCCGGCCACCATTAACGAGTTGCACCGGGCGACCCGTGTTGGTGTGAAGCACCTGATGAGCGTCTACGCCCAGCTTGGTGTAAAGCGTGGTGGCGAAATCCTCGGGCGAGTACACGTTGTCTGCCGCATAGTACCCCTTGGGATCGGTCGCGCCAATGACCGCACCGCGCGGCACACCCGCGCCCGCGCAGAGCACGCTCATGGCAAACGGCCAATGATCGCGGCCCACATCCTTGTTTACCTTGGGCGTGCGGCCAAACTCGCCAAGCGCGAGGACCAGTGTGTTTTCGAGAGAGCCACGGCGATCAAGGTCGGCGATCAATGCCGCCACACCTTTGTCGAAATTGACGCCTAGCTGGCCCTTGAGGGTCTCAAAAATCTTGGTGTGATGATCCCAGCCGCCGCTGTAAACCGTAACCCAGGAGACGCCCGCTTCTACCAGCCGACGCGCCAATAAACAGCGCTGGCCAAAGTCATTCATGCCGTACAAATCACGCGTCTGCTGGTCTTCCTTCCCAATATCAAACGCCGCCTGTGCCTGCGGGCTGGTGATCAGGTCCACCCCTTGCTCGTAAAACCGGTCGAACCCTACTGTTGGATCTTCCGCCGCCGCATCGGCGATACGCGTAAGTCGATCCAATGACTTGCGCAGATCCTGCCGCGACACGCCCCGACCCTCGCTAAGATCTGCCGGCAGCACTAAGTCGCGCACCTTAAAGCCTGCCGTTTGCGGTGAGCCGCCCACGACGAATGGCGCGTGCTCGGCTCCAAGAAAGTTCGGCCCGCCCGAGCGCGACATACTCGGCATGGTCATGTAGGGCGGGATGCCATCCTGCACGCCGCGCTTGAAAGACAAAACGGAACCGAAGGAAGGATGGAAAGTCACGAATGCGCCACAGCCCAAGGGTACAGGCGTGGGTGCGCCCGTCATGAGGTAATGGTTGCCGCCGCCATGGTTGGGATCCTTGTGAGCCAGCGAGCGCAACACCGTGAATTTATCATTTACTTTTGCCAGCTCAGGCACGCCTTCAGAGAAGTGGATACCCGGGACCTTCGTCGGAATGGACTTGAACTGCCCGCGAATCTCCGACGGCGAGTCCGGCTTCGGATCAAAGCTCTCGTAATGGCTTGGCCCGCCGTCCTGCCAGATCATGATGACGTTGACGCGCTTGCCTGACGACCGTCCGGCGGCCCGTGCGGCCTCGGCAGCGCTGGCGCGCAGACGAAGAAGATCCGTGAAGCCTAGCCCGGCGGCCATGCCCAAGCCGAGTTGGAGGAAATCCCGGCGGCCCAGCCCCGCGCAATTATATCGAATTCGGCTCATGTGCAGAAAAAGACGCAAGGATGGACGGGGAGACGCGGCGTTAATTCAGGTACGGCTACATCCGGAGCCGATTGAATTTATTGCTATCATCAGGGCTGGCGATTTCTCCAGGCGGGATAGTCTCGATCGAGCAACTGAGCCGGCCAACCGCCATACCATGTGGCATGCCAGTGCGGCGCTCAGGGTGAACCTCAGCAAGCGAATACTTCTTCACCCCATCACGGCCCGGCGAAGATCGGTTTGCCGATCCCAATTTCGCAATAGCGCGCCCAAAATGGTGGTGCCGTAACGTCTTTTACCAAGATCACGTCAAAGCCTGCCGTGTGCCTTTCGAAAGTCACCGCCGTGGTCTTGATGCGCTCGGTCCGCAAGCCCGTGAGTCGCATTTCCCTGAGCCATTTGATGGAGTCATCAACGGCATCACGACCTTCGTGAGCTGGCATTTCTAGCCGCAAGAGAAACCGCACAATCTCCGTGGTGTCCTCCCGAGACCGCGTCATCAAGACGATCAAGCTTTACTCCGGAGTGAGCACCGCCGACATGTCATAATTCTTCGGCTAACCTCCGTTTGTTCGCTGAAAGAGGAGTA
>VHDH01000169.1 GCA_016871445.1 Verrucomicrobiota bacterium | reverse complement strand
TGGAACCATAGACGTTGGGCTTCTTGAGCAGCACGCAGGCGTCGTTGGTGAGATAGCGCGTGGGGAAGTTGTCCGTGCCGTCCACGACGATGTCGTAGGGGCGGATGAGGTCGAGGGCGTTCTCAGCGGAGATGCGGGTATTGTGGAGGACAACCTCGGTGTTCGGGTTGATGCCGGCTAGCGTCTCCTTCGCAGACTGCGCCTTGGGCCGACCGACGTCGGCATCGGTGTGAAGAATTTGGCGCTGCAAGTTCGAGTAATCCACGGTATCGAAATCCACGATGCCAATCTTTCCGATGCCGGCGGCGGCCAGATACATCGCGATGGGCGAACCGAGGCCGCCCGCACCGATGCACAAAACTGAGGTGGACTTGATCTTCTTCTGCCCCGCCATGCCGACCTCGGGTAGGATGAGATGGCGCGAGTAGCGGCGGATTTCTTCGTTGCTTAATTGCATAACTCAATCCTGTCAAATAGGCTGCGCAGGGTAATTCCGCGCGATGAGAAAGCAAGTCACCAACCAGGCGGCGCGTAACGGCATCAGCTCCTTCTCATTAGCACCCGGCTTCAGCCCGGGATTCCCAGGCGCCTTTGGTCAACCGCATTTCCAAGGTTTTGGGCTGGATGTGGCGAACATTCCTTGGTGGTCAGCAATCGAATTGACAGCACCTGCTAACGTCTTTGAACGGCTGTTTGAAGGCTAAAGAAAAAATAATGCGAAGACGACGGTCAAAAATCGCTGAGTCGGCTCGCCTCCTGGTGAGAGCAAGCCAGCTGCGGCCTCAGCTCGCCATCGTGCTGGGCAGCGGTTTTGGGCCCGCTTTGGAACGAGTGGCGGTAGCGAAAACAATTTCTTACGCGAAGCTGCCGGGTTTTCCCTCCACCTCTGTGCAAGGCCACGCAGGTAAACTCGCGCTTGGCACCCTCGGCGGCACACCGGTTGTTGTTTTGTGCGGCCGCGCGCATTACTACGAAGGTCGTTCGATGGCAGAAATCACCTTCGCCGTGCGTTTATTGGCGAAGTACGGGGTGCGCGATTTGCTGCTGACCAATGCAGCGGGTGGGGTTAACGAGCGTTTTCGACCCGGCGACTTCATGCGACTGTCGGACCACATCAACTTCATGGGTGAAAGCCCGTTGCGCGGCCCCTGCCCGCCTGGCCTCACACGCTTTTTGGATCTTTCGCAAGTCTATGACCCAATGCTCGGCGACTTGCTGGACAAGGCGGCTAAAAAAGTGCGCCTGCGCTGGCATCGTGGCGTGTATCTCGCGCTGTCGGGTCCGACATATGAAACCCCCGCAGAAGTACGCGCCTTCGCCAGACTCGGTGCCGATGCGGTGGGCATGAGCACGGTACCGGAAGCCATTGTGGCGCGACACCTTGGCCTGCGCGTGGCAGCAGTGTCGTGCATCAGCAACCAAGCGGCCGGACTCAGCCCGCGGCCGATTTCTCACGATGAAGTGCTCGCTACGGCTAAAGAAGCAAGTCGCCACACAGGCGCTTTGCTGGAAGAGTTCGTCCGACTTTATGGCCGATCTTAACCCGCTTTCTCTGATTCGCCACGCCGTGCGCGCCGCTCGCCACGCAGTTGCATCTTACTCAAAGTTTCGCGTCGGCGCGGCGCTCCTCACGCGCGAAGGTGCGGTCATCCGCGGCGCGAACGTCGAAAGCGTAAGCTACGGGCTGACTTGCTGCGCGGAGCGAGTCGCACTCTTTAAGGCGCTGACCGAGGGTCACCGGAATTTCACTGCCATAGCTATCGTCGCTCCAAACAGGAAGACCGCGCCATGTGGTGCGTGCCGACAGTTACTGGCGGAATACGCCCCAGACGCGCGTGTGTTTGTCGCAGACAGTAGGCAGCCCGCGAAGTATCGCGAATTCACCGTACCCCAACTACTGCCAGAGGCGTTTCGTTGCCTGCGCTCGCAACGATCGCGCACCTGAAAGGCTCTGGTTGCACCCCAATGTCCATCTGGTGCTGGGCACGCCAAGCCCAAAGGGCATGATGCGGACTGACCACAGGAGAGGGACTGGCCGCTGCTGGTTGTGAAATTCCCCGTGAAATAGCGATCAAGCCGTCTGTCCCACGGGCTTTTTCCACCATTCGACACACTTTCCGCTTCGCCCATTTGGGCCCATCTGTTACGAAGTCCGCCGTGCGTTCCACAGTCTTAAAAGACATTTCCCGGCTCGTGGTAAAGCTCGGAACCGGCGTCCTCACAGACAGCCGTAAGCAGCCCGACCTCGCGCAAATGGAGCAACTTGTCGCGCAGGTTGCCGCGCAGCGCCAAACGGGGCGCGAGGTCGTACTAGTGACCTCCGGCGCGGTCGGTGCTGGCATGGGCGTGCTTGGCTTTGAAGCACGGCCAAAAGAGTTGGCCGAATTACAGGCCTGCGCTGCCGTGGGCCAGTCACGGCTGATGACGACGTACGAAAACCTCTTCGCCAAGTTCGGCCTCCATGTCGCGCAAGCACTCTTGACGCACGATGACCTGGAACACCACGAGCGTCACCTCAATGCGCGCAATACGCTCGTCGCGCTTCTTGATCGAGGCGTCATTCCCATCATCAACGAGAACGACGCTGTCTCTTGGACAGAGCTGAGGTTCGGCGACAATGACAAGCTCTCCGCCCTTGTCGCCTCTTTGCTGCCGGCCGACCTCCTCGTCATCCTGACCACTGTGGACGGCGTCATCGAGGGTTTCGGGACGCCCGCGGCCCGCTTGCTATCGACCATCGAGCGGATTGATGACTCAGTAGAAGGCATGGCAGGCGGCACGTTGAGCGCGACCGCCGTCGGTGGCATGACAACGAAGATTCAGGCCGCGAAGATTGTTACACGCTCCGGCATTCCGCTCGTCATCGCCAGCGGTCACAAGCACACTGTCCTGGCGGATATCTTAGGCGGGGCAGAAGAAGGGACGATCTTCATCCCGCAGCCCAGCAAGCTCCCCGGCCGCAAACGCTGGATCGCATTCTTTCACCACCCAAAAGGCACGCTTTACGTCGACGAAGGCGCGAAGAAAGCATTGCGCGAAAAAGGCCGCAGCCTGCTTCCGCCTGGCATCACCCGTTGCGAAGGCGACTTCGCCAAAGACGAGGTCGTACGCATCTGCGATGAGTACGGCACCGAGTTCGCGCGCGGTATCACCCGCTTTCACTCGGTGCAAATCGCTGACCGTCAGCTCCCCCGTGAGGAAGTCGTCCATCGCGACGACCTCGTAATTTTGTAGCCGAGTCCGTTTCATGTCAGCCCATGGCACTGCTGACCTTCTACTAAGCACATTTACCACCATGCCTCGTCCAACACCCTCGCGCCGTCTGCCTGCCGTTCGCCAGCTTCTAGAAGTCATGGCCAGCCTGCGGTCGCCACAGGGTTGCCCATGGGACCGCGAGCAGAACCACATGACGCTCCGCACACACGCCGTCGAGGAGGTTTATGAGCTAATGGATGCCATCGAGGCCGGCGATGACCACGAGGTAGCTGAAGAACTGGGTGATCTCTTGCTGCAAATTGTCTTCCACTGCCAACTCGCTCACGAGCGTGGAGCGTTTGACTTTGAACAAGTCGCGCAACGCATCACCGACAAACTCTTACGCCGCCATCCCCATGTCTTCGGTGACGTGAGGGTAAAGAATGTCGATGAGGTTTGGGCCAACTGGGAACAAATCAAACACGCCGAAAAAGCCGGCACCAAACACGCCCGCCCCTCCGCCTTTGATGGCATTCCGCGTCACCTCCCCGCCCTAGCCCGCGCCGAAAAGCTCGTGAAGAAAGCGCGCAAGGCAAAACTTTTGCAACCGTCCACCAATTCCAAAGCGCGAACCAAAGCGGAACTGGGAAAACTTCTCTTCGACCTGGCCGCCCACTCGCAGGCCCAAGGCTGGTCCGCTGAAGAACTGCTACGCGCGGAGATCAAGCGACGAGAGAGCGCGCTCAGAAAAGCTGAAGCAAAGCAGACCATCAGCCGGTAATCACTATTTTCCCCGCCGCTCCTGCGCGCGCTTGCGGGCAAGGCGCAGAGCTTCAAGCTGGTCGATAGAGGCGGAGGAATTCTCGGCGGCCGGAGCCGATTGACCGGCCGGCAACTCGCCGCCACCCGTCGCGGTAGGGACACGCTGCTGAACATCTGGCTTTGGTTTTTGTTGGCGACGCCGCGCAATTTGTTCGAACACGGAGGGCTTCTTGCTGATCGCAGGCGTAGTGACAAAGTTCTCGCTTTGTATTTCTTCGGTAGAGGTCCCTTGACGTCGACTATTTCCAAACCAGCCGGTGCGGCGCTCAAAGATTTCCGCGAGATAGACCAGCAGGGCGAAGATGACGAGCCACACGGCGAGGTCCACGAACTGCGGTTTGCTCGGCAGCGATTTCCAGATGCCGGGCAGGTCCACGCGCGCCTCGCCACTGGTGGTAGCGCTGAGTTTCTCCAAGGTCACACGACCGCGACTAGCCTGCTCGGGCGTAAACTCCGGCGAATACATCAAGCAGACCGGCGGGAGAGAAACGGGGTTGAGGCCGGGAATCTCCACGGTATTCAAAGCCGTTTCACGGCCGCGAAGGGAGACGACGGCTTCGAGTAAATCTGCCGATTTCCACTGCATCGGCAACGTGAGCTTGGTGGGTGATGCACCGGGGAGGCCGTGCAACACCTTCACGCGCGGCGGGGTGGCAAAGGGTTCGTTGGTGCGCTCAGGGTCGAGGTGGAGTTGCACGAAGCACGCGCCGTCGCGGACTTCTTGAGTAAGCAACATATTCTCAGGCAACGTGGGCTGCTCGCCAGCCGTCCAGCGCGCGAGTGTAGCGTGAAAGTCACCGACGCTTGTCCACTTTGCGAGCTCGCCAGCGTGTTTGCCATCCGCCTCGCCGGTGAAAGCCAGTGCACGTCCGCTCCCCACCTGCCACGCGGCTACGACGGGCGCGGCGTATTCGTCGGTCGTGACGAGCGCGAGGTTCGCCTCGGGCTTTAGATAAGTCAGATTATAGCCGCCGAGCGCGGGCGGCTGCCAGTCACTCTGCCCGCCGAGTGTGTTGAATCCGCCCGTGACTTTTACGGGCGTCGCATCCTCCACGAACGTGCTGCGGGCAACGGTAAAAGTGTCTTGCGCAAAGATGCGTGGGAATTCCTCCGGAGTATTGCTGAAGTAAATATTTCCGCCGCCTTTCGCGGCCACGTCCTTGAGCAAATTCGCATCCACGTCCGCCTCGGTGCCCATGCCGATGACGCT
>VHDH01000168.1 GCA_016871445.1 Verrucomicrobiota bacterium | reverse complement strand
TGCACGCCGTGCCGCAGCTCGCTGTTGTCGGGCCGTTATTTTTTCCAGACCGGGCGCGGGGCGATTCTTCAAGGCGCGGTGTGGGACGAGAAGATTCCCACCTTCCCGCTGATGCTGCGCGATGCGGGCTACCACATCGGCAAGAGTTTCAAAGTGTGGAGTCCCGGCACGCCGGCGGACGCGGGCTTTGGCGGGCAGGCTCACGCGTATCAGAAGGCTGGCAACGCGTGTAACAACTTCTCGGAGGAGGTCACGAAAATGGTCGCGGACGGCCAGACGGTCGCCGCCGCGCGCGAGAAAATCCTCGCCCAGGTGCGCGGCAACTTCGACGACTTCCTCGCCGCGCGGAAGCCCGGCCAGCCGTGGCTCTATTGGATGGGCACGACCACGACGCACCGCTCGTGGGTCAAGGGCAGCGGCAAGAAACTTTGGGGCATCGAACCGGACGCGCTCAAGGGCAAGCTGCCGAAGTTCCTGCCCGACGTGCCCGAGATCCGCGAGGACGTAGCCGATTATCTCGGCGAGTGCCAGGCGGTGGACGCCTACGTGGGCGTGTTGCTCAAAAAGCTGGAAGAGTCCGGCGAATTGGAAAGGACCGTCATCGTCCTCAGCGGCGACCACGGGATGCCCGGTGTGACCAGCGGCAAGTGCAACCTCTACGACCACGGCACGGCGGTGACGCTCGCCATCCGCTACCCCGGCGGCAAACCGGGCCGTGTGCTCGATGACCTCGCGCGCATTCCGGACCTCTGCCCGACGTTCCTCGAAATCGGCGGCGTGAAACCGCCGGACAACCTCTTCGGCAAGAGCCTTCTGCCCTTGCTCAAGTCGGACAAGGCCGGCCTCGTGGACCCGTCGCGCAACTGGTCCATCTCCGGTCGCGAGCGGCACGTCGGCATCGCACGCGAGGACAATCTCCCGTATCCCATGCGCTCCCTGCGCACGCCGGACTTCCTCTACATCCGCAACTTCGCGCCCGACCGCTGGCCGATGGGCGCGCCCTACGGCGCGGCGGAAAGCACGCCGGATTTGAAGCAGGTGGGAGGCAACACGCGCGCCGCGTTTCCCGACATGGACGCCAGCCCGACGAAGACCTGGCTCGTGGCGCACCAGCAAGACGCGCAGTGGAAGTGGCACTTCGACCTGGCCTTCGCGAAGCGCCCGGGCGAGGAGCTTTACGATTTGAAAAATGACCCCGACCAGGTGAAGAACCTCGCCGCAGACCCGGCGTTTGCGGCGAAGAAGCGCGAACTGTCCGAGCGGCTGATGAAGCTGCTCAAAGATGCGAACGACCCGCGCGTGACGGGCGACGGCAGCACCTTCGACAAGCCGCCCTTCAGCGACCCCGAGCAGGTTGGTGCCAAGGCCAAGAAAAAGGAGAAGTAAGCCTGGTCAACACTTCGAGCCTCAACCGCTTCTGGGAAGCAGCAGGTTCACTATCAGACCTTGAAGGTATAGCTGGACGCCAAAAAACAGGCTCGCAAAGGCGCCTAGATTACCCAAAGGTTTGGCAGCAATGTCCTTGCCACTGTTCATCGAAGTTCAGAGCACGCTACTAAATCTCGCGTTCATTGAGAGCAGCTACGTTGAGGACACCACTCTTTACGTGGCTGTTCGCGACGAAGTGCATGAGTTCGAATACGAAGATGAAGAGCGAGCCTTGCGTGGCTTGGTTGCATTACGCGAATTATTGGCGTCCAGAAGCTTACTGATTGGCTCGGTCAAGTAACCCGATCGCTCATGTTCACCGGAACTTACACTGCTATCGTCACTCCATTTCTTGCGAGCGGTCAGCTCGACGAGGCCGCCCTCGAACGGATTATCAAGGCCCAAGTAAAGGGCCGCGTAGACGGCATCGTCCCTGTTGGCACCACCGGCGAGTCGCCCACACTCGACTATGAAGAGCACATTCGCGTTATCGAGCTGTCGGTAAAGTTTGCTGCCGGACGGTGCAAAGTGATCGCCGGCACGGGCGGCAACTCCACCACCGAAGCGATTTATCTCACCAAGGCGGCTGAAGAGGTTGGCGCGGACGCTTCGCTTCAAGTCGCTCCTTATTACAACAAGCCCACGCAGGAAGGCCTCTACCAGCACTTCAAGGCCATTGCTGCGGAGACTGAGCTACCGCTCATCCTTTACAGCATCCCCGGCCGCTGCGGCGTCGAGATTGCCGTGGACACCGTCAAGCATCTCGCGGGTGCCTGTCCGAATGTCGTCGCCATCAAGGAAGCCGGCGGCTCGTGCGACCGTGTCAGTCAGCTTCGTCAAGCATTAGGCCCACACTTCAACATCCTTAGCGGCGATGACTCGCTCACACTGCCCTTCATGAGCGTGGGTGCGGAAGGTGTCATCAGCGTGACGAGCAACCTCATTCCACGCGAGATCAGCCACATGGTGGACTATTTCCGCTCCGGCCGGCCAGAGGCGGCACTCCGGCTACATGCCAAGTTTTACCCGCTCTTTAAGGATCTGTTCATCGAGACCAACCCAATCCCGGTCAAGGCTGCGTTGGCCATGCAGGGCGTTATTGAGGAGCATTATCGCTTGCCGCTGGTGCGCCTTGCCCCGAAAAACCGCGCGACGCTGAAGGCTACAATGCAGGCGTGCGGAGTGCTGAAGTAGAAAACAGTTGGGCTTTAAGCACGTCCTAAGAGCGGGAAAGTCCGAAGAGAAATTTGTTATACCTCAGGGTCCCAAGCTAGGCCCCGCCGCCGACTTGCTATTTGTTCCCGCTGCCGCAAGCCTCTCCGCCATGGAAGATTCTTCGCCCCGGCCCAGTGCAGGTGAGTTTCGCTCTCTGCCGCGCCGTGCGTCCCAGCCCGAGCACCCAGAGCATCGCGAGCGCCGCGGTTTGCACGACCGTCCAGCGCGAGGTGGTTACCGCGAGCCTGCTCGTCCTTGGTCCGGGGATGCTGTGCCGCCAGTCCGCTCACCCATGGAAACGCGACCAGAGCGCAAGCCCGCCGGACCGCCGGTGAACGAGGCGTGGCCGACACCGTGGGTTCAGCTCAAATATTTTTCCAGCCAGCCCACCCTATACCCGGCGATGATTGCCGGGGCTTCTCCGGATGCGAAAGCCGGTGACTTGGTGGCTGTGTTTGACCGCGACAGGCGGCGGTTTGGCACCGGTCTGTGGAATCCCAAAGCCCGCGTGCCGCTGCGCATGTTGCACTACGGCGAGGACGCCCCCGGCGAGGAGTTGTTTGACACGCTGCTCACGCGCGCACTGGACCTGCGCGCCAATCAACTTGTGCTCGACGAGGACACAGACGCTTATCGTGTCGTCCACTCGGACGGTGACGGCTGCAGCGGCTTGGTAGTGGACCGCTTTGGCGATACGCTAAGCGTTGAGGTCCACAGCCTCGGTATCTTTCAGCGGCTGGGAAAAATTCTTCCGCAGTTGCATGCGCGGTTGGGCACCAAGCGGCAGGTAATCTCCGTGGACGACTTCGTGGCGCGGGTTGAAGGCATTCGTTTTGCACGCGCGAACGACGTGCGCACGGTGAAAATCCGCGAGCATGGCGTTCGCTATGAGGTCAATTTCGAATCCGGCCACAAGACGGGTTTCTTTTGCGACCAGCGGGAGAATCGCCGTCGCCTTGCCGACTTTGTAAAAAACCGGCGCGTGCTGGATTGCTGCTGTTACACCGGCGGTTTTGCCATCACAGCTAAGGTGCTGGGCGGGGCAGGGGACGTAACCGCCGTGGACCTCGATGAAGAGGCCATCGCGCAGGCAAAACGCAACGCAAACCTCAACCAAGCACGTATCGAGTGGGTGCATTGTGATGCTTTCAGCTTCACGCGCCAAATGCAGCGTAACAACACCCGTTGGCCAGTGGTGGTGCTTGACCCGCCAAAGTTTATTCTCAGCCGCGAGGAGGAACTTGAGGGCCGCCGAAAATACGAAGATCTGAATGGCATGGGCATGAACGTGTTAGAATCAGGTGGCTTGCTTGTGACTTGTTCCTGCTCGGGGCTGATTGACATGGAAGGCTTTGAGCAACTCATCACGCGCGCGGCGTATCGTCTTGGCAAGCGCCTTCAGTTTCTCGACCGCTCCGGTGCGGGCGCGGATCATCCGGTAATGGCTAACTGTCCTGAGAGCCGTTACCTTAAGGTCGTGTGGGCGCGTGTTTGGTAAATGGTGGGCGGATGAGAGAACGAAGCATTGGGGAAGGCCCTCACTCACCGGCTCAAGTTGAAAACTCCCGCTCGTCCTTATTTTTGCATCGCCTCCTTTTCGGCGCTCACCTTAAATCACCTCATGAACAACTGCCCATCCCGCCGCTGCGTTGCGTTACTGATCGCTGCGCTTGTCGCCTCAGTCACACTCCACGCTCACCCCGCTGCCGACGCCATGGCAGACGCTGCAAAGAAGTTACTAGCCTCGCTTGATGCCGGGCAGAAGTCCAAGGCCCATTATACCGACCTCAAGTCCGAAGCGCGGCAAGCTTGGCACTTTATCCCTACGGAGATGGTTTCCTTTGGACGCAAGGGCCTGCCCTTCACGCAGATGACTGAGGCTCAGCGCAAGCTTGCCCTTGCCTTGCTCCAGTCCGCCCTGAGCGAAGGTGGCTACACCAAGGCCACCGGCATCATGAGCCTTGAGGCTGTGCTCAAGGAATTTGAGAAGAACTCCAAGGTGGACCGCAACCCGATCCTCTACTTCGTAAGCATCTACGGCACGCCCGACTCGAAGGGAACCTGGGCTTGGCGCTTTGAGGGCCACCATCTCTCCCTTAGCTTTACGATCGTGGATGGAAAGGAAGTTGCCGCCGTCCCGTCCTTCATGGGCACAAACCCGGCGGAAGTCCGTGAAGGCGCGAAGAAAGGCCTGCGCGTGCTGGGCGTCGAGGAGGATCTCGGCCGGGAACTCGCCAAGTCTCTCACTGCTGAGCAGCGCACCGCCGGCGTCTTCAGCGACAAAGCCCCGCCCGACATCATCAGCGCTGCGAAGGTCAAGGCTGAACGCCTTAATCCCGAAGGTATCGCCTACGCAAAGCTTAATGGGGCACAACAGGAATTGCTCAAGCGCGTGGTCGCCGAGTATGCGAACCGCGTCCGGCCTGATGTGGCCAAGGGCGATCTCGAGAAAATTGCCAAGGCCGACTGGAACAAGGTCGCCTTCGCGTGGGCCGGCGGCTTGAACCGGGGTGACGGCCACTACTACCGCGTGCAGGGACCGACTTTCCTCCTCGAATACGACAACACCCAAAACAACGCCAATCACGTTCA
>VHDH01000167.1 GCA_016871445.1 Verrucomicrobiota bacterium | reverse complement strand
GGCAATGCTACATTGCCGCCCGCTGCACGAATGGCCTCAGGTTCCACACTCGCGGGTGAACCGGGTGCGCTGAAGACAGGCCCAGTGCCCCCGTGCGGTGCAGAAGTTGGGCCTTGCCCGGCTGGTGGATTGGCAGTGCCTCGCTCCATTATATCCGCACCCAGCACATGATGCGGGCCAGTGTCTTGCACGAACTTGGGACTGTCCCACGGCGAGGTTGTGGGCCGGGCATAGGTTGCATCGCGGTTCCGGTTATCATCTTGGGTGGGGTAGGCCCAAAGGTTATAGTAGCCGATGCGCCAGCCATTGCCAGCCACATAGCTCACCCAGTTCTTCTTGTTGGGGCAGGACAGTGAATTGGTCACGTTGAAGCCCGAACGCAAGAATGCGTTGGTGAAAGTCTGCGAGTTGACGAAGGAGGCGTGGTAGGTCGGTGTGGCGTTGTCGCGCGCTCCACTGGGATACCGGTCCCCATTGTCACTGGCGTAGATGTTCATGGCCAGGCCGATTTGCTTCATGTTGTTAAGGCACATCGTGCGCTTAGCCTTCTCCTTCGCCCCGGCCAGCGCGGGCAGGAGCATCCCGGCCAGAATCGCGATGATTGCGATGACGACGAGCAGTTCGATGAGCGTGAAGCCAGTAGCGCGGGAGCGGAACGGATTACGGCCAGTGTTCATCGGCATACGTTCTGGTAGGTTAAGTAAATAGACAATAAATGTTTTGAAGCGCGCAGCGTCAAAAAAGCAATTTCCTATCAGTTACCCGCACATTCCACTGATAACAGCGGAGAACCAAAAAATCCTTAGACCTCGAATAAGTCCCATCCAACTACGTCGGTGCAATATTACTCAACCCGACGAAACCCACCGATGCTCGCATTTCCAACCCCACCCCCTCCATGCGTAATTATGCAAACTCCGAAAACCTACGGCTCCCCCACGCATGCCCTCAAGCGCCGCGCCTTCCTTGGCGGTGTCGGCGGCCTTCTGGCCGGGGGGATGGCCGGCCTCGACGCTCTTGGCGGTCCCCTCGTGGCGGGCGAAGTGAAGCGCCGCCACAAGCGTGTCATCCTGCTCTGGATGGCCGGTGGCCTGAGCCAGTTCGAGAGCTGGGATCCCAAGCCAGGTCGCCAGACGGGCGGCCCGTTTCAGGCGATTGAAACGTCGGTGCCGGGTTACCGCATGAGCGAGTTGATGCCGAAGATGGCGGCACGCATTCACAAGACGGCCGTCATTCGCTCCTTCAGCAGCCCCAACACGAACCACACGGGGCCGGGCGTCAACGCGCTGATGAGCGGCGACCGGAAGGACACGGGCAACGTGCGCACTCCGTCACTCGGATGTTTGCTGGCCCGCGAGTTGTCGCAGCCTGGCAGCGTTTTGCCCGACCACGTTTCGTTGTGGGATGCCACCTGGCCGTTCAGTGGCGGCGATAAGCAGCTCGATTTCGCACTCTTCCTGGGGGGGCGTTACGAGGCGATTAACATTTCCAGCAAACTCTCCCCGGACGGCATCCTGCGGCCCGCCTTGCTGAGCGACGCCGACCATCGCGCCCGCGAGGCGCTCCGCGAGCAGTTGGCTGGTCGATTTCAGGCGAATCGCAGCACCAACGAAGCGGTTGCCAGCCACGGGAGCTCCTACCATCAGGTCCGCGGCATCATGGACAACGCCGGACTGTTCGACATCTCGAAGGAGCCGCAGGAGATTCGCGAACGCTACGGCCATTCGCTCTTCGGCCAGCAGGCCCTGGTGGCCCGCAGACTCGTCGAGGCCGGCGTGCCGTTCGTCCGGGTGACGGACGGGTGGTGGGATTCACACGGTGAGAATTTCGAGATCCACGCGTCCAAGGTTCCCACGCTCGACCGCGTGATGTCGGCCCTGCTCGAAGATCTGGAGCAACGCGATCTGTTACGGGACACCCTCGTCGTAACCTTCGCCGAGATGGGGAGGACGCCGAAAATCAACGCCCAGCGCGGCCGCGATCACTGGGGGGCCTGCTGGAGTGTCACGCTGACGGGTTGCGGCATCAGGCCCGGCGTGATCCACGGCAGCACCAACGAGGACGGCACCGCAGTCGCCACTGATCGCGTGACGGCGGCGGAGTTCTTCGCGACCATCTTCCGGGCCTTGGGTATCGACCACCAAAAGGAATACTTGGCGGCGGATGGTCGACCGATCCGGCTGACCCCCTACGACACGGAACCGGTCCGTGCCGTGTTGGCCTGATTCATCCATGAATCACCCTCTGAGGAGAACGACATGCCGCTTCCCGACTTAGACAAGGTCAAGATCAGCAAGACCGTGGCGCTGCCCGGCGACTTTCTGTCCGTCGTTCGCGAGCCGAACAGCGAACGCCTGTGGCTCGGCCATTCCGACGCCAAGATTTATGCCATCGACTTCGCCGAGGAAAAGCCCGCTGCGGTGGCCGCTCTCGAAGGGCACAAAAGCTACGTCAGCGGTCTCGGCCTGGTCGGCAACACGCTGGTGTCGGTGAGTTGGGACCGCAAGCTGATCTGGTGGGATCTCGCGAATCGCCGCGTGGTCCGCACGGTGGACGCTCACGACCGGTGGATTCGGCGACTCGCCGTGAACAGATCGCAAACCATGATCGCCACAATCTCCGACGACATGACCTGCAAGTTGTGGGATGCGACGTCGGGGAAACCGATGCGAACGCTGACGGGCTTCGAAGCGAAGGTGCCCAAATACGACAACCCCAACAAAATCTTCTCGTGTGCGATTTCGCCGGATGGCCGGCACGTGGCTGCGGCCGACGATGCGGCTCAGGTGATCGTCTGGGAGGCCGAAAGCGGTCGCGAGGCCGCGCGGTTCGAGGCTGCCAGTTACCTCGGGATTTCTCAGGGCGGCTATCTCTCGGCCGCGCGGATTTGCTGCCTGGCGTTTTCGCCGGATGGAAAATTGCTGGCCCTGGCCGGGAAGGAACGCGACGGCGAGCTGTTTCTCATTAAGGGGGCCGGGTTGGTGCAGATCTTCGACTGGCAGACCGGCCAGAAGTCCTACGAGCAAAAGGCGGGTGGCCAGTTTGAGTCGATGTATTGGCACCCGCAGTCGGCCTGGATTCTGGTCGCTCCTTTCGCCAGCGGCCCCCTGTGTTTCCTGGATCCCGCCAAACCGCGTGTGCTCAAAGAGACCCCCGCCACGATCCCCACGTGCGACCTGGCTGTCAACGAGACGGCGGTCGCGTTCTACACGGTTGGCAGCGGCAAAGCACTCAAATGGGAATTCCCCGCGTGACGAACCCACCTGCCAAGATTTCGGGAGCATCCCCGATGAAAGCCGTATTCCTGTCGATGGCCGCCAGCCTGTTCCTCACTTCTGCACTTGCCGTGCAGGCACAGTCGCTGCTGCCTCCCGACCGGCTGATTGGCGAAGTGATCGACCACTATGTGGATGCCAAGTTACAGCAGGCGAAGGTCACGCCGACGCCGCCCGCTGCGGACACCGCCGTGGTTCGGCGGCTGTATCTCGACCTCATCGGACGGATCCCCACCGCGGTGGAGGCGCGACAGCTCGCCAGCCAGCCGTTGGACCGAAGCAAGCTGATCGAGTCTCTTGTGTCGTCTCCGGCATTCGCTCGCCACAATGCCAACGAGTTCGACGTCCTGCTCCGCAATCGAAACTCGGATGCAACGAGTCTGCAACCCTACCTTCTCAGTGCGTTCCAGGAGAATCGCCCGTGGGATGCCATCTTCCGCGACATGCTCGGTGCACCGAAACCAGCCCGCTCCGACATGCCGGTCAATGCCGACCCGGGCAAACCGGTCACTGCCAAAGCAGACGATTTCGTGCTCAAACGGTTGAAAGACGCCGACGCCCTGACCCGCGATGTCAGCAGCGTCTTCTTCGGTCTGAATATCACCTGCGCGCAGTGCCACCGCCATCCGGAAATCAAAGGTCTGACCCAGGACTATTTCTTCGGCATGAAGGCGTTCTTCGGCCACAGCTACGAATTTCAAGGGAAGCTTCTCGAACGCCAATATGTGAAGGTGCCCGACTTCAAGTCCAAGTCCGGCGAAACGCGAAAAATCTCAATGATGTTCCTGTCGGGAACCAAGGTCGAGATGGATGAACTGCCCGAGAAGGAACTCGTTGCGGCCATCGCGGAGGAAAACAAGCTTATAGAGCAGAAAACCAAGGATAACGCCAAAACCAAGGAGTTGAAGGATCGTCGCATGGGGTTCGAGAAGCGACTCGCCGATCTGGAAAAGGCCGCGACGGAGCGCGTGAAGAAGCAATGGCCGGCGGGCGAATCGGCAACGAGAAAAGTGACCGACGCCGAGTGGCAGGGGGTGTTGACTGATGCGGAGAAGAAATCGCGCGAGGAAGGGATCGCCGGGCGGGATCAGATCGACGTCGAGCTGAAGAAAATCCCCGGGCCACCGATGCCGCCCGCACCGAAACAGAGCGCCCGCAAACGCCTGGCCGAGATCGCGCTCGATGAAACCAATCGCGGGATGTTTGCGCGGTCGATCGTCAATCGCCTCTGGTTTCGATTTTATGGCCACGGCCTGGTGATGCGTGTGGATCAAATGCACGCGGAGAACCCGGCCAGCCATCCCGAGTTGCTGGACTGGCTGGCGCGGGATTTCCTCGCCCACAACTATGATCTCAAGCGGCTGATCACGGGCCTCGTCAGCAGCCGGGCCTACGCCCGGAGCAGCGAATGGAAAGGCAAGCCGCCCGCGAAGGAACTCTTTGCGGTGGCACCCACCCGCCCGCTCACTCCGGCGCAGTGGGGCATGTCCTACCAATTCGCGAACCAACCCGATGTTTTCAAGCCGGACGACCCGATCGAGGTTCGGCAAAAGAAGCTCGCGGATGTGGAGAAAGGGGGCGGCACATTCCCCTTCATTGAACAGCCGTTCGACGATTTCCAAGTTGCCATCGATGAGCCGCTCAAACTTAACAATGATGAGGCGATCCTCAAGGCAATGGGCGGCAAACTGATCCCGGTGTTGCGCAAACTGCCGGACACTCGCCAGCAAATCGACGAAGCCACCTGGGCGGTGCTCTCACGCCCGGCGACCCCCGAGGACCAAAAGCTCCTCGGCGAGTATCTCGAACAGCGCAAGGACCGGCCTGACGAAGGGCTCCGACAAGTGATTTGGGCGCTCGTCAATAGCCCAGAATTCCGCTTCAATCATTGACCGGGCGGGGCCGCAAAGAAGGCTGGTCTGCGCGAGTTCACTCCGTAAATGAACCGCGCAGCGTCAAAAAAGCAATTTCCTATCAGTTTGCAAAAGTCACGAA
>VHDH01000166.1 GCA_016871445.1 Verrucomicrobiota bacterium | reverse complement strand
TCCTACCTCAACGGCGCCATCATCCCCGTGGATGGCGGCTGGCTCGCCGGCTACTCCCGCGATTTTTAGAACCCCACGTGCGCTCGGCTTACAAGGAACTCATCGGATAAACCGCCCATGAACGCCCAACCCGTCACCCGCCGCCGTTTTTTTGCCTCTGCCGGAGCCAGCTCTGCATTGGCCGCCGTGCCACTGAATGCAGCCGAAGCTCGCATGAAGAGCGGCCTCGTGGATTGCCAAAGCCACCTGTTCTTCCCCGAGGTGCTCGACCTGATGCGCAGGCGCAAAGCGGACCCGCTCGTGTATGAGCGCGACGGCACCACGTTTCTCAAGATGGGCGACTGGCTGCGCAAGGTGCCGCCACCGTATCTCAGCGTGGAGGCCAAGCTCGCCGCGATGGATGCCAGCGGCATCGGCCTCACGCTCCTGAGCAACAACGATCCCGGCCCCGAATGGTTCGGCGACGACGGCCCGGCGGTCGCTCAGGTCATTCACGATTCGCTCGCGGGCGTCATTGCGAAACATCCGACGCGCTTTCGCGGCCTGTGCACGCTGCCGGTGCAGAACCAAGCGGCCGCCGTGGCGGAATTGGATCGTTGCGTGAAGAAGCTCGGGTTCGTCGGCATTCTGCTCTACACGAATCTCGCCGGCGCGTGGTGCGACGAGCCGCAATTTCGTTGGCTCTACGCCCGCGCCGAGGAACTGGGGCTCCCCATCCTGCTCCATCCGTCCAAGCCCATGACCACCGAGCAGGTGAAGGGCTACGAACTCACCAGCACGCTGGGCAACATGTTCGAGAACACCATCGCCATGGCCAGGATCATCGCCAGCGGCCTGCTCGACCGGCATCCGAAGCTCAAGCTCGTCTGCCCGCATCTCGGCGGCACGCTGCCTTACATTTGCGGACGTATGGATCATCAGTTGCACGTCCTCAAACGCGGCCCGCAGGATCTCCAGCGCAAGCCCAGCGAATATCTCCGCTCAATCTACATGGACATCGCGTCGCCGCTGCCCGAGGCCATGCGTTTCGCCCTCGATTTCAGCAGCGCGGACCGGCTGCTCTTCTCTAGCGATCATCCTTGGGTTCAGCCGAAGGAGATTCTCGATCCCCTCCGCAGCCTCCAGCTCCCGCCCGCTGACGAGGCGAAGATTCTCGCCGGAAATGCGCGCCAACTTTTCAAGCTATGAAAACTCGCTTTACCTACTTTGCTCTCCTTTCCGGATTTCTCATCGGACACGCCGCCGGTCAGACCGATCCGAAGGCCGACCGCGAGTCCCTTCCGCAAATCGCCAAGGAGTTTGACATCGCCTATTTCGCTCGCGAACCCTTGGTGCGAAATCCGTGCTCCATCGCCTTCGACGAGCGGGGGCGGATGTTTGTCAGTCACGGACCGCAGTATCGCAATCCGAAGCCCAGCACGCCGCCGGACAGTGTGGTGATTCTCGATGACACAAACGGCGATGGCGTGGCGGACAAGGCGCGGACGTTTGCCACGGGCTTCAACTGCATTCAGGGCTTGGCGTGGCATGGCAAGGACCTATGGGTGGCGAATGCGCCAGACCTCACCGTGGTGCGCGATACGGATGGCGACGATGTGGCGGACGAATACATCCGCGTCTTCACCGACCTCGGCAACATCGAGCACGCGCTGCACGGGCTGAATTGGGCGCCCGATGGCCGGCTCTACATGAGCAAGGGCAACAGCAAGGGGCTCGTCATCAAAGACTGGAAAAAGGACGAGCCGGACCGCGTCGCGCCGAAGCCCTTCCGCGACTTGTGGGGCGTGCCCGGGCCGAAGGATGCGCCGGACTTTCCTGCGCCTAAAACCTTCACCCGGCAGACCTACAAGTCCACCTACCATGACCCGGAGGACGACTGGGGTCGCTCGGGCGGCATCCTCCGCTGTGAGGACATGGGCCGGAATCTGGAGATCGTGGCGCGTGGCCTGCGCAATCCCTATGGCCTCGGCTTCGATGCGGGTTTCGACTGGCTCAGCGTGGATCAGGATCAGAGCGATGGCGACCGTCTCTTCATGCCGTTTTTCAGCGCGGAGTTCGGCTGGTCGCATGCGTGGAGTCCGCATTGGACGGGGGAAAATCACCTGCCCACGGTGCCGATCAGCGCTCCGGTGTTCCATGGCAGCGGCACCGGTGTGCTCTTTGCGAATGCGCCAAACTGGCCGGACGCCTATCGCGGCATGTGGCTCATTAACGACTGGCTTTTCAAAAAGACGCAGTTGTATCGCCCCACATGGCAGGGTGCGCTGATGCTGCCGCAAGGCGGGCAGTGGGAGGATTTCATCACGGCTGGAAAATCGCTCTTTCGTCCAGTGGACATGGCCTTCGGACCGGAGGGCGCGCTTTACATCATTGGCTGGAGCAGCGGCTACGGCGTGGAGCGGGACAAGGACGGCAACATGACCAACGAAGGCCGCGTCTTTCGCGTGATGCCCAAGGGCGCGGCAAAACTTCCTGCGCTTTCGGTGAAGAAGATGCCTGACATGACGGTCGCGGAACTCATCGCCGAGTTCTCCGGACTACTGCCGGTGCGGCGCATCAATGCCCAGGACGAACTCGTCCGGCGCGGCGCAGCGGTGGCGGGCGAAATCGTGGCGGCGTTGAAGAAACCCACTCTCCCGACAGCGGGAGAAACGTGGGCCGTGTGGACGCTGGCACGCATTGGCGGCAGCGAGGATGTTCTCAAGCGCACTGCGACCGATGGTGCCGCGTCGCTCAATCGCCGCATTCAGGCCGTGAGAGCGCTGGGTCTCGTCAAGTCCGCCGCCCTGCCACAACTGCTGCCCGCGCTGCTCGCGTCATCGGAGCCGCGGCTGCGACTCGCGGCCATTCAGTCAGCGCATCAGGCAGGTGCGAAGGATTCTCTGGCCACGCTCACGAATCACGCAGCCACGGAGAGCGAGCGCGTTTGCTACTACGCCACCTGGCGGGCACTGCGCGACCTCGGCGGCGAGTCGGGGCTGCGTCTTTTGCTCGCGGATAAACGCGGCCCGGTGCGCGCCGCTGCATTGCTCGGCCTGCTCGACCTCCGCGCGATGAAGCCCGATGCGCTCAATCCGCTGGCGGACGACTCCGACCAGACCGTCGCTACGGTGGCCCAACTCGGCCTTGGACGCGGGGTGATGAAACAGCGCGGCGAGGTCTTCAAAGGCGGAGCCGCCGCCGCGCAAGCTGCGCGGGACGGGGCTGCGGGCGCAAAACCTAAGCCCGAAGACGCGACGCCGGTTTCCCCTTTGGCCTCCAACATCAAAGCCGAAAGCAAACGCCCCTACTCGTCGGGGCTGCTCCAAATAGGCCAGCCCAGTTACACCGACCGAGCCTACGCTTTTACCCGCGTGCCCGAGACGATCGCCGGAGCCGAAATCATCCGCACCTCCAACGAGGACGACGGCTCGCGCGGCCAATCGTTTCTGACCTTCGACCTCGCGCTCGCCTCCACCGTCTTCGTCGCTCACGACGTGCGGGTAAAGCAACGCCCGGAGTGGCTGCAGGGATTCGCCGATGCGGGCATCACCGTGGCGACGAGTGACACGCAATTCCAGCTTTGGTCAAAGGATTTTCCCGCCGTTAATGTCGCGCTGGGCGGCAACATCCCCGCCACCAGCAGTGGCCCCAAAGCCAACTACTTCGTCGCCATCCAGCCAAAGCCACTCACACCGCCGGCCGCGCCCACCACAGAGGAGCCCTCGCAGGCCGCCCTCGCGAAAGCCGATGTGCGCCGCGGCGAGGCGCTGTTCTTCCATTCCGCCGCCTGCGCCACCTGCCATCGCGTGGGCAACCGCGGCATCAACTTCGGCCCCGACCTGACGAATCTTGGCGCTCGCATGGACCCGAAGTATGTCGTGCAATCCATCCTCGAACCCAACGCCGTGATTACTGAGGGATTCGCCGCGCACTCGATTGACGCTGACGGCGAAAACTACACGGGCGTGCTGCTTTCGAGCGGCCGGATCGTGCGGCTGGGAGTCGGCGGCGGGAAGGTCGTCGAGATTCCGGAGGAAAAGATTACAAAGCACAAGACGCTGCCCGTTTCCCCCATGCCGGCAATGGGGAGCGTGCTGACCGCGCAGGATGTGGCGGACATCGCGAAATGGCTCCTGACCACTGAACAAAAAGTCGCCGCCGCGCCGCCCTCGGCTCCTGCCCCATCCGCACCCGTCCCGTCTGCCACCGCGAATCCCGCCGACACCTCGCCATTGAGCATCGTCCAAAAAGCGGACCGGCTCGTCATCATGCAAAGCGGCGCAATGATTGGGGAGTTCGTCTTCAACGACGCGAAAACCCGCCGCCCCTTCTTCGCCAATCTCCGCGCTCCCGGAGGTATTCCCGTGACGCGCACCTGGCCACCCGTGGCAGGCGTGGACGCCACCGACCACGCCGACATGCATCCCGGCGTGTGGGTCGGCTTTGGTAAAATCAGCGGTCAGGATTTCTGGCGCAACAAAGCGACGATAAAGCACGAGTCCTTCGTCGTGCCGCCCGCATGGAAGGATGGGCGCCTTGAATTCTCCTCGCAGAGTTCGCTGCTGGCCGCTGACGGCTCGAAAATGGCCGCGATGCGCTGCGATTTCACCCTCGCTCCGAAGGGTCACGAACTGCACCTCACCTGGGCCGCCGCCATCAGGCCGGAGATGGATGGTTTCTATTTCGGCGACGAGGAAGAAATGGGCCTCGGTGTGCGCATGGCCACTCCGCTCACGGAGAAGGCCAGCGGCGTCATTACGAGCAGCACCGGCAAGACCACCGCCAAGGCTACTTGGGGCCAACCCGCCGAGTGGTGCGACTATTCAGGCACCATCAACGGCATCAAAGTGGGAATCAAAGTCATCCCCGACCCTGCCAACTTCCGCTCAAGCTGGTGGCACAACCGCGACTACGGCGTCTTCGTCGCCAACCCCTTCGGCCGCGCTGCCATGAAGCAGGGCGAGCCGAGCCGGGTGGAGGTGAAACGCGGCGAAACCCATCGGCTGAAGTTCACCGTCGTTTTTTACTCTACGAAGCGATGAGAGATCAGTAAACCTAGTGTCACTATGAGGGTGATCGCGCTCCTCACTTTTTCGCTCACATTTTCTTGCCTGGTTACGTTCTCCGCCGGCTCGCCACCTCCCAACGTCCTCATGATCATCGTAGATGACATGAACGACTGGGTGGGCGGCCTTGGCGGGCATCCGCAGGTGAAGACGCCGCACATTGACCGGCTCGCGAGGCGCGGCCTGCTCTTCGCCAATGCCCACGTCGCCGCGCCGGTGTGCAATCCCTCGCGCGTCGCCACGCTCACGGGACGGCTGCCCTCGACCACCGGCGTCTATGACAACAGCGTCGTGTGGCACGAG
>VHDH01000165.1 GCA_016871445.1 Verrucomicrobiota bacterium | reverse complement strand
GTGGTTGAAGTAGCGCTTGAGGTTCGTGGCGACGCCGGCCTGGAGTTGCGCGGAGATTTCGGGCACGCCCGCGCCGTCCACGATGGCGTTCACGTCCATGTGCGAGGCGATGTGCGGGGCGAGTTCGGCGCGTTTGCCGGCGAGGATGTTCACTACGCCGCCGGGCAGGTCGCTGGTGGCGAGGATTTCCGCGAAGGACAGCGCGGGCAGCGGCGCGCGCTCGGAGGGGATGACGATAGCGGTGTTGCCGCTGAGAATCACGGGCAGGAGGAGCGAGACCATCGGCAGCAAGACCGGCAGGTCCGGCGCGAGCACGACGACGACGCCCATCGGCTCGGGCGTGGTGAAGTTGAAGTGCGGCGAGGCGACGGGGTTCACGCTGCCGAAAATCTGTTGGTATTTGTCGGTCCAACCGGCGTGGTGCACGAGGCGGTCGCATACGCGGCCCACGCCCGTGCGGGCTTGGTCGAGCGTGACGCCGTGCGAGCGGGAGACTTCGGCGGCGAGGGCTTCGCGGCGGCTTTCGAGCATCTCGGCGGCGCGGTAGAGGATCTGGCCGCGGTTGTAAGCGGTGGCCTTGGCCCAGCCGTCCTGCGCGGCGCGCGCGGCGACGACGGCGTCGCGGAAGTCTTTGCGGGAGGCCCAGCAGTAGTTGTCGAGGTGCGCGCCGTCGGGGCTTTTGGCTTCGAGATACTTGCCGCTCTCGCTGCGGACGAACTTGCCGCCGAGGTAGAGCTTGTAAGTCTTCCGTACGTCAAGACGTGTGCTCATATGTGCCAGGCGGCACTATAGCGGAGCGCCCAACAACGGACAATGAATCAAAGCAGGGTAGGTGGGCAGCTACTCACCCGACCGGAGCACTTCAAACTTGTTGGAGCCATCGGCGATGATTTCCAAACGAACGCCTTTTTTTAGGTCGCTCTCCTTTAATCCAATGGCGAAGTCGCGCAGGTCGCTGACTGGCTTTCCGTTGATTTCGGTTATGATTACGCCGGGTTTGAGGCCGCGCCGGGCAGCCGGGCCGCCCGGCTCCACCTCAGTGATGAGCAGGCCATCGGATTGTTTGAGCTTCATTTGCTTAGCCAGTTCCGGCGTAATCGGTTTTACGGTCAGTCCGAGTTCTTGGGATTTCCCGTCCCGGCTACCCTTGGGCTGGACGTTCGTGAGTTGTGGCTCGTCCGCCCATTCCTCAGGCGTGACCTTGATCTTCATAGGTTTGCCATCGCGCAAGATGCTTAAGGTGACGAGCTTTCCAGCCTTCGTGCGAAGCGCCCCGCGCAACTCTTGAGCATTGGAGATCGGGGTGCCCTCCACATGTGTGACAACGTCCTCAAGTTTTAAGGCGGACTTCCCTGCGGCACCGCTTTTCTGGATGCCCGCGACGAATATACCGTTGGTCGCGCCTTTGAAGGCACGGCCGTTCAACTCGCGAAGCCGCTGATTCGAAACCCTGTCCCAGTCAGGATCCTTTTCGTTTTCCCCATCGCGAACGCTGAAGTCGTCTTTATACCCGAGCGCTAGAAGGCCGAGTTTGGCCCGCACCATTCGTCCGTTCAAAATCAGGGATTCGGAAACTTCGCGCGCAAGGTTCGCCGGGATGGCGAAGCCGATGCCGGTGCCAATGCCGCGAATGAGAGTGTTGATGCCGATGATCTCACCGTTGATGTTGACCAGTGGGCCGCCGCTGTTGCCCGGGTTGATAGTCGCATCCGTTTGAATGAAGTCTTGGTCGAACGGCGTGTTGGGGGCCAGTCCGGCCAGCGCGTCCGGAATAATCGCAGTGCGGCCCTTGGCGCTGACGTGCCCGAAGGTGACGCTGTAATCGAGGTTGAACGGCGCACCAATGGCGATGGCGAATTCGCCCACGCGGGTCTTGTCCGAGTCCGCAAATTTGGCGGCCGGCAAGCCTTTGGCTTCGATCTTTAACACAGCCACATCCGAGCGCGGGTCCACGCCGCGGATGGTTGCAGGGAAGGTGCGACCATCCTTGAAGCGCACTTCAATTTTTTGAGCGTCCTCAACTACATGCCGGTTTGTAAGGATGTAACCGTCCTCACGGATGACCACGCCGCTGCCTTGCCCATTGAACTGCGGCGTGCGCTCGGGTTGCGACTCTGAGCGTTTGCGGTTTCGGTCAAGCCGCTCCTCCATCTGTTTGCGCAGGTCGCGAGGCAACATCTCGTAGAGGGGGTTACCCTCTAGCTCCATGCCAAACATCCCGCGGTCCTGCTTTTGTGCCACGCGGATGACGACGACGGAGGGCGAAACTTGGTCCGCAACTTCGATGAAGGCTTGGTTCAACTGCCGTGCAAACGAGATGGCGGCGGATTCCTTCTGGGCGGCGAGGAGGGGAGCAAAGGTGTTCGCTCCAATGAGCGCGATGGCGAAGAAGGTGGTAGGGAGTGGTTTCATATTGATTACAAAGCTTGGAATGGGCGAGGCAGTTAATGTTCAAAGATTCCCGGCTGCCTCCGCGGCAGCGTGGATTGACTTACTGTAGCATGACCGATACTTTTTGCGAACAAAGTATTCCTCGCATGCTCGACGTCATCGAAAAGCTTCTGATCCTCCAAGACCGTGACCGTCACCTTCTCCGCACTCAAGCCGAGTTGGCCTCGATCGGGCCCCAACGAGAGCGCGCCACGTCGCGCGCCAGTACCTCCCAGCAGGCTCTGGATGCTGCTAAGTTGAAGGCCAAGCAGATTGAATCCGACAAGAAGAAGCTTGAGCTAGATGTGCAGGCACAGGCGGAGCGCATCGCGAAGTATTCCCAGCAGCAGCTCCAGACCAAGAAGAACGAGGAATATCGCGCGCTGGCTCACGAGATTGAGACCTGCAAGGCCGACATCCAAAAGCTGGAGGATCAGATTCTTGAGCTCATGGAGCAGGCGGATGTGGCCGCCCGAACTGTTGCCGATGCCAACAAGCTCGCGGCCACCGCCAAAAAGGACGTGGACGCAGAGGTTGCCGAACTGGGTAAGCGCGAGGAGAGCTTCAAAGTCAAGTTGGCCGAGTTGCAATCTAACCGGAAAGACCTTGCCGCTGCCGTGGAGGAGGGCGCATTGGCGCGTTATGAGCGGCTGCTTAAGAGCAAAGGCGAGAACGTGGTCGTCGGCATTGAGCACAGTGCTTGCGGCGGTTGCCACATGAGGTTGCCGCAGCAGGTGATGGTCGCCTGCCGGGCAGACAGCAATATTATTTGCTGCCCGCACTGTGGCCGAATTCTGTACTTCACGCGGGACATGGAGCTGGCGGCGGCGGATTAAGAAATTGTTTCTCTGACTTCGGCTTCTCATACCAATCCGCTTCCCAGAGGATCAAGCCGGGAGCAAGCTTAGGCGCAAGGTTGTTTACGCGGTTCAAATATGCCCTCTTGATCAGGATCGCCGCTTGTTCTACGGTCAAATTGGCTTCGGAAGGGCGGAGGATCGCTCGCGGCTTGTCCGCGGGAGGAAAGTCCGAACACCGCAGGGCGCGATGCCGCGTAACTCCGGCTCGGTCGGAGATACACGCGGGCAGCCTGCCGTAAGGCGGGCTGACGGACAGTGCCACAGAAACTCAAACCACCGCCGGCCCACCGGCGGCAAGGGTGAAAAGGTGCGGTAAGAGCGCACCGCTCCAAGCGCAAGCGCGGAGGCACGGCAAACCCCATCGGGTGCAAGGCCAAATAGGGAACCACGGCGCGGCCCGCGCCAGGTGTTGCGAAAGCAGCGCGGGTTCCGGGTATTGGCTGCGCAGACAAATGATTCTCTCCGGCCGCAAGGCCGCAGACAGAATTCGGCTTACAGCCCTTCCGAAGCCGCTCCCTCCGTGCCGGCGACTGCAAGTCGCCAGCGCGGCCTCACGTCAGCTTCCACTCCGCTCCGACATCGTGCGCGAGCCGGCGCAACGTGGCAACCAGCTCCTCCGGAAGCGGAATGCCGTCGCGCTGGCGGGCCTCTAACTGCGCTTGCTCCGGGTCGCCAGCGACGAGCACTGGTTGGTCTGCTTCCGCCCGTCGAGTGTTGCGCAGCGCGGTCGTCAGCGCGTCCAAGTCCGCATCGAACTCGCCCTCCTCACGGAACGCCTTCGGGTCGAGCGCGAGAAAGAAATGGCCGACGTTGTGGCGGGGCGCGTCCGGATGTTCCTGCGGGCGCGTGGCGGCGAAAAACGAGCCGCTCAACGTCGTCGAGAGAATTTCCACCATCGTTGCGAGGCCGTAGCCCTTGTGGCTGCTCATCTCTGGCAGGCCGCCGAGCGGGGTGAGGCGGATGCTCTTCACCGCCGCCGCCGCGTCAGTCAGCGGTTGGCCTTGCGCGTCCATTGCCCAGCCGGGTCGCAGCTCTTTGCCGCACCAGGCGGCCATTTTCACCTTGTTGAAGGCCACTGTGCTGGTGGCCATGTCAAAGCAGAAGGGCGGACCAGCCTTGCCCCGCGCGGCGAAGGCAATCGGGTTGGTGCCCAGCATCGCGTCCGCGCCGAAAGTCGGCACGATGCCCGGCCGCCACGTCGCGCAGGTCACCAGACCGATCAAACCGCACTCCGGCGCCATCATAGCGTAGGCGCCCGCTGCGCCAAAGTGGTTCGAGTTGCGCACGGACACCGCGCCCATGCCGCACTTCGCCGCCTTGTCGCACGCTAGCCGCATCGCACGCTGGGAAGGCAGATGACCAAGCCCGCCGTCGCCGTCGAGCAGCGCCGTGACGGGCGTCTCCCGCACCACGCGGGGCTGCGGGCGGAGCGTGAGCTTGCCGGAGCGCCGGAACTCGTCGTAGAGCGTCAGGGTGGAGACGCCGTGCGATTCGATGCCCCGTAAGTCCGCGTAAAGCATCACCTCGACCGTGGCGTTAACACTCTCATCATCCACCCCCCATGCGCGTAGAATGGCAGCGGCCTGGGAGGCAAGCTGTTCAGCGCGAATGTTCATGGTTTGAACTTCGCCGCCAGCGCCTCGCTGCCCCGTGCAAGAATGCCAAGATCTGAACCCACCGCGACGAACGTGAAGCCCAGCTTCAGCCAGTGCTGTGCATCCTCGACCACGGGCGCAAGGATGCCCGCTGCCTTCCCGGTTTTAAGGATGCGCGGCAAAGCTTCCGTGATCAGCGCCTTGACGTCCGGATGCCGGTTGTCGCCGAGATGTCCGCTGTCCGCGGCTAAGTCGCTCGGGCCGATGAAGAGACCGTCCACGCCGTCCACCGCGCCGATGGCTTCGATCTGCGCGAGCGCGGCGCGCGTCTCGAGCTGCACCAGCACGCAGACCTCGTCGTTCGCGCGCTGATAGTAGTCCGTCACGCGGCCCCATTGGTTCGCTCGGTGCGTGACCGCGACGCCCCGGGTGCCCTGCGGCGGATAACGCACCGCCCGCACAGCGGCG
>VHDH01000164.1 GCA_016871445.1 Verrucomicrobiota bacterium | reverse complement strand
AGGTTCGCGAGGCAGCCCGGCACGCGGTGCGCATCAGTCTTCAACTCCGCCGCCAATAGGGGACGCTGCCGCGCTTGCTCGACGAGCCATTGCAACCGCTCCTGCGGATGCTGGAAGCTACCGAGTTGTGCCAGTAGGGCGTCGCGCCGGGTGACGAGGCAGGGCAAGTTGGCAGCATTAACAAACACATCCATAATCTATCGGCTTACTTGGCGCGAGGCGAGCGGCAGATGAATGGCTTCCGCAAAGACTAGTCCAATCGCGCTGATTAAATGAATCACACCCTCCAACTTGCTCCACTGCTCTGTTGCGTCACCCTTGCCGCCGCCCACGACTGGCCGCAATTTCGCGGGCCAGAGGGCAATGGCCACTCGCCTGCGAAAAACCTCCCGCTCACTTGGGACACCACGAAGAACGTCGCGTGGAAAAGCGAAATCCCCGGTAAGGGCTGGTCCTCCCCTGCCCTGTTTAAAGGTCGTCTTTACCTGACCACTGCCGAGGAGGTCGGCGGCGAACTTTCGCTGCGCGCCTTGGCCATCAATGCTGCGACCGGGCAGCCACTCTGGACCACCGAGATTTTTCTCACGCCGCCCACTCGTCATCACCAGAAAAACAGTCAAGCCAGCCCCACCGCCCTCATCGAGGCCGAACGCATTTATGTCCACTTCGGACACTATGGCACTGCGTGCCTCGACCTCGCGGGGAAAATTCTTTGGAAGCAAAACGAACTGAAATACTCGCCTGTCCATGGTAACGGCGGATCGCCCATCCTCGCCGGCAACGCACTTGTCTTCAGTTGTGATGGCAACAGTGGGCCGTTCATTGCCGCGCTGGACAAGAACACGGGCCAGCTGATTTGGAGAGTAAACCGTGAGACTACTGCCAAGAAAAACTTCTCCTTCAGCACGCCTACGCTCATCACCGTGAGCGGCCAACCGCAGCTCATCACGCCCGGCAGCGGGGTCGTCTGCGCACTCGATCCGAAGACCGGCAGAGAACTCTGGCGCTGCCGCTACGGTGAAGGTTACTCCGTCATCCCCAAGCCCGTCCTCGGTCACGGTCTACTCTTTCTCAGCAGCGGTTATGACAAGCCCGTGCTTCACGCCATTCGCATCGGTGGCCAAGGCGACGTGACCGACACTCACATCGCCTGGAAACTGGAAAAGGGCGCGCCGCACACCCCGTCGCCGCTGCTGGTGGGCGACGAGCTTTACGTCGTCTCCGACGCCGGCATCGCCACTTGCCTCGACGCAAAGACGGGGCAAGTCCATTGGTCTGAGCGCATCGCCGGCAATTACTCTGCCTCACCGCTATTCGCCGACGGCAAAATCTGGTTCCAAAACGAAACCGGCATCGGCACCGTGCTTAAACCGGGCAGAACCTTTGAGAAACTCGGCGAAAACAACCTTGGCGAACGGACTCTTGCCTCGTACGCCGTGACCGACGGCGCGCTGTTCATCCGGACTGAGAAGCACCTTTACCGCATTGGGGCGAAGTGACTCGCAGAGGTAGTGCGAGCGCCTCTTCCACGGCCAGAGTGTTCATGAATGCGAGAGCTAATACCTTCTCTCGTCGGACCCAATTGCAACTCTGGATTGGCGCGGGTCTGGCCACGATGACTGGCGGATGCACGACGCCAAAAAGCGACCCGGCGCTTGAACGCTTGGAATTCGAACAAGCGCAGATGGGTCTACCATTTCGCATCGTGTTGTATGCGGCGAGGAAGGCTGAAGCTAATGCCGCTGCCTCAGCTGCCTTTGCTCGCGTCGCGGAGTTGAACCACATCTTCAGCGACTACGAGGATGACAGCGAACTGTCCCTGCTTTCCCGCAGCGCAGGGAGCGGGCGTGCGGTGCCGTTAAGCGACGAGTTATGGCGGCTATTGAACATCGCCCAGGCCATGTCGCGTCGCTCGGAGGGCGCGTTTGACATCACGGTCGGGCCACTTGTGCAAGTTTGGCGTCGCGCGCGGCGACAGCGCGAGTTGCCCACGCCCGAAGTCATCGCCGAAGCGAAGGCTCGCGTCGGCTGGCAGAAAATTGTCCTCGATTCTAAAGCTCGCACGGCAAAGTTGTCTGTGCCGGGCATGCGCCTCGACTTCGGCTCCATCGCTAAAGGCCGCGCGTTGGATGAGGCGCTGCGCGTCTTGCGCGAGCACCACATCCATCGCGCGCTCGTCACCGGCGGCGGCGACATGGCCATCGGCGACCCACCGCCGAGCCGTGCGGGTTGGCGCATTGAACTCGCACCACTGGATGCCCCCGGCACTCCACCCGTGCATTTTCTCTCGTTGCGCAACTGCGGCTTCGCGACCTCCGGCGATTTGTTCCAACACGTCGAGCTTGGTGGCAAACGCTACTCGCACATCGTCGATCCACGCACAGGCTGGGCCATGACTGACCACAGCTTGGTCACCGTCATCGCGCGCGACTCGGTTACGGCAAACAGCCTCTCCACGACGACTTGCGTGGTCGGACCAGAGCGCGGTTTAG
Organism: Verrucomicrobiota bacterium; assembly: GCA_016871445.1. Taxonomy (GTDB): domain Bacteria; phylum Verrucomicrobiota; class Verrucomicrobiia; order Limisphaerales; family SXTU01; genus SXTU01. Next base: position 2,914 of record VHDH01000164.1, on the reverse strand, counting down.
CGCTGGTAAATAAGACGGCAGGCGCGTCCGCACGAGTCGTCCGTAAGCCCGCCGAACAAGTGGAAGTGGCGGAGTCGCCGACCTTCACAAACTTTCTCGAAAAATAGGCCGAACATTAAAACTCACTTTGTCTAATTCCCACGGCCGTGACCCACGTCTATGTTAGCGCTGTGACCGCACGCCTGATTATCCTGTCCGCCGCATTAGTGGCTGCTACTTGTGCCGCCGCGCCCGCGCCGGATTTTCAGCGCGAAGTCCGTCCCATCCTCTCCCGCCAGTGTTTCGCCTGCCATGGGCCGGATGAACATTCGCGCAAAGGTGGCCTCCGGCTTGACTTGCGCGACGCGGCAGTCGCGCCCGCCAAGTCAGGCAAACGCGCCATCGTCCCAGGCAAACCCGACGCGAGCGAACTCATCCGCCGCATCACGAGCACGGACCATAACAAGGTGATGCCACCGCCTGAGGTGAAGAAGCAACTCACGCCCGCCGAAGTTGACTTGCTCCGCCGTTGGGTCGCCGCCGGCGCTGACTATCAGCCTCACTGGGCGTTCATCAAACCGAAGCAGGCCTCGCTACCAAAAGTCAGGCAAACGAGCTGGCCGCAGAACGCGATTGACCACTTCGTTCTCGCGCGGCTGGAGCAGGAGGGCTTGAAGCCATCGCCTCCTGCTGACGACTACACGCTCGTCCGCCGCCTTTACCTCGACCTCATCGGCCTGCCGCCGACGCCGGAAGAGGCCGATGCCTTTGTGAAGTCCGCCGCTGGCGTAAATCGTAAATCGGCCATCGCAACTCTCGTGGATCAACTCCTCGCCAGCCCGCACTACGGCGAGCGTTGGGCGCGCAAGTGGCTCGACCTCGCGCGTTACGCCGACACCAACGGTTACGAGAAGGACCGCCCACGCAACATCTGGCCGTGGCGTGACTGGGTCATCCGCGCATTGAACGAGGATTTGCCGTTCGACCAATTCACCATCCAGCAAATCGCCGGTGACCTCCTCCCCCGAGACGCCAGACGCCAGACCCTAGACCCTCTCATCGCGACGGGCTTTCACCGCAACACCATGCTCAACGAGGAAGGCGGCATTGACCCGCTGGAATTCCGCTTCTACGCGATGGTGGACCGTGTCGCAACCACTGGCACCACTTGGCTCGGCCTCACGGTCGGTTGCGCGCAGTGTCACACACACAAGTTCGACCCCATCCCGCACACCGAGTTTTACTCAATGATGGCGTTCCTCAACAACGCCGACGAACCAGATCAGGATTTGCCCGACCGCGCACTCGCCGACCAACACCGTAAAAACCTCGAGCAAGCCGCCAAATTGATAGCTGAGTTGCCGAGTAAATTCCCCGCGAGCAAGACGCCGCTGCTGACCGGTCCGGAACACTTGGAATCTCGCTTCGCTGCCTGGCTCGCCACCGAGCGCGCCCGCGTGGTGAAGTGGTCGAATCTCCACCCCACCGAGGCAAAGTCCAATCTCCCGCTTCTCACAGTGCAACCTGACGACTCCATCTTCGTCAGCGGTGACATCAGCAAGATGGACACTTACCAGCTGACCTTCCGCAACGTGCCCGCTGGCGTCACCGCGCTGCGGTTGGAGGCTTTGCCCGACGACCGCTTGCCCGCGCACGGGCCAGGGATGGCTTACTACGAAGGCCGTAAGGGGGACTTCTTCTTGGGCGAGTTTCTCGTGTTCTCCACCGAGGCCAAAGTAAAGCTGGTCCGTGCCACTGAAAGTTTTAGCAAAAACAACTTCGGCAACGCGCCCGTCACCGCCGCGCTCGCCACGGACGGCAACCCCGAAACCGGCTGGTCCACCGCGTCGCGCGAAGGCGAACGGCACGAGGCGGTCTTCAATCTCGCCGAACCGCTCCGCGTCGCCGGCGACCTGCGCGTAAAGATGCTCTTTGGCCGGCACTACGCCGCATCGCTCGGTCGCTTCCGCATCGCGTTCACCACCGACCCGCGCGGTGCGACCGCCAGCACGTTGCCGCTCGAAGCGCAGGAGTTGTTGCTCAAGCCCGACGCGCAACTCGCCGCCACCGAGCGCGCGAAGCTTCGCGAGTATTTCCTCCTCGTCGCGCCAGAGCTGAAGGAAGCGCGCGAGGAAATCGAGCGCCTCCGCAAGCCGCCCGCGCACCCGACCACACTCGTGTTGCGCGAGCGCCCATCCGAGAACCCCCGCACCACGCACCGACATCATCGCGGTGAATTTCTGTCACCAAAGGAAACCATCGCTGCCGCCGTGCCCGCCGTGCTGAATCCGCTGCCGGCCGGCGCGCCCGCCAACCGGTTGGGCTTCGCGCAGTGGCTCGTCTCGCCGGACAACCCGCTTACCGCGCGCGTCACCGTGAACCGCCAGTGGGCCGCGTTCTTCGGGCGCGGCATCGTCCGCACCACCGAGGACTTCGGCCTGCAAAGCGACGCGCCCACGCACCCGGAATTGCTCGACTGGCTTGCCGTTGAGTTTATGAAAGGGTCTAGCGTCTCGGGTCTCGGGTCTGGGGATGCAGGCCGGAAGCCGTGGTCACTGAAGCAGCTTCACCGGCTTATCGTGACGAGCGCGACTTACCAGCAAAGCTCCGCCTTCACCCGTGACCCACGAACTATTCCCCAAACCCCAGACCCCAGACCCCAGACCCTATTCTCCCGCTTCCCCCGCGCCCGCCTCGATGCCGAGCTCATTCGCGACTCCGTGCTGCGCGCCAGCGGCCTGCTCTCGCCAAAACTCGGCGGGCCGAGCGTCTTTCCCCCGCAGCCCGCGAACGTGATGCAAGAAGGCGTTTATGCCAGCAAGGCGTGGATCGAAAGCAGGGGCGAGGATCGCTACCGCCGCGGCCTCTACACGTTCGCGAAACGCTCCACGCCCTACGCGATGTTCAACACCTTTGACGGCCCGAGCGGCGAGGC
>VHDH01000163.1 GCA_016871445.1 Verrucomicrobiota bacterium | reverse complement strand
GCGATTTCGAGCGCGCGCTTCACCGACTCCTGCCCCTTCACATCCGCCATGTCCACCAAATCGTCAGGCACGCACTCGAAGAGTTTCTCCAAGTCCACTTTCGCCGGCGCGACCCGCACCTCGCCTTCGAGGAAGCCGGCGGCTTCGCGCAAATTACGAATGGGAATAACCTGCAAGCCCTGCACCACTGCCGCCTCGGCCGCGTTGTCTGCCGGCACCAACACTCCCGCCAGGCCATCCTGTTTCGCCCGCAGCGCGATGGGCAGCACGCCCTTGACCGGGCGCACGGCACCCGTCAATGCCAACTCACCGACCATCGCAAAGTTGTCGAGCTGGTCGGTTTGGAGCTGCTCACTTGCCGCGAGCCAACCCAACGCGATGGGTAAGTCGAAGCTGGGCCCCTCTTTGCGCACGTCGGCCGGCGCGAGGTTAATGGTGGTCTTGCCCATCGGAAACTTGAACGCTGAGTTCGTCATCGCCGTGCTGACGCGGTCGCGCGACTCCTTCACCGCTGCGTCTGGCAGACCGACGATCACGACATTGGTATCGCCCCAGCCCACATTGACTTCCACCTCGACCGGATACGCCTCGATCCCCTGCACCGCGGCGGAACACACCTTGGCTAACATGGCGCGATGTTAATATGGGCAACTAACGCGCGACAATCCGCATCTTGAGCGACTTTTTGGCAAATACACCGTCGCGTTGTTCGGCTAATCCAACTCCGTTTAATGCCCGTGCTTGAACGCCGCGTGGTCGACTTTTCCCTCGGCGAGAATGAAGGCGAGGAGGTCGAGCACTTGCTCCTTGTCGAACGCGTTCAGCAGCGCGGCGGGCATGAGCGAAAGCGCTGAGGTTTTGCGCGACTTGATGGCGGACTTGGCGAGCTTCTGAATCTGGTTCGCAGCCGGGCCGGTTTGGATGGTCACGCTCGTCGCGTCCTCGGCGAGGATGAGGCCGGAAAGCGAGTTCTCGTCGCCGAGTTCGAGCGTCACGTTGCGATACTTGTCTTCGATGGTTTTCGAAGGCTCGAGGATTTCCTGCAGGAGCGCCTTCGCGTCGCCTTTGTATTTCTTCACGGTGTCGCCGAGGTTCGGGCCGAAGGCGACGCCGGTCTGGCCGAGTTGGTGGCATTGGGCGCAGGCGAGCGCGGTGAAGTGCTGCTGGCCGCGCGCGAAGTTGCGGTGCGAGCCGACGCGCTTCAGGTCGTCGGCGAAGTCAGCGAGCTTCCACTCGGTAATCTTCGGCGCGGCCTCGGGATTTTTTGCGAGGAACTCGGCGGGGTTGTTCGCCACGATGAGCATGCCACGCATGATGAGATGGTGACCGGGGAATGTGCAGACGTAGGGATACGCGCCTTCGGTCTTTGGCGCGGTGAACTCGATGACCTGTTCCTTGCCGTGGTCGAGAAGCTTGCTGGCCCAGATGATGTCGGGGCTTTGCGGGATGAAGCTGACATCGAAGCCTTTCGCGCCAAGCGCCATCGCCTTCTCGCCAATCTCGTTCGCCTTGCCGGGTTGCACGAGCAGGATGTTGTGCGGCATGAAGTCGGGGTTCGCGAACGTCAGTTTGATTTTCTTGCCCGGCTTCACGGCGATTTGCTTCACGTCATACATCATCTTCTCAGGCACGGTGCCGATGCGGATGGTGGTCAGCTCCGGCGTGTCGGAGAGGATGCCGGACTTCTGCGCGGCCATTTCGCCGAGGCCGGCGATGACGCCGCCACGCGTCGAGGCTTCCACGTTGAACCACAGGTGCTTCACGGTGTTCGCGGCGATGCGCGCGTGCGGTTCGGGGGATTTGAGAACTTGGTCGAGCAGCGAGACGTCCTGCACGTTGTGTTGCTGGTGGAGCCACAAACCTTCGAGCAACGCATGCGCGTGCTCGGCCTTCGTCGGGTCGAACTGCTTTAGCCAGCTCTGCGTCGCGGCGATGACTTCCTTGGTGTCGCGCGCGCTCAACTCCACGCGGGTGCGGTGCCGCACGCCGTCGGTGGGGTGTTTGAGGTTCTCCAGCAGTGCGGTAATCGGCGCGCCCGCGATAGCCACAGGCTTTTGCAATGGCCGGCCCTTGGCGGTCACGCGGTAGATGCGTCCATGTTTGTGGTCGCGGTTCGGGTCGCGGACGTTGTGCTGCATGTGGCCGATGATGACGTTGTGCCAGTCGGCCACGTAGAGCGCACCGTCGGCTCCAAAGATGGCGTCGGACGGGCGGAAGTTTTTGTCCCCGCTCATAAGGAAGCCGCGTGATTTGTCCTCAGTCTTCGTGCCGTCGGCATTTTCTTTGATCACAATCAATTCTTCGCCGGCGGGTTCGCCCCAGACGTTGCCGTTCGTGGGGTTGCGCGTGAGAGCGTAGTGCTTAATGCCGAGGAAGCCGATGACGTTGCAGATGAGAAAGTCGCCTTGCATGGACTCGGGGAAGTGCGTGCTGGAGACGACTTCGCTCGCGGTCACGGGACGGACTTCCTTCTTCAGCAGTTGCGACATCTTGAAGCCCTTGCCCTCGGGCCGGACCTGGAAGGCATTGCCGCCCGTGCCGTCGGTCGCGTAGTGGTAGCCCCAACGGTCGAAAGCGATGCCGTGCGGGTTCGGCGAGTTGCCCGCGTGCATCGCAATGGTGAAGCGGCGCGGGTCGAAACGATACATCGCGCTCGCGCCGGTCTGGAGCGACGGCCCCCACGGGTGCTCATGGTTGTGAATCATGAAGACGCCGCTCTGCCAATAGATGCCACCGTCCGGGCCGTAAATGAGGTTGTTCGCGCCGTGATGCGTGTCCGAGGAATCAAGTCCTTGAAGCATTACGATGCGCACGTCGGCCTTGTCATCGCCGTCGGTGTCCTTGAGGAAGATGATTTCCGGCGGGCATGTCACGAGCACGCCGCCGTTCCAGAACTCGAAGCCGAGTGGATTCTGAATCTTCGCGAACTCCGTCATGCGGTCGGCTTTGCCGTCGTGGTTGTCGTCGTGGAAAATGAGCAGCGCGTCGTTCATCGGCTTGAGCGGCTCCCACATCGGGTAGGTCGGCCACACGGAAGCCCACAGGCGGCCCTTCGCATCCACCTGCATTTGCACGGGATTGATGAGCTCGGGGAAACGCGCCTCGTCGGCGAAGAGATTGGCTTCGAAGCCCTTGCCCACCGCCATGAGCTTGAGGCCTTCTTCGCCGCTGATGTAGCGGAGCGCGCCTTCCTTCACTGCGCTGCTGCTCTTGCTCTTGCCGCCGACGTTCGAGATGACGGGCACTGGCCGGGGCACATTGCTATCGTCAATCGTCTTGTCCTTGCCCACGGCGCGCGCCCACACGCGCTCGTCGCGGTTCGCGGTCAGCACATCGAACATTGCCAACTCATGCTGGAGGACCACGGCGTTGTTTTGTCCGTCCACGAACGACAGCGTCGAACGCCCGCCGAAGACGTCGTTCGCGTCGCGCGAGCGGTAGCGCGCGTGCCAGTGCGTTTCCTTTTCCAGCACGGCCGCGCGCAGCGATTCCAGCGAGCCGGACGCGCTGACAGACTTGCCGAGCAAAACCTGCGCGATGACTTCCGCGAGCTGGCGATTGCCCTCTTCGGTTAGGTGAACGCCGTTGATGGTCAGCGGCGTCTTCGAGTTCTTGAAGAGCGTAAGCGACGGGTGGAAGAGGTCTACAAACGCGACGCCCGCTTCTTTCGCGGCGGCCTCGGTGGCCTTCGTGTAGGCCTCGAGCTGGATGTTGTGCGCCTTGCCGTCGGGCACATTCGGGTTGCGCGTGTCCTCGTGCGCGATGGGGCTGAAAAGGACGATGCGCGGGAAGGATTTTCCGTTGGCCTTCGAGCCGCGGGTGCGCCGAACGAAGTCAATGAGCTGCTTCTGATAGTCCTCTGGCTTGTTGTCGAACGACTCGTTGTAGCCGAAGAACGCGAAGACCGCGTCCGCTTTCACCTGCTGCAAGTAGGTCGTGATGGGCGGAATACCGCTACTGCGCGGGTAGGAGTTCGGGCGGTCGCCGCTAGCGCTGAGGTTACGGAAGCGCACTTGCTGGCCGCCAAGCTGGCTCTGGAGCAACGTCTCAAACCAACCGTCGTGCTGCATGCGGTCGGGCAGGCCATTGCCGAGAATGGCCACGGTGTCGCCCGTGCTGAACTTGAACGGCAACGGGTCGCGATAGTCAGCCGGCACGTCCGCGAGCGGTGGGCCGGCGGGCGCGGCTTTCTTGCCGTCGTTCTTCTTTGCGTCGCCTTTCGCGGCGGCAACCTGCGTGACACCTTTACCCACCGGCTGGCCGGGCTTTCCGTCGTAGTTGAGGTAAGCCATTTTCCCGCCGCCCTTCACATCAATCTCCATCACCTGCGGAGCAGCTATTGCTTGCGAGCGGAATACTTCCTTGCGGTCCACGTCGAGCAGCGTGAGCGTGAAGCCATCCAGGCGATTCTCGAAGCCCGCGCGATTCCACACGCCTATCTTCTCGATGTCCTTTGTCGACCCAAGGTCGAGTTCCCACCACGGATTGGGAATGTTTTCCGGTGTGTGGGTCTGGCCGCCCCCGCCGAAGTCAGGACTCTTGTTGCCATCAATCGCACGCTCCGCTCCTGCGCTGTGCACGGTGGCGGTCTGGGTCGCCTTGCCCTCACGTGCAATGTTTTTACCGCCGCTGAACACTTCGACCTCCGCCAGTGTCAGCGTGCGCTTGTCGCCAGGCACCACGATGCGCACGAAACGCGCGGGCTTGCCCGTGGCCACGGTTCCGGCTGCGGGTGCCAAGGTGGCTTTCGTGCCGCATGTCGGGTCTGCCGCGTCTGGCTTAGCGGGCGCGGCTTCAACTTTCTTCGCATCGCCTTTCTTGCTCTCGCCTTTCTTCGCCTTTGGCTCGGGCTTCTTTACGTCGTTGTTTGCTGGAATCTGGCTCTGGAAGCCCGCATACATCTCCGGCTTGATGCCGCGTGCGTAGGCACCACCGTTGTAGGTGTTCGGTTTGAATGGACCGACGAACGTAATGTTTAGGTCCGGCTTGATGGCGTTCTCCAACCCGGCCGCCCATAAAATCCCGTTGAACACGAGGCGGCGATAGCCTTCGTTCGTGATGTCTTCCGACGTGCCGTAAAGCGTCGTGAAGACGCGGCCGGCTTGGCCATTCGCGCCCTTGTAGGTGCGCGTCCACTCGGACGGCTGCGGGGGCTTTTTCTCATCAACCGGAGAGTCGGGCGTCATGCCGTTGAGCGGCTGGGCGAGCGTCAGAATTTCGCCGTCCGTCGGCTTGCCCACGTAGCCGCCGACTTGAACCCAGATGTCTTTCACGCCGCGCAAAATGGGATGCGACGCCTTGTCCGGCGCAATGGTGATGCGAGTGCTCTGGCGGTGGTTCTGGCCGTAGTGACCCACCCACGTCTGCCCAAGCACTTGGTGGCCGAAGCCGAGTTCGTAGCCGGGCTCCTTCGCGTTATAGTTGTATTTAGTGTAAGGCTCCTTTGTGCCGCTGAACGCGTGCGT
>VHDH01000162.1 GCA_016871445.1 Verrucomicrobiota bacterium | reverse complement strand
ATCCCCTATGTCGTGGAAAGTACTCATCACTGCCCGGGCTGCCGAAGAAGTGGGTCAGCCCGCGTACCGGCTCCTGCGTGAGTCCGGTTGCGAAGTGATTCTCGCGCCCAAGTTCGGCCCGCTAAGCGCCGATGCTGTGCAGACCTACATGGCCGGTTGCGACGCTACGCTGTGTAGCGCGGACAAATACACCTCCGCCGTGCTCGAGCACGCCAACGCCGCAAATATCAAATGCCTGTCGCGTTGGGGGGTTGGCTATGACTCGATTGACGTTGCGACTGCTACGCGGCTGGGAATTGTAGTTGCCTTCACTCCGGGCATGCTCGATGGCGCGGTAGCGGATTACACATGGGCGCTTCTCTTCGCACTCGCGCGACGCGTGCATGAGGGCCACATCGTCATGCGCGATAACCGCTGGTCCGTCGCGTGGGGCCACGACGTTTCAGGCAAAACACTCGGCATCATTGGCTGTGGACGCATCGGGCAGGCAGTGGCAAAGCGCGCGGCAGGTTTCAACATGACGATTCTTGGTCACGACATCGCGCCTAACCCGCACGCTGAGGCACTGGGGGTGAAATTTGTGTCGCTCGATGAATTGCTTTCTCGCAGTGACTTTGTCTCGCTTAACTGCGCACTCACGCCACAAAACCGCGGCCTTATCAGCGAGGCACAGTTGCAACGCATGAAGCCCAGCAGCTACCTGATTAACACCGCGCGCGGCGCGCTGGTGGACGAGGCAGCACTCGTCCGCGCACTCGAGCAAAAGACTATCGCCGGTGCGGCCGTGGACGCTTTCAGCTCTGAACCCTTGCCCAACGACCATCCCCTACGTCGCTGCCCGAACGTTCTGCTCACGCCGCATCAAGCCTTTAACGGACGCGAGACAGGCGAGCGCGTCAGCCTGGCCGCCGCGCAGGCCATAGTAGACTTGATGCATGGCAAGAAGCCGACGCACGTGGTCAACAGCGACGTGTTCCAATCACCGGCGTTGCGGGCGAAGCTCAAGTAATGCGGCGCAAACTCCACTTGCCTTTGCAGGGCTGTCCGCAACACTTGCGCTGCTTATGAGCAAGCCGTCTGGCCACCAAGTTTCCAAGAAGTTCGCCGCCTACCCGCGTCTCAATCCACTTGGGGTCGGGAAGGATATTTCCGCCGCTGACCTGATTGACCAAGTGATGCTCGCCTACAATGGTGGTCGGCTGCGCGAAGCCAGCCAGCTTCTTGCCAAGAAGATGCTCCCCCGCAACGGCTTCATTGGCATGAGCCTCACTGGTGCGCTTACACCTGCCGGTCTGGGCAAATCCTGCCTCATTCCGCTGATGAAGGGCGGCTATGTGGACTGGATTATTTCCACCGGCGCGAACCTTTATCATGACCTCCACTTCGGCCTCGACATGCAACTCCACAGCGGGTCGCCGTTCCTCGACGACGTTGAATTGCGGGAGGAGGGCGTTATTCGCATCTATGATGTGTTGTTCGATTACAACGTGCTGCTCGACACCGACGCCTTCGTACGCGAAGTCATCCAAGGCCCCGAATTTCAGCAGCCCATGGGCACCGATGAATTCCATTACCTCCTTGGCAAATACGTTTCTGCGCGCGGCAAGAAGCTTGGGCTGAAGGATTCCTCCGTCTTGGCCACGGCCTATGAGTGCGGTATCCCCATTTTCACTAGCAGCCCCGGTGACAGCAGCATCGGCATGAACGTCGCCGCAATGGCGTTGCGCGACTCGAAGCTCATCCCGGACGTAAACCGCGATGTCAACCAGACCGCAGGCATCGTCTACCACGCCAAGTCCACCGGCCACACCAGCAGCGTCTTCATCCTCGGCGGCGGCAGCCCGAAGAACTTCATGCTTCAAACCGAACCGCAGATTCAGGAAGTCCTCGGCATTCAAGAGAAGGGTCACGACTATTTCCTCCAAGTAACCGACGCTCGTCCCGACACCGGCGGCCTCAGCGGTGCCACGCCCGCGGAAGCCGTCAGTTGGGGCAAGGTGGACCCGGACAAGCTCCCCGACTCCGTCGTCTGCTACACTGACTCGACCATCGCGCTGCCCTTGCTGACCGCCTACGTCCTCGCGCGGGTTAAGCCGCGAAAACTTAAGCGCCTTTACGATCGCCGCGACGAGATTCTGGGCACCATCAAGTCGAAATATCTCAAAATCGGCACCGTGACCAAGGTTCTAACCAGCCGCAAAATTGCCAAGCGCGCCAGCAGCGTGGGGATGAAGTAGGATCTGTCATTCAGCTTAGCTTACGCCCGGTGTCCTTGCCAGCGAGCGCCCATAAAAATAGCGCTTCGCGTTCGTCGCGTGACCACTCTCTTCGCCATCACCCTGTTCTGGAGTGCCGCGCTCCTGTTTTGGGTGGAGCCGATGATTGGCAAGCAGGTTCTCCCGCAGCTCGGCGGCGCACCCGCCGTCTGGAATACCTGCATGGTTTTCTTTCAAGGGATGCTGCTCGCGGGTTACGCGGCGGCGCACTGGATGGCGCGGCGTTTTTCGCCGCGCACGCAACTGGGGATCTACCTTACGCTCCTGCTTGCGGCGTTAGCCACACTGCCCATCAAACTTGACGAGCGTTCCATTATCCCAAGCCAAGATTGGCCCAACGCTTGGTTGCTCGGGAAATTGCTCGTTAACGTCGGGCCGGCTTTTTTTGTGCTAGCTCTCACCACCCCGCTGTTGCAGCGGTGGTTTGCAGACTCAGGTCATGCACAGGCGCAAGATCCTTACTTTCTCTACGCGGCGAGCAACATCGGCAGCTTCGTAGCGCTGCTAAGCTACCCGATATTTATCGAGCAGAACTGGCCGCTGCGCGAGCAGACATGGTGGTGGACCATGGCGTTCATCGCGACACCGCTGCTAGTGCTGGCGTGTATGGCAAAGTCCGCTTTCCTCTCCCGCGCCCCAGCTGGGGCAAAGGATCGAGGCGAGAAGACTAGACGCGAGGCAATTGCAGCTGCACTCGAACAAAAACCCCTGTCGTCATTGGTGGAGGAGCGAAGAAAACTAATCCGGCGTCGTTTTCACTGGGCCACTTGCGCCGCTGTGCCGTCGAGTTTGCTCCTCGGCGTGACCACGTTCATCACCACGGATGTCGCCTCCATGCCGTTGCTTTGGGTGGTGCCGCTCGCGCTGTATCTGCTCACGTTCGTATTCGTGTTTGCGCGGCGGCCGATTTTCTCCGCCCCACTGCTGTCACGGGTGCTGCCCATCGGTGCGCTGGCACTGGCATATCAGATGTGCGCGGGCCTAAGCGAACCGGCATGGTTCGTGATGAGCAGCCACCTCATCGTCTTCTTTATTGCCGCGATGGTCTGCCATGCACGGCTCGCGGCCGAACGACCAGCGCCGGAACGGTTAACGGAGTTTTATTTATGGATGTCCGTCGGCGGCGTGCTGGGCGGGCTGTTCAACACGCTGCTCGCGCCGCTATTATTCAACTCGGTGGTGGAATACCCACTCGCGCTCGTGGCCGCGTGCTCGCTACGGTGGCGGTGGGTGCGGACGCCCACGTCTGCGTCTCCGGAGACGGCTACCAATACGGCAGACGCAAGCGTAAGCGCTCCGGGAACTTGGCTTTGGACCGTCTGTCTTGCTGTTTTCACCGCTGCGCTCGCCGCCTTTCTGCCGCCAACAAAATGGCTTTCTACCTCAGTCCAGTCCTTCGTGATCTTCGGTCTGCCGCTGCTGCTATGCTTTCTCCTCGTGGATTCGCCCCGCCGTTTCGCACTCGGGCTGGGCGCGGTGTTTCTTGGGGCTACGTTCTTCACCGGCGGATTTGGCAAAACGCTTCACGTCGAGCGCAACTTCTTCGGTGTCACGCGTGTCACGTTGTCGCCGGACGGTGCAGCGCGCCAAATCGTCCACGGGCGGACCATTCACGGGCGACAGTTCCTCGACGCGCAGCGTGCGGCGGAACCACTGACGTTTTACCATCGCGAAGGACCTCTGGGCGATGTGTTCAAGGTGTTCGCGGCAACAACCAATGCTGCAGCCGCCGCACCCGCACCGCAATCTTCTCCCGCAGCAGAGGTGAGGGAGAAGCTGTCGGCTCGGAGCGTTGGCGTCATTGGGTTGGGTGCGGGCTCGATGGCGGCATATGCGAGTCCCGGCGAGCGGTGGACATTTTACGACATTGACCCATCAGTGCTCCGGATCGCGCAGGACACAAATTTCTTCACTTTTCTCAACCGATCGGCGGCGGCGGAGACAAAGTTAATCGCGGGCGACGCGCGGTTGCGGCTACGCGAGGCGGCCGATGGCGCCTTCGACCTGCTGGTGCTCGACGCATTTAGTTCAGATGCGATTCCGGTGCATCTGGTCACGCACGAGGCGCTGGAGTTATATACACGAAAACTTGCGCTGGGCGGGATGCTGGCGTTTCACATTTCAAATCGGTATCTCGAACTCGAACCCGTGCTCGCGAATCTCGCTACCAAGCTGCAGCTCGTGGCGCTGGGCTGTGACGACACGTCGCTAACGGACGCAGAGTTTGCTACGGGCCGGGAGCAAGCGCACTGGGTGGTGATGGCGCGCAATGCGCAGGACTTGGCCGGGTTTCAGCGCCGCACGCGCTGGTCGCCGCTTGAAGGCCGCGCGAGCGTGGGAATTTGGACAGATGATTTCTCCAGCCCATTGAAGGTCTGGCAACGTTGAGCGAGCCAGCTTGGAAGTTTTAGACCATGCTGGTTTAGAATCGCATTTGACTATCAGTGAATTGGAGCGGCCCTAAGACCGCGCTTCGACCGCGTTGGCTGCGACACCTTCGTTTTCTACTTCGGATTGCGCGCTCAATACCCGGTAGGCTTACTCATTTCCGCTGTCGCCACCGCGACGTTGCCATACGCGCTTCGGACGCTCGGGCAGCGTGGTGTCCACTTTTGCATGATAGGTATCCCCGCCAAACTGGTTATCTACAGCCTGTTGCAAGGCGACTGACGGGGCGACGTGAAAACGTTCGTGCGTCTCAATGAAGATGAGTTCGCCCGCCGGCCGACGGAGGCAGAGGAAGAGCGGGCAGCGACCCGGGTGCGCCTGTGCAATGACCCCGGCGCGTTCGAGGAGTTCCGGCGTAAGGTGCGCCGTGTTGAGGCGGAAATGGATTTGCTTCGTGAACTTCGGCGGCGCGTCCTCCAGCGGCAGGATTTCAGTCGGGAACAGCTTGGGCTTGTCTTCGTCGTTGTTTACCTCACCGATTACGAGCAGCGCCTTTTGCGGGATAAGCAGCTCGCGGAACTTTTCGTAGTTATCATTGACCAGAAGCACTGAGAAAGTGCCCTCCAGATCCTCAAGCGTGACCATTGCGTAGGCCTTGCCATTTTTTTTGCTCATGCCCTGCTGCACGGCGCTGACCATGCCACCAATTCGCGTCATACCATGTGCAGGCAGCGCCTTGGCGGTGGTAGAGGTGTGAAGGCAATACTTTTCCAACAGCGGCGCCAACGGCGTAAGCGGGTGGCCGGTGACATAGAAGCCCAGCAGTTCCTTCTCATGCGCGAGCAACTCGTGCTGCGGCCACTCGGAGAGCTGGGCAGACTTCTCGACTCGCTTGGGAGTCGCGGCGTCTACTGCGTCAAAGAGCGATACCTGCCCACGCTGGCGATCGACAGCGGCGCTGGCAGCGCGGGCCATGACGCGGTCGAGCGCGGCCATCATTGAGGCACGTGTCTCGCCGAAGCTGTCGCATGCACCACATTTAAT
>VHDH01000161.1 GCA_016871445.1 Verrucomicrobiota bacterium | reverse complement strand
CATGGGTAACACCTTTGGCCAACTCTTCCGCGTCACCACATGGGGCGAATCCCACGGCGGTGGCGTGGGTGCGGTGGTGGACGGCTGCCCGCCGCGCCTCGCACTCACCGAGGCCGACATCCAGCCCGACCTCGACCGCCGCCGGCCCGGCCAATCCAGCATCACCACTCCGCGCAAGGAATCCGACACGGTGCAAATCCTCTCCGGCACGTTCGAGGGCCAGACACTCGGCACGCCGATTTCGCTGATGGTCAAAAACGAGGACCAACGCTCCGAGGCTTACACGGAGATGGCGACGAAGTTTCGTCCCTCGCACGCGGACTACACGTATCAGGCCAAGTACGGCATTCGTGCGTGGCCGGGCGGTGGCCGCACCAGCGCGCGCGAAACCATCGGGCGCGTCGCTGCCGGGGCCATCGCCAAGAAGCTGCTGCGCGAACGTTGGGGCGTGGAAATCCTCGCGTGCGTCGAGTCCGTGCAACACCTCCACTGCCATGTGGACGTGGACAAACTCACGCTCGCGCAGGTCGAAGCAAACATCATCCGCTGCCCCGACCCGGCGGTGGCGGAGAAAATGATTGCGCTCATCGAGCAAGTGCGCTCGCAGGGCGACAGCGTCGGCGGTGTGATCACTGGCATCGCGCGCGGCGTGCCGGCGGGCTGGGGCGAACCGGTGTTCGACCGGCTGGAGGCGGACCTGGGCAAAGCCATGTTGAGCCTGCCAGCGACGAAGGGTTTTGAAATCGGCTCCGGCTTTGGCGGCACGATGCTCACTGGCAAGCACCACAACGACGCCTTTCGCAATGTGGAAGGCAAAGTACGCACCACGACGAACCGTTCCGGCGGCGTGCAAGGCGGCATCAGCAACGGCGAAACCATTTACTTCCGCGTCGCGTTCAAGCCCACCGCCACGGTCTTCCACGAACAGGACACCGTGGACGCAAACCTTCAAAACACCACGCTCAAGCCACGCGGCCGTCACGACCCCTGCGTGCTCCCGCGCGCCGTCCCAATGGTCGAAGCCATGACGGCTCTCGTGCTCGCTGACCAAGCGTTGCGCCACCACGCGCAGTCCGGGTGATGCGCGAGAATGAAGCCCCCGCTTTACCGCCGCCGCTGGTTCTTGGTGTTCGTGGGGTTAGTGCTTGTGGCGCTGCTCATAGTTGCGCGCCCCGCGTGGCACCTGTGGCGGACCGAGCAGGCCGACCGGCATGACCAGCCTCCATTGCCGGCGGGCGTGTGGAACGACGCCAGCCGACTCAACGAGACCAAGGTGGCCGAGGTCGTCGCCGTGTCGAGCGATGCTGCGGATGCCGAGCAGCAGTTGGTGCAACTGCTCGCCCGCGCGCGGACGAATCAGCTCAAGGTGGCCATCTCCGGCGCGAGACACACGATGGGCGGGCACACGGTGTATCCCGGCGGCATGGTGCTGGACATGCGGCGCTTCAACCGCATGAAGCTGATTGAACAGAGCCACGTGCTCTGGGTGCAAGCGGGCGCGCGGTGGTTCGAGGTCATTCCCTTTCTCCGCGAGCGCGGCCGCTCCGTGGCCGTGATGCAATCGAACCACGATTTCACCGTGGGCGGCTCGCTCAGCGCAAACTGCCACGGCTGGCCCGCGAACCGCCCACCCATCGCCAGCACGGTGCGGAGCTTCCGGCTGCTGAAGGCCGATGGCAGCATCGTCCGCTGCTCGCGCGCGGAGAACCGCGAGTTGTTCTCCCTCGCGCTCGGCGGCTACGGACTCTTCGGCGTCATCCTCGATGCGGAATTGGACACGGTGCCGGACGCGACCTACGTGTCAGAACGTTTCGTCCTGCCAGGCGAGGAGTTCGAGGCAGTGCATCGGCGCAAGGTGCTGGAGGACACTTCCGTGGGCATGGCCTACGGACGCTTGAGCACCGCCTCCGACGCGTTTCTCAAGGAATCCATCCTGACGGTCATGCGGCCCACGAAAACCGCTGTCGCCACGGAGCGCACCACGGAACCGCCGTCGCGATTCGGCCGGCTGGTCTTCCGTGGTTCCATCGGCAGCGACTACGGAAAGTCTCTCCGCTGGTGGGCCGAACGCGACCTGCAACCGTGGCTGAGGCCGGAGCATTTCCAGCGCAGCCGGTTGCTGGACGAGGCGGTCGCCGTGTTTGGCAATGGCTCCGCCGCGAGCACGGACATCGTGATGGAATTGTTCGTCCCGGCGGGTCAACTCGCCCGCCTGCTCGCGAAGCTGCGCGAGTCGCAACGGGCACACCCCGTGGATGTCCTCAACGTCACGCTCCGCCACGTCCTGCGCGACGACGACACGTTCCTCCGCTACGCGGACCAGCCGATGCACTGCGCAGTGTTCCTCGTCCACCAGCCCTTCACACCCGAGGCGGAGGCAGCCATGGAACGAGCGGCGCGTTCCATGATTCAGGCCGCGTTGGATTGCAGCGGGCGCTACTACCTGCCTTACCGGCTTCACGCGACGCACGAGCAGTTTCACGCCGCGTTCCCGAAGGCGAAGGAGTTCTTCGCGCTCAAGCGCAAGCACGACCCTGAGGAGCTTTTTCAGAACCAGTTTTACCGGCACTACGCCAAAGACCCGAAGGCAGCGGTGCCTGCCCCGCACTGAACGCCAGCGCGGTCAGTTGGAAAAATCGTTTTACCCTCCGCTCACCTTGCACTAGCTTCTCAGCGTATGGACTGGCAACAAATCGCGTCACTGTCCATTGTTGGCATCGCCGCCTTCCTGTTGCTTCGCGCGCAGCTTCGGCCGCGCGGCCACTGCGGTTCCAAAGACGGTCCGTGCGGCTGCTCCGCTGGCTCGGGCCTTGCGCCCAAAGGCTCCATTGTCTTCCGCGCGCGTAAGGGTGAGCGCCCGCAGGTGACCGTGAAGCAAGGTTGAGTGCCCCCGCCATGCCCAAGGCCGACTTCAAGCTGAACTTCGCAGACGACTCAACCACGCGGCCAACCGCCATCGTGAAGGATAGCGGACAACTTCTTGCCCGCTCAATCGTCAAGAAAATCACCTTACCCGGGCACATTCGCAAGGATTGGACTGAGTATCATAAGGAAGTTAGCGCGAAAATGGAGACCCACTTGCTCCGTTGCATCAGTGAACTAATACCGCTGGCGCTGGAGGAGGCTCCGCTAAAGAAGCTAGGGAAAGGTAAGGCTAAGTGAACTTCTCAATTCATTTTGCAAGAGCAAACACGAGGAGTCACCCGGCTGGTACCGCGTTCAACAGTCCTCGTCCCGCATCAGTGCGCGACTCCTCACTTCGTCTCTTGCGAAGTTGCGGCGCCACGTACGTTGCTGTTTTAGGCCTGCTTTCCGCGTCCTTTGCCGCCGATGTTGCCACGCAGCGCACTGAGGGCCAACGCATTGCAGCCGAGGTGCGTGCGCTCGCGCCTCGGACCAACGGCACCAATACGGCGCTGATTAAACTCCGAAACCGCGGCGCCGTGCGCGCTGAAATCCCCGTCACCATCCGCACCACCCTCACCGAGGGCGGCTGGATCACGGACTACCTGAGCGGGGACGGATTACTTTACCGCGTGACCCGGTCACCGCTGACGCCGAGCCAATACCAGACTGGTCGCGTGAACGGCCCCGCGCTCCAACCTGCCGGTAATTTATACATACCATTTGCCGGCTCAGATTTCTGGCTGGTGGACCTAGGACTCGAATTCTTTCACTGGCCGGAGCAGCGGCTGGTAACAAAGGAGCAGCGCCGGGGCGAGGCCTGCTTCGTCCTCGAAAGCAGCACGCCTTCACCACCTCCCGGCGGCTATTCGCGGGTCAAAACGTGGCTGGACCAGGATACGCTGGGCATCATCGTGGCTGAGGCCTACGACCTACGCGGGCAGTTGCTGAAAGTCTTCGAGCCAAAGCGTTTTCAGAAGGTCAACGGTAAGTGGCAGCTCAAGGAGATGGAGATCCGCAACGAGCAAAATGACTCGCGCACGAGTCTCGTGTTCGACGTGGAGGTTCAGTGACCGCCACTACCAGCGCGCCAATACGAAAACCATTGGCAACTGGTGTCCCGCCTGCTAAGGAAATCCCAGTGCCGCTTTCCGCCCAACCAAGTAGGCTTGCGGCTTCCTGACGGCCAACTAACATGCGCAGCGTTCTGAAGGTGTTGCTTTACGCGGCCCTCGTAGCCGCCTGTTACTGGTGCGGATTCAGCGCCTACGGGGATTACTCCCTGTTAATGTCGGATGACGGTGATGACCTGGCCCGCCGGTCGCGCACCAGATCAGCCGCCACCACCAGCGCGCCACCCAAGGGCTCCACCACCAACGCGCCGGATGTCACTTTGACGGCGACCAACTCCTCCGCCGCCAACCCGGCCGCCAAAGAACTGGCCGCGTTACGCCAAGGCCGCCGCGTGGGCGGGAACTACATCCGTATTTTGTTCAGCACGCTGGGTTTCGGCGCGTCCATCACGGTGCTGGGCTTTGTGGCCGCGCAGGATTTCGGGCGGGTGCTCAAGTTCCGCTTCGGCAAAGCAGTCACCTACGTGGACGCCAAGTCCGAGCGCAACGACCAATTCGACCGCGCCCAGATTCTCGCCGCCAAGGGCAAGCATGCCGCTGCGCTCAAACTGCTTCAGGAAATTCTAACCCGGCACCCCCAGCACGCGCGCTCGCTGCTGCTTGGCGCCGAAATCCATGACAAGGAAATGGGCGATCACGCCGCCGCCGCACTCCACTACGAGCGGCTCCTGCGCTTGAAACTGCCAGCCGAACAATGGGGCTGGACGGCGATCCGGCTCGCGAACATCTACTCCGGCAAACTCGGCCAGCCCGACGCCGCGCTCGACCTGATGAAGCGCCTGGCGACTCAGCATCCCGACACACCGGCCGGGGCCAAAGCCATCAAGCGGCTCGCGAAAATCTCTGTTGCTGGCATAGGGTCAACGAATCTTGATTAGCGAGTTTAAGTGTGGGTGTCCAACTCGCGTGAGCCGGGGTAATCTCTAGCCAGATTGGATACCTGCGCACTTTTCATTTCACCGGCTTAAACTGCACGCCATCCAAGATCACGTAGCCGTCGGTGTCCTGGTTGGAGACGGTCACGGTGGTGGCCTTGCCGGCGGGCAGCTTGAATTTGCCGAGCGAGAATTCGCTCTTCGACTTCTGGTCCACCTTCACAGTCTTCGCGGGTTGGCCGGGGATGCTCACGGTCACGGGCACGTTGCTGGCGCGGTTCACGTTGGGTGCGTTGAAGAGGATGATTTCGTATTCGCCCTCGGCCGGAATGCTCGGGGTGAAGATGGCGGTGGCTTCGCCCTTGCCCGAGTTGCTGTCGTGGAAGTAGCCCCGGCCCACGCGCCAGGTCGCCGAGACGGATTCGGACCAATGGCCGGTCTGCTTCGCATCCGTGTCGTCCAGCACGATGCCCGACAGCGACTTCGGGTCAATAAACTTGCCCGCGGGCGCGGCGGCGCGATCAGGGCCGGTCCAGTCGAGCACCTGCTTGTCGGCGCGGAGGCGGGCGCGGAGTTTATCGTAGTTCACCTTTTGGACCGGAACTTGGTCGTCAATCGCGATGGCCGCCGCCGTGGCCGCGCTCTGGCCAAGCACCATAAAGACCGGTTCCATACGAATGCTGCCGTAGGCAATGTGCGAGGAGCTTAGACAGACGGGGACGAAGAGATTGTCGCACTCGGCGGTCTTTGGGATGATAGAGCGGTAGGAAACGGGATACGGCTTCATCGGCGGCACCTGCACGTCGCCTTCGTTCTCGACCTTGCCGTTTTTCACGATGCGCTGGCAGTTGTGCGA
>VHDH01000160.1 GCA_016871445.1 Verrucomicrobiota bacterium | reverse complement strand
CCGCACGCCGTGCGCCCGTTGTGCTCGGAAGATTTCCTGCCAAGCCATACCATCGACGCCAAGCCAGCAGCGCAAAGGCAGCGGCTTCGATGGCTTCTGGAGGCCAGCCCAGGTCGGCGGAGGTTTGTACTTGGATGCTTGGGTGCGCTGTTCGCAAGGCGCTGGCAATTGCTTTGCGGAGTACGGGATTGTTGGCACCGCCGCCGCTAAGAACCACGAGACTGGGCGGAGTCGGCAGGTGGCGTTTGTAGTTCAACGCGATGGAGTGCGCTGTGAATGCGGAGAGCGTGGCCAGACAGTCCGGCTGCGCGAGTCGGACCCGCTTCATCTCAGCCAGCGCAGGCAGGAGGAACGACTCGCCGAACAGCTCACGGCCGGTGCTCTTGGGCGGTGTTTTGCGGAAGAACGGGTGGCGTAGCCAGCGTTGAATTAATGGCTCACAGACTTTTCCCTTCGCGGCGCGGCGGCCGTCTCGGTCGCAAGTTTGCCGACCATGAGTGAAGTGCCGCATCGCAAGATCGAGCAACATGTTGGCAGGGCCGGTATCGAAGGCCAGCACGCGCGGTTGCGCGCCGCGTCGCCAGTCGAGTGAAGTTACGTTACTGATGCCGCCAAGGTTGTTCACGCAAACGTGCTGGCCGCGCTTGGCAAAGACGACTTGGTGAAAGAGCGTGGCGAGCGGTGCGCCTTGGCCACCCGCCGCAAGGTCGGCTACGCGAAAGTTGCTCACGACGGGAACGCGGAGAGCCTCGGCGAGATACGTCGGCTCCCCCAGTTGAAGCGTCGCGGGTCGCGTGCGATGCGGGTGATGGAAAACGGTTTGGCCGTGCAGGCCGATGAGTTGGGCGCGTCGCGCGCTGGCATGGCACTTAGTGGCCGCTGAGTAGAACCGCCCGAGGTCGTGATGAAGTTGGGCAAGTTCCCAGCTGTTAACCTCGCCGCACGAGGCAGATTTTAGGCGGCTTTGTAGCACCCTCGGAAATTCTGCGCGCCACAGTTTTAGCAGCTTAATTGCGTCTGCTGATACGTCGCACATCGCGCAGTCCACTCCGTCTAGGCTCGTGCCGGACATGATTCCTAGGACGCGGAGGGGAGCCTTTTGGACTAAGGCGACAGAGGAAGCCCCAAGCCGCTTTTCCGTCTTGCTCTGCCGTGGCCGATACTTGCCTTTCAATAACAACCTCTTCGCCGCGCTCGGCCAGCGCAGTCCTAGAAGTCCTGCTCGTTCGCTCATTTCTCTGCCGTCAGGAAAAATGTATTAAGTTTGCCGATGCCTTTGACCTCGGTCGGCCCGCGTTCCTCGAAGTGGAACTTGTCCGCCAGCAGACGACTGAATTCCTCCGTGACCTGCACGCGGTTGGGTACCCCGTGGGATTCCATTCGGCTCGCGGTATTTACCGTGTCGCCCCAAAGGTCGTAGATGAACTTCTTGCGCCCGATGACCCCGGCTACGACTGGCCCAGAGTGCAGGCCCACGCGTACTTGCAGTGACTGGCCGGTCTCGCAGTTGAATTCGGCCAGCGTGCTCAGCATCGCCAAGGCCATTCGCGCGACGGCGTCGGCATGGTCGGCGCGCGCCTCCGGCACACCAGCCACGACCATGTAGCAGTCGCCGATGGTCTTGATTTTTTCGAGGCGTAGTTCGCCCGCCAGGTGGTCGAAGCGGGAAAAAACCGCGTCAAGCATGGTGACGATTTGCTCTGGTGGCGTAGCGCGGGCGAACTTGGAGAAGCCCACGATGTCCGCGAAGAGCACGCTGGCGGCGTCATAGCGGTCGGCGATGACTTGCGGGCTGCCCTTAAGCCGCTCGGCGATAGGCACGGGCAGCACGTTAAGCAGCAGCCGCTCGGATTTGCCCTTTTCCTCGTTGAGCGCGTGGTAGGCGATAGCCAACTCCTGATTCTTACGGCGGATGAGTTCGGACTCATAGAGCGGCGCAACCAGCCGCAGCACTCGCATCAGGCGCACAAGTCGGAGCACAGCGAGGTTGTCCATGCCAGGTACGAAGCAAACAGCGACGACGGCAAAGTCCAGCAAGTTCCAACCGTTGGCGAAGAACCGCCACGGCTGCGCCCCGTGCGCACCGATGCGAACGACCATTTCCCCCAAAAAAACGCCCAATAACAATCGCTCCACAAACTGAAAGCCGCGCCTGAAGTCCGCCGTTACACCCGGCAGCGTTTCCAGCCCGACGCTCAGGACGGAGAGGAAGATCGCGCCGATAATGAACCGCTGGAACCAGTGGGAATCGGTAATTTGCTTGAAGTGTTCCTTAAGGGCCATGGGCAGGCGCACAATGTCGGTCTTTCAACTGCAGAGAAGCTAGCGCATTCTTTGCCGTCGCCCGACACAGGGTCAATTATGAAGGTTCTGTTTCTGCACGCGCATTTTGATGATTACGAGTTCACCGCCGCTGGGACTTTTGAGCTATGGCGGCGCCGGCTGGGCGCAGACTTCACGGCGAAGGTCATTGTCTGCACGGACGGCAAGGCGGGGCATCACTTCCGCACACGCGCGGAAACGGGCGCGCTGCGGCTGCGCGAGCAGTCGGCGGCGGCGGCCATTGGCGGGTTTCAGACGGAGCCGCTGCGTTTGCCGAACGGGCAAATTCCGCGCGAAGCCTGCCTGCGCGTGACGACGGATTTACTCGCGGCGTTGTGGAAGGCGATTCGCGACTTCGAGCCGGATTACCTTTTCTGTCCGCCCGTCGCCAGCGACCCGCGCGCGGGCATTCACGTGGACCATGTTGCCGTGGCCACGGCGGTGCGCGAGGTGGCCTACATGATCAACGTGCCGCACGCCTTCACGCCCGAGTATCCAGCGGATGAGACGAAGTCTACGCCGGTGAAAGTGCCGGTGATTCTCAACACCTACGACACCTACCAGTTCGGCGAAAATGCGCATGACCTCGCGGTGGATGTGGAGGCGGCGTTTGAGGCCATCTGTGATATGACGTGGTGCCACCAATCCCAGATCGTGGAGTGGATTCCATGGGTTGGTCGGCACAAGATGGCCGCGCCCGCGAGCCGTGATGAGTGGCGGTCGGTGCTGCGCGAGCGGTTCTTGAGGCAGAACCGCGAGCTGGGTTTCAAGTCAAAGCATGCCTTCGAGATGTTCACCGTGACCGCGTGGGGCGCGGTGCCGATGGCAGTGCAGTTGCTCAAGGATTTTCCGCCCATCACGCCCAAGTATTCGCACTTAAAGAAACTAGGGCAGCGGTTGGCGCGGTGGGGCGCGGAGTCATGAAACACGCTCGATTTAGTCTGTTGGTCGGGTGGCTCTGCGGGTTGCTCAATGGCGCTGCGTTCGCCGATGTTGGGGAAGTTGCAGTCGTTTCCCTGCGGGGCCTGACCATGGGTTCGACATGGTCGGCCAAGTTCCGTTCCGCCGTCGCGATGCCGCCGGAGCGTGACGTTGAGCGCAATTTGCAGGCCCGGCTCGATGCGCTCGAACGGCAGATGTCCACCTGGCGCGCTGATTCGGATGTCTCGCGCTTCAACGCGAGCATCGGGACGAATTGGTTTGGCGTCCCGCGCGAAACAGCCGGGGTGGTGCAAGAGGCGCTGGCGGTCAGTGCACTGACCGATGGAGCTTTCGACGTGACGGTCTTTCCGCTGGTGCGGCTCTGGGGCTTTGGCCCCGGCGGAGGCAAGGGCCGCATGCCCACGGAGGCGGAGATCACCACCGCGTTGCGGCAGGTCGGCTGGCGGAAATTGCAGGCTCGGCTCGATCCACCCGCGCTGCGAAAGGATGTAGCTGGCCTCGCCGTGGATCTTTCCGCGCTGTGCCCCGGATTTGCAAGCGACTGCCTCGGGGAGCGGCTCGAAGCGTGGGGCGTCCGTGATTACCTTGTCGAGGTCGGTGGGGAGTTCCGTGCCCGCGGCAATGGCGTTCTGGGCCCGGGTTGGCGCGTGGGGATCCAGACCCCGCCAACGCGAGCCGACGGTTTTAAATCGCTGTCGGGCATGCCCCAAAGTGCGCTGGAGGGCGGATTAAAACCTATGCCTTCGGTTTTCACCACAGTCACGCTTACAAACCAGTCGCTCGCCACGGCCGGCGACTACCGGAACGTCTTCCTCGTGAAGGGCCGCCGGTTTTCCCATCACCTTGATCCGAGGACCGGCTGGCCCACGGAGTCGCGCGTTGCGTCTGTCAGCGTGTTGCACGCCGTCACACTGCGTGCTGATGCGCTGGCCACTGCACTAGCGGTGTTGGATTTTGAACGGGCATTGGACTTGGCGGAGCGCGAGCAGTTGGGCGCGCTCTTTATCCTGCGCCGAGAGGACAAACTTGAAATGCGAGCTACGGCGCGTTGGCCAGTGGCGGCCAAGGTGGATTAATCACAAACGGCGCAAACCTTATGAAGTGGTTGGTCTTTGCGTTGTTTAGCTCTTGAGTGGCTCAACTCGGCGGTTGCCAGCTTGCGTTCCGTCTTGCACGCTGCGCGATGTGAAACGCCGTTTGCTCCTCCTCCTGCTGACCGTCTTCGCCGCCGTCTTTTCGCTGCGCGCATGGGATTATGAGAGCCACCGCACCGTGAACCTGCTGGCACTTGATTCCCTGCCCACCAATTTCCCCGTTGCGTTGCGTGATGCTGCTGCCCGCGAGCGGGTCGCCTTCCTTGCTGGTGAGCCAGATCGTTGGCGCAACACCAGCGACCGTCCGCTGCGCCACTTCAATGGCCTCGATCACTACTTCGACATGGAATACCTGTCGGACTACTACGCCATGTCCGCGACGAACTTAAGCTCTTTACGGTACGAGTTCGCCTCGCAGATAGCTGCCGTACGCGCAAAATCACCGGAGAAATTCCCAGCCGATGAGAAAGACAATGATCGCACTAAATATCTGCCTGGTTTCTTGCCCTGGGCGATTGTGGAGAACTACGCGAAGCTTAAATCTGGCTTCAGTTACCTAAAAGTCTTCGAGGAAATGGGCACGCCCGAGGAGGTCGCCGAGGCGCGGCGGAACTTGCTCTACGTGATGGGAACAATGGGCCATTACGTCGGCGATGCCACGCAGCCGTTGCACACCACCAAGCACTTCAACGGCTGGGTGGGCGAAAATCCCAAGGGTTACGGCACGAACAAAACTTTCCATTCGTGGATTGATGGCGGCTATCTCCGCAAGGTCGGCGGGCTGAAGGACGCCGAGCTGCGTGCCAAGCTCCGTGTCGCCGCCCCGCTTGCTTTGGACGGCGTGATAGCCCGCGACGCCGACGACGTTTTTAAGGTCGTCATGCAGTTCCTCGCCGAGCAGCACAAGCTGGTTGAGCCGCTCTATCAGATGAGCAAGGACGGTCGGCTCTCGGGCAACGGCGAAAAAGGCATGGAAGCTTTCCCAGTCCTCAGCAACCAAATCAAACTGGCCGCCCAGTTCCTCGGTGACCTGTGGCTAACTGCCTATCAGAGCGCGCCCGTGGACAATTTCCTCAAGAACCAACTCGCCATGCGCAAGCTACAGGCTGAGGCGAAGGACGCTAAGTCCGAGGCCAAGCCGAAGACAACAAAGAAGTCCGAGAAGTGAAACGCTCCGTCGCTTTCCACCTCGTCCTCGTCACCGCGCCCGATCTGAAGACCGCGCGCACGCTGGCCAAGGTGGCCCTGGGCGCAAAGTTGGTCGCCTGCGCGAACCTCGTGCCCAAGCTCGAGTCGCACTACTGGTGGCAGGGCAAACTGGAAGCCAGCGCCGAGGTGCTCATCCTGTTCAAGACCACCCGGGCAAGGCTGGCTGCGCTGGAACGACTCATCGTCGCCCAGCACCCCTACGA
>VHDH01000159.1 GCA_016871445.1 Verrucomicrobiota bacterium | reverse complement strand
CGCAGGCAGGGCCAAATGGTTGGGACGAGGTGGTCACCTCAAAATCGCTTAAGCCCAAGTTTCTCTCGGCTTGCCGCCTTCCGGGACGACCATTTCAAAGGTTGGAATGCGCACAAAGACACGACGGCCGGCGTCGTCTACACCGAGATAACTGCCCTCCGCAATGGCACGCACGGTGTCGAGGATATGCCGACTGTTGTAGCTAAACTTCTCGCCTGGGCCTAACACGGGGAACTCACCTACTACACCGTCGCCCTCGATGGCGGTGACTTCACCACGCGAATTGGTCACCACCCATTTGCGGCCTTTGATGGTGACGGTGCGGTCGGAACCGTTGTGGATGCTAATGAAATAGACGAAGGAATGGGGCTTATCTGGGGGCGCGGGCAGCTCTGGTGCATAGACGAGACGATCCAGTGTCACGCGGAGGCCGGGCAATTCGAACAAGTCGGACTTCACAGGCAAAGCACGTGGCGGGTTTAGCCGCGTCGCCGACCTTCCTCCACGCTTTCACGGAAGGCCTGTTGTAACTGCCGCGTCAAGGGACCAGGTCGGCCATCGCCGACAGGCTGGTCGTTGATTTGCACGACGGGCATAATCTCATTGGTTGTTCCAAACAGCATGGCTTCCGCCGCGTTTTTTAAGTCCGCCTCCGCTACGGGCTGTTCGCGGACGGGGATGCCTAGCGCGGAGCATAGGCTCAGCGCAACTTGCCGGGAGATGCCAGGCAGGATGTAGTTGTTGCGCGGCGCGGTATGCAGCACGCCGGCAAAGATTGCCCCGAAGTTGGAGAGCGAGCCTTCCGTCGCAAAACCGTCCCGAATGAGCAGCGCCTCGTGGGCGCCGGCCTCCTGCGCTTGCTGGTTGGCAAGGACGTTGGGCAGCAGCGAGACGGACTTGATGTCGCAGCGCGCCCAACGCTGGTCGGGCAGCGTAAGAACCTTCACACCCTGCGCCCATTTCTCGGCGGGGTTCGTAAACGGAGCGGCAAAGCCATACACCGTGGGGGCTACTTCACCGGCCGGAAAGGCGTGCCGGCGCGGAGCGGCCCCGCGCGAGACTTGCAGATAAACCGTGGCTTCAGCATCGACGAGCTGGTTCCGCTTTAGCAGCTCGTTGGCGATGCCTGAGAAATCCACACCCGCCGGATACGGAATGCGCAGCGCGCGCAAGCTGTCGCGGAAGCGGTTCCAATGCTCCGCCGCGCAGAAGAGATGGCCGCGATAGGCGCGAACGACTTCATAGGCCCCGTCGGCAAAGAGGAACGCGCGATCGTCGGGGGAGATGCGAGCCTCTTCCTTGGGTAGAAACTGGCCGTTGAGAAAGACAATCATGAGGGTTGATTCAAGTGAGCAACGTGCGGATTGGTTGGCGGTGGCGGTGCGCCGGCGGGTTTCTTCCACACGTAGCGGAACATGATAGTGCGCAGCGCGGCCGTGACGGGAATGGCCAGCAGGCCGCCTAGGATGCCGCCCATGAGCTTTGTGCCAGCCATTACACAGATGATGATTGTGAGCGGGTGCAAACCTACCCGATTACCCAAGATGCGCGGCGCGTAGCCCAAGCCTTCAGCCACCTGCACAAGGGCGAAGATCCCTGCCACCATAAGCAAGTGCCCTCCGTCCCCAAATTGGACGCCCGCAAGAATGGCCGCCAGGCAAAAGGTAATGACCGCACCGATATAAGGCAAAATGCAGGCAACCGCTGCCACTGCCCCCAACAAAACCGCGTAGTTCAGCCCGATGAGCGAGAGGCCAAGGCCCAGCAATGTGCCCGAGCAGATCGAGACCAGTATTTGCCCCCGGAAAAAGACGATGATGCAGTCGTTGATCGAAGACAGAACAAACACCAACTCCTCCTTCGCCTGCGACTCGCGGACCGGCAAGTAATCTGTCCAGCTACTCTGGATGCCGGCCTTTTCCAACAAGAAGTAAAAGACATAGACTGGCACCAGCGCGAGGCCAACGGCATAGGCCATCAAAACAGCGAAGCTGCCTATGTGGGCCAGCAACCAGTCGGAAAGAAACGGCACGATGTCTTTAAGCGCCTGCTGCACCCGCAGGCCGATTTCCTGGTCCCAGGCCTCTCTGGCCTTTTGGCCCAGAGGCGAGCTTGCCAGCCACTGGCTAAGTCGGTTTCGAAGGTCGTCTGAGTATTCGGGCAGGTTGGTAACCAGCTTGTTGGCTTGCACTACCAGCTCGGGCACGACGGTGCCAAGCATCAGCAAGACCAAGGCAACGCCAATGAGAAAAACCAACAGAATAGCTCGAACGCGCGGAATTTTCATCCGCTGATGAAATAGGTCTACCAGCGGATCCAGTAAGCACGCGATAATACCCGCAACAGCAAGCGGCAAGATAAGTGTGGCAAGTTTATTGACGAGAAAGCCCAGCGTCCAAAGAATCCCGCCTATCGCGCTCAGTACGATGGCCACGGCCAGCGTGGTGAGGGAGAACCAGATGATCTGCGCCTGCTTTTCGGAGGGCGGTGGAAAGTTCATGGCACAAGCAGCTTGGTGGTTCACCCGGGACGATTGAAGCAGGAAAACCTGCGCTCCACATAGTCACATCAGCCCTGGCCCAACCGTTTAGATTTCGCCGCTGCCGCTTGCACAGCGTTCATCAGCGCGCCGCGCACGCCGCCCCTCTCCAGTTCGTGCAGGCCCTCGATGGTGGTGCCGCCGGGGCTGGTAACCATGTCCTTAAGCGCGCCAGGATGCTGGCCGGTTTCCAGTACCATCTTGGCCGCGCCCAGCAGGGTTTGAGCGGCCAACTTGGTCGCCACGTCTCGCGGCAAGCCGGCGGCCACGCCGCCATCGCTGAGGGCTTCTATGATTTGATAAGCGTAAGCTGGGCCGCTGCCGCTCAAGCCGGTTACAGCGTCGAGCAGCGGCTCCTTGACGGCAAGCGCGAGGCCGACGGAAGAAAAGAGGCGTTGCGCAAGCGCCGCATCGGCAGGCGTGGCGGCCTTGCCTAAAGCGAAGGCACTGGCAGATGCGCCGACCAACGCGGGTGTGTTCGGCATCACGCGGATGACCCGGGCGCCGGGCGCAAGACCTGCTTCGAGCTTTGCCAGCGGCACTCCAGCGGCAATGGAAATAAGCAGATGCTTGGGCGTAACGTGAGGGCGAATTTCGGACAGCACGCCGGCAATTTGATCCGGCTTGACGGCGAGGAGTAACGTCGACGCAGCCTTGCAAACGGCGAGGTTAGTGGGCATGGGCTGCACGCCCGTTTCATTAGCGAAGGCCTCGCGCGCGGCTTCGATTACATCACTGGCGACAATGTTTTTAGCGCTGATGAGCTTGGCGGCGATGAAGCCACGAGCGAGCGCGGTCGCCATCTTGCCGGCACCAAGAAAGCCGAGGGTAATTTCGGAGGCCATACGAGAAACTGTATAGCAGGCAACGCGGTCGGGCGGAAGGTTATTTACCGGATGGTTGTTGGCCGGGCTTGTCCACGAAGCTGAGTTTGCTATGCTGCTAGACATGCACTTGACGCCTTCTTTGACCGCAGGCCTATGCCTTGCCGCTGGCCTGACTGTTTCCGCCCAGCAGCCGCGCCAGCCCAACTACGACGAAAGCAAGGTCGGTAACCACCCGCTACCCGACCCGTTGACCTGCGCTGATGGCCTGAAAGTCACGGACGCAAGGACGTGGCAGACCAAACGGCGCGCGGAAATCTTCCAACTCTTCCAGACTTACGTGTATGGCCGCAGCCCAACTAAGCCAGGGAATATAATTTTCGAGATCACTAAGACCGATACGCAGGCGCTGGGCGGCAAGGCTACACGCAAGGAAATCGCCATTTTTCTCACGGGCAAGAAAGACGGCCCGCGCCTTGACCTGCAACTCTACACACCCAACGGCGCGAAGGGTCCTGTCCCAGCTTTTCTCGGCTGCAATTTCAACGGCAACCACGCCGTCCACGCCGACCCCCAGGTCACGCTCAACCCACGCTGGATGCGCAACAGCCAAGACAAGAAGAGCGTGGTCAACAATCGGGCCACTGAAGCATCCCGCGGCAGCGAAGCCAGCCGCTGGCAGGTCGAAACCGTAATCGCCCATGGCTACGCATTAGCTACCTACTACTACGGTGACGTGGAGCCTGACCACGCCGAGGGCTGGAAGGATGGGCTTCGCGCCGCCCTGGCGAAGGACGGCCCGAACACGCAGCTTGCCTCGGACGCATGGGGTGCGATCGGCGCGTGGGCGTGGGGATTGAGCCGCGCGCTGGATTACCTGGAGCAGGACAAGGCGGTGGACGCGAAGAAGGTTGCAGTCATCGGCCACTCGCGGCTGGGTAAAACCTCCCTCTGGGCGGGCGCGAGCGACGAACGGTTTGCTATCGTTATTTCAAATAACTCAGGTGAGGGCGGAGCGTCGATTTCACGCCGGGACTTCGGTGAGACGGTGGCCGTACTGAACAAAAACTTCCCCCACTGGTTCTGCGGCAATTATAAGCAATTCAGCGGCGCACCGGAGAAGCTACCGGTGGACATGCACCAGCTGGTCGCACTAGCCGCACCACGCCCGGTCTACATTGCCAGTGCTGCGGAAGATCAATGGGCTGACCCCAAGGGTGAGTTTCTGGCAGGCAAGTTTGCCGAGCCGGTTTATGCACTGTTTGGCAAGCAAGGCACAGGCGTGGCAGAATGGCCTAACGTGAACCAACCAGTGGGGGACTCTATTGGCTACCACGTCCGCACGGGCAAACATGACGTGACGGCTTACGACTGGGAACAATACCTCAAGTTCGCCGACCGGCACTTTAAGAAATAAGCGGAGTGGAGGATGGACATTTTAGCCGCGTGTTCAGTTTTTCATTGAACACAAGTCACTTCGTCGCCGTTTTAGGCGCTTCGTACCAATCCCCACGCAACCAATCGCTGAGCAGGCCGATGGTCTTGGCATCGAGGATCTGCTTTTCGCCAAACAACGGCATGCGGTCGTTGCGTTTGCCGTAAAAGTCAGCATGAGCAGGGTTGCTGATAAAGCGGACCAACCAAGTGCGCGAGCCATAACCTGTCAGGTCGGGTCCGGTGGCATCGGGGTCGGGCCGGCCAAAGGCGTGACAGTCAGTGCAGGCCACGTCGCCGCGCAACAACTCGCGGCCCTGTTTGATGAGGTCGGCGTCGCGTGCATCAGCGTCGCGTTGGGACTTGAGCTGCGCCTCGGCAGATAAGGCAGCAATAACTTTCTTAAGCTGCTCCTGCTCCTTCGGTTCATCGGCGTTCTTTTTCACCCACTTGACCATTTTGCCATCCTTGAATTTGGTGCCGCCGAAGTAGTGCAAGCTATCAACCTTCGCAGGATCGAGTAATCCGGAGAGCCATTGGCGGCTGGCAAAGCCCTTAAGATCTGCCGCAGACTGCGGGTCTTTGACGGGGTTTCCCTCGCCGTCGTGGCCGTCATAACGATGGCAACTCGCACAATTCTTGGCGAAGAGCTTTGGCCCTTGGATTAAAGGATCCTCGCGCAGCAACGCTGCAGCACCGGTGACGGGAATGCCGGTGGGGGCTTTCGCCAATTCGATAATGCGGGCTGCTTGCTGGTGTGAATCTTTGAGGGCGCGCTGGAAATTGGGGTCGTTCTTGTCCTGCTTGATAGCCATCCACGTAAGCAGCCCCGCACCGGCAAGTCCGCCAAAGATGAAGACTAGGTTGAAGCGATGGCCAAGCTTCCACTGACCGAGGACGGGCATCGCAAACATCAGGCCCACTGCCGCTCCAGGCAGGATAATGGCCCCGATGATTTCCGACTCGCCTGGGAAGTATTTGAGTAGTTCAAAAAGGAAAAGGAAATACCACTCAGGCCG
>VHDH01000158.1 GCA_016871445.1 Verrucomicrobiota bacterium | reverse complement strand
TTGACGAGGCAGGCGATGGAGCCGTCGAGCTTGATGTAGTTCAAGTTGAACTTGCTCGCCTCGATTTCCAGCGGCGATTCCTCGGCGAGGTCGCGCATGGCTTGGATGTCCTTGTGGCGATAGAGCGCGTTGTCATCGAGGCCGATTTTGGCGTCCACGGCGACGAGCTGATCCTTGCCGTCGGTGCCTTCGATGATGCAGAGCGGGTTAATTTCCACCATCGAGGCGTCGGCTTCCCACCAGGTCTTGTAAACGCCTGCGAGGAGCTTGGCGCACTGGTTGGCGAGGTCGCCCTTGAGGCCGAGCGCGGCGGCGATTTTGCGGCCTTGCCAGCCTTGGAAGCCCATGCCGGGGTCCACGTGTTCCTTCACGATTTTCTCCGGCGTCTTCTCGGCGACTTCCTCGATGTCCACGCCGCCCTCGGTGCTGGCCATGATGAGCGGACGGGAGTTGCCGCGGTCGAGCAGCACGGCGAGGTAAAGCTCCTTCTTGATGTTCGGCGCGCCGGCCACAAGCAGCGTGCTGACGAGGCGGCCGTCGGGGCCGGTCTGCTTGGTGACGAGCACGTTGCCGAGCATCGCCGTGGCAAGGTCCTTGGCTTCGGCGGCGGTCTTGCAAAGTTTCACGCCGCCCTTAAAGCCGCTCTTGAAGGTGCCTTTGCCGCGTCCACCCGCGTGAATTTGGGATTTCACAACCAGCATCTTGTGGCCAGCGGCGACGAGTTTCTCGGCGGCGGCGAAGGCTTCATAAGGCGTCTTGCAGACGTCACCGTCGGGCACGGCGACGCCGTATTGCTTGAGGAGTTGCTTGGCTTGGTATTCGTGGATGTTCATGGCGATGAAAATTAAGCTTGCAAAAATCTTGGGGAAATCCTTTCGTCAGCCACAACACTAATTCTTTTCAATCTATGAGACCACATCGCGGAACACTCATCCTTGTCTTGGGCATCCTCGGTTTGTTCGTTTGCGCTCCCCTAGGAATTGCCGCTTGGATCATGGGTAACGGCGACCTCAAGCAAATGGATGGCGGCATCATGGATCCCAGCGGCCGGAGCTCCACCAACGCCGGGCGCATTTGTGGCATAATCACAACAGTGTTTATTTTGCTGGGAGTGGTAATTGGCATCGCGCTGTTGGCTCTGGGTGTGATCGGCGCGGCAGCCTCGCGTTGATCCGCGCCGCCGCGGCACGTTGGTCCGGCGCATAGGAGACCTCACCGCTGGTCCTTCGGCACGACCTTTAAGCCGACCGGCCCGGTGTAAACGGACTGCGGGCGGATGAGGCGGTTGTCGGCGAGTTGTTCAAGGACGTGCGCCGTCCAGCCGCTCGTGCGCGCGATGGCGAAGATAGGCGTGAAGAGGTCGGTGGGAATGCCGAGCGAGTAATAGACCGTGGCGCTGTAGAAATCCACGTTCGCGTGCAGATTCTTCTTCGTGAGCATCAGCTCGGCAATACGCTCGGACATCTGAATCCACTTGGGCTCGCCGAGTTGGCTGCTTAAGATTTGGGCCATCTTCTTCAAGTGCGGCGCACGGGGGTCGAGCACCTTGTAAACGCGGTGGCCAATGCCCATGATTTTTTTCTTCTGCGCCAAGGCGTCGGCAACCCAGCCGTCCACCTTCTCTAGCGAACCAATCTCGTGCAGCATCTTGATGACGCCCTCGTTCGCGCCGCCGTGGAGAGGGCCTTTCAACGTGCCGATCGCCGTGGTGATGGCAGAGTACATGTCCGACAGAGTGGCGATGGTGACGCGCGCACTGAAAGTAGAAGCATTCATGCCATGGTCTGCGTGGAGCACGTAACAAACATCCATGGTATTTTCCATGTCCTTGGTGGGCTTGGTCCCGTTGACCATCCAGAGAAAGTTCGCGGCCTCGCCAAGCTTTGCGTCTGGTGGCACGAGCGGTAGACCTTGCCGATTGCGATGAAAATAGGCCGTCACCACTGGCAACTGCGCGATTAGACGGAGTGCCTTGCGCCGTTGCGCATGCTGCGAGTCATCCTCGCTCGTAGTGTCGAAACAGCCCAGCGCCGACACCGCGGTGCGGATGGCATTCATCGGCGGAGTGTCTTTAGGCAGCTTACAAATGGTATCAATTACTCCTTGGGGAATGTCTCGAAAATGTGCAAGCGTGCCCTTTAACTCTGAAAGCTCTGTCTTGTTTGGCAGGTGGTTGTGGTGCAGCAGATGGACAACCTCCTCATAGGTGACCTTGCCGGCGAGTTCATTGATGTCGTAGCCACAGTAAATTAATTGACCAATGTCGCCTTTGACATCGCTGAGCCGCGTCTGCGCGGCCACCACGCCTTCGAGGCCTTTGCTTGCGGCTGTAGTCGTTGGATTGCTCATACTTTCTGGGTAGGTCGGCTAATAAGATTTTTGGCAAATCTAAGTAGTGTAAAAAGTCGGGTCAACGGATTTCAAAAAGGGACGATGAACAACTTGAATCCACGCGCTTAACTAACTTGATGAAGCTAAATGCGATTCCTCGTGAACACTACCCGAGCAGGTCGCGTCTGCCTTTCAGAGTATAATTGATTATGCAAACGTTCCTGAATCGCCGCCAGTTGTCGCTCTTGATTGCCTGCACTATCGCCATCCCGTTTTTAATCTTGGCCGCCGATGCGCCTAAAGGGGAAGCCAAGAAAGGCCCGTTACCCGTCGCTAAGTTGAGCCGCACTGCCAAGGTGGACTTCGAGAAAGAAATTCTCCCGATGCTCCGTCGCAATTGTCTTTCGTGCCACAATTCGCAGAAGGGTGAGGACGGGGTGAACTTAGAGACGCCCCAGACCATCGCCAAGGGGGGCGAGACGGGTAAGATCGTAGAGCCTAAAAAGCCCGACAGCAGCTCGCTCTTCCGTGTAGCCGCGCACACAAGCAAGCCCACTATGCCACCCACTGGCAACAAGGCTGGGGCAAAAAACCTCAATCCCGACGAACTGGCTTTGCTGCGCCTTTGGATCGAGCAGGGCGCGACTGGTGAGGTTAAAGGCGGTGGCCCAATTGTTTGGCAGCCACTGCCCCCAGGCTTAAACCCCGTTTACGCCGTAGCCCTGACGGATGACGGGCAGTTCGCCGCTGCCGGTCGCGCAAACCAGATTCACTTGTTCCACGTACCCACTGCCACTGCCGTCGGTCGTCTCACCGATCCCGGTCTGCTCGCAGACAAGACCTATGCGCGACCAGGCGTCGCTCACCGCGACATGGCTCTCGCACTCGCGTTTAGTCCCGATGGCAGCACGCTCGCCTCGGGCAGTTTCCGCGAGGTGAAAATTTGGGAACGGGTGCCGCTGGCGGCGAAGTTCACCCTCGCGAACGCGGCGGAAAAGTCCGTGCAGGCAATGGTTGCCAGCGCGGACGGCAAGCTGCTCGCCACCGCGGATGGAAACAACATCAAGCTCTGGAACGCTACAGCAGGCGCGTCCGCAAAGACGCTCTCCGGCCACACGGGCCCGGTGCGCGGCCTCAAGTTCACGCTCGATGGCACGCGGCTCATCTCCGGTGCGGCGGACAAGACCGCGCGCGTTTGGAATGTCGCAGACGGTGCACTTTTTGCCGAAGTCACTACGCCTGCCGAGGTCAATGCCGTGACCTGGCTTGCCGATGGCAAACAAATCGTCACCGGTGGCGCGGACAACCTCATCCGCACCTGGAAGTTGCCCGACGCGGCGGGCGGCAAGGTCGAGGCCGGCAAGGAAATCAAGGGGCATACCGCGGCCATCACCGCGCTCGAAACTTCACCGACCACGCCCACGCAGATTCTTTCCGGGAGTGCTGATGCCTCCGTCCGCGTGTGGAACGTGGAAACCGCCTCGCAGGTACGCACTGTCGCGCACGGTGCGCCGGTAACGGCTGTTGCAGTGAGCGCGGACGGCAAAACCTTCGCCTCGGCGGGCGGCGTGGTCGCTAAGCTGTGGAACGGGGCTAACGGCAATCTCGTTGCCGACGTAAAGGGCGATCGTGGCCTCCTTGATGCCCAAGCACTCTCTGACCGAGTACTGACCTTCGCGAACAACGAGGTGACCTACCAAAAGGCGGCCCTCAAGAAAGCTGAGGACGACTTGAAGAAGGCGGAAGAGGCCGCCAAGAAAACCGAGGAAGAACGCGTCAAGCTCGAGAAACCCCACCCTGAGAACCAGAAAAAACTCGCCGAAGCCACCACCGCCAAAACCACCGCCGAAAAACTAAAGGCCGATGCTGAGACCGCGCAAAAGAAAGCCATGGCGGACAAGGAAGCCGCTGACAAGGTCGCCACGGATGCGGTTGCCGCTGCGAAGACGGCTGCGGAAGCCTTGGCCAAAGCCGCCGAGGCCGACAAGCCGGCCGCCGAGAAGGCCTCGAAGGAGGCTGCGGACAAATCCAAGGCAGCGGCAGACGCGAAGGCTGCTGTTGAAAAGATGCTGGCCGACACCAACAAGACCCTTAAGGACGCCACCGACAAGCTCACCGCCGAGGCGAAGAAATTCACCGACGCGACATCGGAGGTTCGCAAATACACTGATGCCGACGACGCCGCTAAGCGAGCCGTGCAGGACGCAAAAAAAGCCGGCGATCTGGTCGTGACGACCAAGAAAGACATCGAGACGGCCGAGGCCGCGCAGAAGAAAGCGGATGCTGCTGCCACCGAGCAGAAGAAAGCCACCGCGGACGCCGAGAAGGCTGTTCGATCCATCGCCTTCTCAGCCGACGGCAGGCTCCTCGCCACCGCGCACGAGGACGGTGCGGTCCGCACTTGGAGCGCGATTACCGGCACCGCTATAGAAACATACAAGGGCGGCGCGAGCGCAGTGGCCTTTGCCGCGAACGGAGTGCTTGCCGCCGCCGGCCAGCAGATCATGGCTTGGAATGCGCAACCTGAATGGAAACTGGTTCGCACTATCGGCTCCGCCACCGGGCCGTCGCCGCTGACAGGCCGCGTGAACACGCTCGCCTTCAGCCCGGACGGCAAGACGCTCGTGACCGGCAGCGGCGAACCATCGCGCAGCGGCGAGTTGAAGCAGTGGGATATAAAAACCGGCGCGCTCGTACGCGAGTTTAAAAACGCCCACAGCGATACCGTGCAGGGTATCTCTCTCTCTGGTGACGGCACTCGGCTTGCCAGTGGCGCGGCAGACAAGTTCGTGAAGGTTTGGACCGTTGCGGACGCAAAGCTCCTCAAGTCCTTCGAGGGTCACACCCACCACGTGCTGGGCGTGAGCCTCAAGCGCGACGGACGCATTGTGGTCAGCGCGGGTGCGGACAACTCCGTGAAGGTCTGGAGCCTCGTCACCGGTGAGGTCGTCCGGACGATCAAGGGCTTCGACAAGGAGGCTACCAGCATCGGTCACGTTGGCGTGGGCGACCAGTTTGTAGCCACCGGCGGAGATGGTAAAGTGCGCCTCATCAATGAAAGTGGGGCTGATGCGCGCAGCTTCGTCGGCGCCAAGGATTTCGTCTATGCTGCCGCCGCCACGCCTGACGGGAAAGTTGTGATCGCTGGAGGGCAGGATGGCGTGCTGCGCCTCTGGAATGGCTCAAACGGCAACAGCCTTGCCACCTTCGAGCCGCCTGCCTCATCCGCGCCCGAGCCGCAGAGGACGGCCGCAGTAAACAAGTAGAATGCTTGCTTGAACTCAGGCGGTTTGCTTTTCCTCAGCATCTAGGTCCACCAGTGCAGGGCTCAGTGCAGGCGGCTAAGGCTTCTTCCTGACTTCCCCTTGTGCTGGTTATTTGGTATTCCATAGGCTCATGGGTCAGTTGATGAACTTCTTCACGCCGTTGCATAAGCGAACGGCGCGCAAATACCTTGACCGCATGGTAGACGACAAGGTTGCCTGCATGCTTAAGGCCAAAG
>VHDH01000157.1 GCA_016871445.1 Verrucomicrobiota bacterium | reverse complement strand
GGAAAATCGCGGTGGCGAGTGGCGGGCGTCAGCATGGCGGGATGTTGCCGCGAAAGGGGGGCAAGGTCACAAGAAAATCCGCCCCGCTTTTTTAAAGGCAATCGGCGAGCACTGATAAAGCGCTGGAACTTCCGAAAGCCCAGCGGCCACCGTCCGCTGTCTCAGGGCGGCATCAACGCTTGGGCGAGCCGCGCATAAGCATCGGTACCAGCCTCCAAGTCTCCCAACGCGATGTGCTCGTCCACCGTGTGCGCTTGGGCGATGTCGCCAGGGCCAAGCACGATCACCGGCACACCGCGTGCGGCGATCTTGCTGGCGTCACACGAGAAAAATACCACGTCCGGTTCCGGTTGACCAAGGACGGCGCTGGCGGTCTTCACCAGCGGATGTTTAGGGGAAAACTCGAAGCTCTGGTCAACCACGCTTGGATCATCGAACTGCCAGCTCACTTCCGGCACCTGCTGGCAGCGTTCGCGGAGGCGGGCTTGGATTTCCCTGTACGTTTCGCGCCAGTCCTGCCCGGGCAGCAGCCGGATGTCCACTTGGATGGCGCAGTGCTCGGGCACGATGTTCACGCCCGTGCCGCCGCTGATGAGGCCGATGGAGCCGGTGCTGGTGCCGAAGCCGGGTGAGGTAATCTGCGTCAGGCGCGTGGCGAAGTGCTGCTCCAAGTCCAGAATCGCGTGCGCCATCGCGACCACGGCGCTGCGGCCCTCATGCGGCTTGCTGCTGTGTGCGGCGCGGCCCAGCGCGTGGATGGTGAACCGCAGGCAGCCTTTGCAACCGCGCACCACACGAAGGCGCGTCGGCTCGCCCACAACGGCGAAGTCGGGGAGCGGTTTCAGCTGCTCCAGCATCGCCGTTACGCCCCGGAAGCGAAATTCCTCATCCGCCATGCAGGCGACCGTGAGTGTGCCGCGCCATGAATTGGGCGTGTTCTTTAAGCGTAAGGCGGCGGCCAGCATGCACGCGAGCGGGCCTTTCATGTCGCTTGTACCCCGGCCCCACAGTCGGCCCTCACGCACTTCGCCCCCAAAGGGTGCGATGGTCATCCCACCGACGCCTACGGTGTCCGTGTGGCCGTTGAGCATGAAGTGCGGGTGGTCGGTGCCATTGCGCAATTGAAGCAGGACATTTTCTCGGCCTTGAAGGACCGGCTGCCGTTGGACACTAAAGCCATTTGCGCGCCCCCAAGTTGCGATCCAATCTGTCACCATGCCTTCACCAGCACTACTCGAGTCATAGTTTGGGTTTACGCTGGGCAAGCGGACGAGGGCTTGCGCGAGGTCAAGGGCGGTGGTGAACGACATGCGTGCTTACTATAAATCTAGGAGATATCCGATGAAAACGGGTTCTCCTTAGATGCCCTTGCGTGGTGACAAAAACGGCAGGTGCTTGAGGGAGTATTTCATTTTCTGCCTTCGGACAAGACCGGTCTGTATTACTGGGACGAGTAGGAAGAACAACAACCACTTAGGAAGTCGTCCTGCAGAAAAGCAAAGCCGGGAAAAATGCCCGGCTTGCCAGAGCTGATGTCATAGCTGAAGTCTCTCTATTTTTAGTCAGAGCGAGGCTGATGCAATAATCAGAATCATCGCAATCAACGCGAAACCCTCAGGCAATAGACGGTGGTGGTGCGGAGTCAATTTTCCGGCTCACTTTTTTCCATCGCCCGCTTTAGCGCGGGAACCTCCTGCAGGAGCTTCTCGAACTTGATGCCAGTGAGGCTTTCCAACACGGGCGGGAGCTGCGCGATGATCTGTGTCACATCGCCGGTGAACTTGCTCGCGCCGCCGCCAGTGCCAGTGCCGGAGTTGATGATGACCATCTTTTCGGTCTTCGCGAGTGGTTCAGAGATTTTCCCGGCGATTTCGGGCATGGCTTTGACGAGCAGTTCAATGACAGCGGCCTCGTTGTATTGTTGGAAGGCCTCGGCTTTGAGACGTGTGGCCTCTGCGGTCGCCTTGCCTTGCGCCTCAATGACGGCGGCCTGCACCAGACCGGTGGCCTTGGCGACATCAGCGTTGGCCAGACCGCGTGCCTTGTTGGCCTCCGCTTCAGCCAGACCGGTGGCTTTCGCCACATCGGCATTGGCAAAGCCGGTGGCCTTTGCGGCATTGGCTGCGCCGGTGGCCTCGGTCTCAAGCTGGAACTTGCGGGCGTTGGCGAGGGTCTCGACTTTCTGGCGTTCGGCCTCGGCGGGCTTCTGCACGGTGGCCTGTAGCTCTCGCTCCTTTCGTTTGATTTCTTGTTCCTGTAACTCGATCTGCTTCTGCTTAGCCACGATCTCGACCTGCACCTCCTCAGCCTTCACCAGCTGGCCAGTCTTATATTTTTGGAGGTCGTAGGCGAGATCGGACTCAGCCTTCTTTTGGTTTACGGCGGCTTGATACTGGGCAAAGTTGCTTTCGTAGTCGCGCTGGGCCTCAGCGATCTTGGTGTCGGCGAGAAATTTCGCTTCCTGGCCAGCCTGCGTGGCTTGCGAGGATTTGATCATTGCGTCACGGTCGGCCTCAGCTTGGGCGATCTGCGCGTCGCGTTTTACCTGCGCAATGCGGGGCTTGCCCAGGGCGTCGAGATAGCCCTGCGTGTCGCGGATGTCGCGAATGGTGAAGGAGACGATGCCCAAGCCCATGTTGGCCGTGTCACTAGCGGCGACCTCCTGCACGCGCGAGGCGAAGGCGTCACGGTTCTGGTAAATCTCCTCGACGGTCATCGTGCCGAGAATCGCCCGCAGGTGGCCTTCCAGCGTCTGCATCGCGACGTTCTTTATTTCATCGGTGGACTTGCTGAGGAATTGCTCCGCGGCAGTCGCGATGGAGACGTCGTCGCCCTTGACCTTGATCTGTGCCACGCCGTCCACTTTCACTGGCACGCCTTTACTGGTGTAAACTTCGGGCGTTTGGACATCAATCGTCAGAAGCTCGAGGGACAAGCGGTCCTGGCGCTCAAAGACCGGCCAGACGAAGACCCCGCCGCCTTTGACGATGCGGAAGCCCACCTCGCGCGAATTGCCGTCAGGATCCACGAGGCGGCGTTTGCGACCAGAGATGACGAGCACCTCGTTGGGGCCGACCTTGGTATAGCGGCTCGCAAAGATGGCGAAGATGATGATGACGGTGACCAGCAGGGCGAGCATGGCCGCCACGCCGATGGCCGCACCGGAACCGGAGACTTGGGCAAGCAGGGGTGGGAATGACATAGGTTGGTAGGAGTGGAGAGCGGGTCAGGCAGGCTTGACGAAAAACTGGGAACCGACGAGGCGCGTCACGGTGACGGGTGCGCCGGTGGCAATGGCCTTACCATCCTCCGATCGGGCCGGAGCGGTGTAACGGGTTCCGCCTTGCACATAAACGATTTCGCCGACGCCGTTCTCGGGAATGCCGGTGCCGAGCGTCGCGCTCATGCCTACCACGCTGGCGGCGGTGGATTCACTCGAGCTCTGCGTTTTGCGGAACACCAAGCGCAGCGCGGAGACAATCACGCTGGCAAACGCAAACGCGCCCACTGCTGCAAGTGGCGCGCTGATAGCCGGGGAGCGGGTCCCCTCCACCCGGCTGAGGAGGTAACCAAACGCGCCAAAGCCGGTCAGGAAGGCGGCGATAATCATCGGGCTGAAGACCGAGACCCCGCTGCCGTGCGAATCTGATGCTCCGGTTTCCGCATGGGTGCCGCCCATATCGTGGTGCTCGACGCCGTCTACGAAATGCCCCAACAACGCGAGGATGATCAGGAATAGGAAGCCGCCTCCGAGGCATAGCAGGTAGATCAACGAATCCAAGCTCATAGTGATCCCGCAATTTGCGAACAGTTTTTTTACTTAAATCGGTAACAGCGGGACAGGCAAGTGCGAAAAGAATTGAGAAAACAATAACGCGTAGTCATTCTTTCTTCCTGCGGGCGCGCTGGGACGGATTGTTCGCAAACTCCCAGAGGGTTTGTGGGGTGCGTTTCAAAGCGAGGACATCCGTTTTCGCCATGCGCTCTGCTCTTCACCCAGCCAGCGCCTCATGCTACCACACCGCCATGCAATCTCATGAGCTGCTGCGCGAGGTTTTTAAGGTCACCAGCGCCAAGCAAATCGCTGCTGACCTTAATCTCTCGTTGTCCATGATTTACAAATGGGCCGAGCCGACGGAAAAGGTTGAGGGTAGCGGCCTCGCCAATCCGTTGGACCGCATCGATCAGCTTATCAAAAGCACTCATGACCCGCGGCTGCCTCAGTGGATTTGCGAGCGGGCGGGCGGCTTTTTTATCCACAATCCCAAGGCTCACTGGCCACATCCGTATCAGGTCATCCCGGCTACGAACCAGATTGTTCAGGAGTTCGCAGACATGCTCGGCGTCATCGCCACCGCGGCCGGGGATAACCAGGTCACCAAGACTGAGGCTAAGGACATCCGCCGTCGCTGGGAGGACTTGAAGCGCGTCACGGAAGGATTTGTGCGCGGCTGCGAGGAGGGAAACTTTGCGAATAGCAAGCCGTCGGGCCTGCCCGCGCCGCCGCCCTGAACGTCAGTGCAGAGACGCTGCGAAGGTAGCGGTTCGCGGAGGACAATTTCCGTTTTCCCTGCGAACCTTGGCCTTTAGTGCATCTCTCAGTGGTATTTGAACAGTTCGCGTGATTCGCGATTTTCCCTCGTTCAATTCCCTTGCGACGCGCGGCGCGGCTAAGCTATGCCTCTGCCGCTTTCGTGAGCACGACCGCTGACTTCTGCCCCCGCCCTTACCTAGCGCATGAACTTCCTCCCGCTTATCGAAGCCAAGCGTGACGGCCGCACGCTCACGTCGGCGCAGTTGCAGGAGATGGTCACGGCCTACGTGGGCGGACGAATTCCCGATTACCAGATGGCGGCGTTTCTCATGGCCGTGTTTTATCGTGGTCTTAACGGTGGGGAAACCCGCGCATTAACGCTGGCCATGCGCGACTCTGGCGAAGTGTTGCAGTTCCCAGCTGATCCGCGTCCCGTCGTGGACAAGCACTCGACTGGCGGGGTGGGTGACAAAATTTCCCTCCCGCTTGCCCCACTGCTGGCTTGTCTCGGTTTTCGCGTGCCGATGATTTCGGGGCGCGGGCTGGGCATCACCGGTGGCACACTTGATAAACTTGAATCTATTCCCGGACTGACCACGCAACTCGGTCCCGAACGGCTGGTCGAGCAAACGCAGCGCATCGGCGTAGCGATGGGTGGTCAAACGGAGAACATGATTCCTGCTGATAAGTTGCTCTACGCGCTGCGCGACGTGACGGCCACCGTGCCAAGCATTCCATTGATTACGGCTAGCATCCTCTCCAAGAAGCTCGCTGAGGGGCTCGTTGCCCTGGTGATGGACGTGAAGTTTGGCCCGGCCGCGTTCATGCCCTCGCGTGCGGAGGCCCGCGATCTCGCGCGATCCATCGTGCAACTTGCCAGCGAGTGCGGCGTAATGACGCGCGCGTTAATCGTGGATATGAGCGCGCCACACGGCTGCGCTGCTGGCAATTGGCTGGAAGTGAAGGAGGCTATCGCGTGCCTCGAAGGGCGCGGGCCTCGGGATGTGGAGACACTCGTGGTCGAATGTGCTGCCTCGCTGCTCGTGCAAACCGACAGGTCGCATGATCTCGTCGCCGCACGCCAGACCGTGCGCGATTGCCTAGCCACAGGCGCGCCACGCCGAAAGTGGGATGAACTACTTGAGGCGCAGGGGGCGGATCTTGAAGCCTTTCATGCCAAACTTCAAACCGATCACATCGCGCCCGTCGTGCAGGAGTGTCGCGCCGAGGAGGAAGGTTTTGTCATCCGATGTGATGCACGAATCATCGGTGAAATTGTCCGCGACCTCGGCGGTGGCCGTATGACGAAAGCCTCCATCATCCAGCCGGAAGTCGGGGTGGACGCGCTCGCCAAACCCGGCGAGAAACTCAAGCGGGGGGATTTGCTTGCGCGG
>VHDH01000156.1 GCA_016871445.1 Verrucomicrobiota bacterium | reverse complement strand
GTTAGGCCTGACAATGCTCAAGCTGCGGTATCGAGTCTATGCCGATGCGAAGCAGTGGCCGATGGCCTACGAGATCGAGCTAGGGAGCCCTCCGGCCGTCATCAAAACTAATGGCAATCAGGCAGCGTATCCTTAAAAAAG
This sequence comes from Verrucomicrobiota bacterium, assembly GCA_016871445.1. GTDB lineage: Bacteria > Verrucomicrobiota > Verrucomicrobiia > Limisphaerales > SXTU01 > SXTU01. Next base: position 5,862 of record VHDH01000156.1, on the reverse strand, counting down.
CTGGTGGAGGCGGGGGGAGTCGAACCCCCGTCCTTAGCAGAATAACCAGCCGCGACTACATGCTTAGTCCAGGGTGTTTTGTCGGCTGCGGGCTGACGCCTGGACGCGAAACCCGTTGCTTAGTCCGCAGTAATAATCTCGGCTGCCAGCGCGCGGTCTCCGCTCTCAGCCATGCCTGCAAGTGGCGTTCATTCGACATAGCAGGTGTCTGCCGGTGAACGTCGCGGGGGTTTAGGCCGCGAGGGCCAACTCGTCGTTAGCTCTTATGTTTTGGTCCGGTGTTTTACGAGGCCAACGAACCATCCTCGGCATGCCGCCTCTGGCGCATCTCCCAAGTCGAAACCAGTGCGCCCCCGGTCAGCGGAGAGACTTTCTGCCACAATGCCCCTTACGTCAAGGGGTGGGCTACCACTCGCGTGGTTCCGTATCGGTGTCGTTAATTCGCGAAATGGCAAGCAGCCCTGCCACGGTTAGTAGGCCGTTTAGAATGAGCAGTTCGTTACCGAAGCTGTAGCCGTTGAACCACGCCTTTGAGTTGGTGTCGAGCAGGTAGCACGCGATGGGTGGCATACCGCAGACCAATGGCACCCAGTTATCTCGCACACGCCGTCGGCAAATCAGGCCAAATACGAACAGGCCTAGTAATGGGCCATAGGTGTAATTTGCCAGCTTGAGCACTGCGCTGATGACACTCGGCGTGCCGACCGCTTGAAACACCAGGATAGTCAGCAGTAACACAACGGCAAATCCCACATGGATCCGGTTTCGCAGCACGGTCTTGCGCGCCTCGTCCAGATCTTTTCGCTGCTCAGTGCCGAGAATGTCGATGAGGAAGCTCGTGGTCAGGGTCGTCAGTACCGAGTCCGCGCTCGAGAACGTTGCCGCCGTCAGCCCGAGCACAAACACCACTGCGGCAAACGTACCCAAGTGTTGCAGCGCGAGCATGGGAAACAAGTGATCAGTGCGCGTCGGCAACGCCACGCTTTTGGCGGAGGCGTAGGTGTAGAGCAGCACGCCCACCGCGAGGAAGCAGAGGTTCACCAGCACTACTACGAGGCTGAAACTCACCATGTTGATCTGCGCCTCGCGCAGCGACCGACAACTCAGGTTTTTTTGCATCATGTTCTGGTCAAGACCAGTCATCACGATAGCAATGAACGCACCGCCGAAAAATTGCTTCCAAAAATATGTTCCCTCCTTTGCGTCCCAAAAAAGCACCTGCGAGTTCGGGCTGTCGTTGATGACCTGAAGCAGTCCGCTCCAGTCGAGGCCAAGCTGCCGCGCGATGGCCCAGATGGACAGCCCCACGCCGAGCAGCAAGAACGAGCTTTGGAATGTGTCCGTCCACACCAGGGTCTTGATGCCGCCTTTGTAGGTGTAGGCTAGCATCAGGCCGATGATGCTGGCCACCGACAGCCAAAAGGGCACGCCCCACGCATCGAACACAAAGGTTTGAATGACACTGGCTGCCAGGAACAGGCGTGCTGCCGCACCCAGCGTCCGCGACAGGATGAAGTAGGCCGAGCCGGTACGTTGTGACCACGCGCCAAATCGCCCGCGCAGGTAACTGTAAATGGAGGTGAGGTTTAGCCGGTAGTAGAGCGGCAGCAGCACAAACGCGATGACCGCGTAACCCAGCACGTACCCAAATACGATTTGCAGATAGGAAAATGCCGACATGCCCACCGACCCCGGCACCGAGATGAAGGTCACCCCGGATAGCGAATCGCCAATCATTCCAAATGCCACCGCATACCACGGCGACGCCTTGTTCCCGAGGAAGTAGGAGTCGTTGTTTGCGTTGCGGCTGGTGAACCAAGCAATGGCCAGCAGGAAGCAGAAGTAAGCCGCGATGCAGGATAAAATGGCGGCAGGCGACATGATTCCCGTGATTTTGCAGCTTAACCAACGTTTTTCAACCCTGCTCGCACGCAAGTTGACCCTCCTCTGCCCGCCCGTTAGCCTCGGCGCATGATTATCGCACCGTCGCTGCTGGCAGCCAATTACGGGCGCTTCGCGGCGGATACCCAGCGCTTTGACCAGTCCGGCGCGGAGTGGCTACATCTCGACATCATGGACGGCCACTTCGTGCCAAATATCTCCTTCGGCCCCGCCGTGGTGAAGACCTTGCGCCCGCTGACCAAGAAGTTCTTTGACGTGCATCTCATGTGCTCGAAGCCGGAGATCCTCTTGGATCCGTTCGTGCAGGCCGGCGCGGACCAGATTATCGTCCATGTCGAACTCGGCGACCGCGTCGAAGGGCTGCTCTGGAAGATCAAGTCGCTCGGCAAGAAGGTTGGCCTTGCGGTGAATCCGCCCACGGCCATCGAAAACGCGCGGCCTTACCTTGACCACATTGACCTTTTATTGGTGATGACGGTGAACCCTGGTTTTGGCGGTCAGCCCTTCATTCACGAGTGCGTGCCAAAGATTCAGCAGGCCGCAGCGTGGAAGCGCGAGTTGAGTCTGAACTACCACATCGAAGTGGACGGCGGCATCACCTTCGACACCGTAGGTGAATGTGCGCGGGCCGGTGCGAACGTATTTGTGAGCGGCACTGGCGTCTTTGGTCAGCACAGCCTCAAAGCAGCAGTGAAGAAGATGCGCGCCATCGCGCTAAAGAACGACCCGGGCCTCGCGGACTTACAGTGCGACAAACCATCTTCCGCCACTCTCCCTCGATCTCCGTAATCTGCATAAACGCGGTTCATCGCGGCCCGCCGAATTTGTGATTTTACCGCCGGCCCTCGTTGCCCGATAGGCAATGACCACCGCCCACCACGGGATTTCTTCGTGTCCCTAGGGGTCTTTTCGTGGTCTACTTTCGTCGCTTACTTATGGCCAAAATCAAATTCGGAACTGATGGCTGGCGGGCGGTAATCGCGGAGGATTTTACGTTTGAGAACGTCAGCCGCGTGGCGCAGGCCACCGCAAATTACTGGCTTGCCAACCCCATCGCTGGGGTCACGAAGAAGGCTGTCGTTGGATATGACCGGCGTTTCCTTTCCGACCAATTCGCCCGGCGCACGGCGGAAATTCTCGCCGCCAATGGCTTCACTGTCACACTGACCAATTGCCCCACACCCACGCCCGCCGTCTCGTGGACCGTGAAGCAACAGTGCGGTATCGGCGGTGTGATGCTCACCGCCAGCCACAATCCGGCAGTCTTCAACGGTTTCAAGCTCAAGGCCTGGTTTGGCGGCTCGGCTCCGCCCGAGGTGTGCAGCGCGGTCGAAACTCTACTTGATGCAGAACCGGTGAAGTCCATTCCCTTTGCCGAGGCCTTAAACGGTGGGCAAATCATCGTGCGAGACATTCGCGCGCCCTACTTCGCGGCGCTTAAAAAGCTGGCGGATTTTCCACTCATTGCAAAGTCGCGGCTCAAATTCGCGCACGAGGCACTCTTCGGCGTCGGCGCGGGCTGCTTTGAGGGCCTGCTCGGTGGCACGACGTGCCAAGTCACGACCATCAATGCCGTGCACGATCCATTCTTCGGCGGCATCAACCCTGAACCTATTGCCAAGAATTATGGCCGCAGCATGGCCTATCTTGCCAAGCATCCGCACGACCTCTGCCTCGTCACTGACGGCGACGCTGACCGTGTCGGCGGCATGGATGGCCGAGGCCGACCGCTTTCCACTCACCAACTCATCTGCCTGCTCCTGCACCACTACGTCGTAAACAAAGGCATGAAGGGCCGCGTGGTGAAGGCGCTCACCACCACCTCGATGGTGGACAAGTTCTGCGCCGCGCACGGCCTCGAGCTTATCGAAACGGGCGTAGGCTTCAAATTCATTGCCAGCGAAATTATTAAAGGCGGCGTTTTACTGGGCTTCGAGGAGAGCGGCGGCATCGGATTTCCGGGCCACATCCCCGAGCGCGACGGCATTTTGGCCGGTCTGATGCTCCTCGAATTACTCGCCACTGAGCGCAAGCCGTTGAACAACTTGCTAATCCAGTTGGAAAAGCAATTCGGACCCCACCGCTACGGCCGCATTGACACGCACTTTCCGTTGGAGAAACGCGCTGCGCTGATGGAATTTTGCAAAAGTAATCCGCCCGCGAAGCTGCTCAAATCCCCGGTGGTGGACGTCAAGAGCTATGACGGCGTGAAGTTCTGCGCTGAGGACGGCACTTGGCTCATGCTGCGCGGCTCTGGCACCGAACCCATCCTTCGCATCTACGCCGAGGCAAAGTCCGACGCTGACGCGCAGAAGTTATTAAAGCTGGGCGTCAACCTGACGCGCGAAGTTTAAACCTTGGTCGGCTATCAACCAGCGACTACGACGGCGACAAGGATTTGAGTGTTGCCCATATTCATGACGAGCGACTTGCATTTTAAAGGTTGGGCCAAGCCTGGGCCCATACCGCCTGGTCTAGGGGCTGGGTTAGTGGTCGCCGACGATGAGACGTTGGATGCCATCAGCGGCCATTTTCGCCTCTTTCAATTGCGGGACGGACATCGTTTCTCAACGGATGACATTCTCACCGCGTGGTATGGCACGAGCTGGGTGCCCAGGGCGCGCTCGGCATTGGATCTCGGTAGCGGCCTTGGCACGGTGGGAATGATCGTGGCATGGCGTTTACCTGGCGCACAGTTGGTGACGGTCGAGGCGCAGCCCCAAAGCGTGGCGCTGGCCAGAAAGTCAGCGCAGTATAACGGCGTCGCGCATCGCTATGAGATTCGGGAGGGCGATTTTCGCGCGCCGGGCGTGTTGCGCGAAGGCGAGCAGTTCGACCTCGTGACAGCCAGCCCGCCTTATTTCCCGCCGGGCACGGGCGTCGAGAGCGAGCATCCGCAGAAGCTTGCGTGCCGCTTTGAGCTACGCGGAACCGTGGCCGACTATTGCGCGACGGCGGCCCGTTACCTTGCCGCGGGAGGCTTTTTTGCGTGCGTGTTTCCGTTCGAGCCGGCGCAACTGGCGCGGGTGGAAGCAGGGGCGCACGCGGCGGGGTTGATCATCGTGCGACGGCGGCCCGTGGTATTCCGCGAGGGCGAACCGCCGCTGGTCGGGCTGTTTGGAATGATGCGCGCAAGCGACCTGCCGGAGTGGCTACGAGGCCATACGTGGACAGAGCCGGAATTGGTTATTCGCACGCGCGAGGGAAAGATTCATTCCGAATATTCAGCCGTGAAGTTGGCTATCGGATTTCCACCATAAAACTTACGCCTTCAACAGGCATGTTCTCATAGCAGATTGGTCGAGCACTGGAAGAGCGCGACGGCATTGAGCAATGCCAAACGCAGGCAAGGGTTCCCTATTTTGACTTCGTGGTTTGGCTTCATCCATGAAGACAAGCACGAGTCGGCAGCTTGCCAAGTTATTCCAGAACCGCTGGACATGACGCGCTCCCCAAAGGGTTTGAAAAGCAAACGGCGGACTGTGGTCAGTCCGCCGTCAGCTTGAATTTAGTGAAACTAAGCTTACTCCTCGGGTGCTTACTCAGCAGCCGGCGCGGCGGCTCCACCTTCGGCCTTCTCGCGTTCTTCCATCGCGGCTTTGCGCGAAAAGCGGACGCGGCCGCGTTCGTCTGTGCCCACGCACTTGACCCAGATTTCATCACCGAGTTTGACGATGTCCTCGACCTGCTTGACGCGGAAGTTGGCTAGTTCGCTCACGTGCACGAGGCCCTCGGACTCGGGCAGGTACTCCACGAAGCAGCCAAAGTCCTTTATCGAAACGACTTTGGCGCGGTAGATTTTGCCATCCTCGGCGGGCGTGGCAGGTTCCTTGCGGCCGCCCTTGGGACGATCGCCCCGGCCCTCACTGCTGCGACCTCCGCGATCGCCTCGTCCACGGCCGCTTCGGCCTTCTGATTTGGCTTCACCGTCGCCGCTCTCGGTGGGCGCGGCGTCGGCGG